>NZ_JBIAVX010000012.1:0-380078 GCF_042894725.1 Streptomyces sp. NPDC001480 | reverse complement strand
GCATCGACGTCCTCTTCGCCATGCTCCGAGACGGAACCTTCTACCAGCCGCCCACCCCGGCCACCGCTTGACGAAAACCATAGGGGCACCTTTTCGAGCAGATCGTGAACCTCGTCCGCCGCCATGCGCCGCAGGCCGCCATCGCGTTCAACACCAGCGGCGGGGACAGCGTCGAAGCGGCACAGCGCAGGCTCTGAGCCCGCCGCGTTCATGCGGTGTGCGCGTTCCTCTCGGCGGCCTCGACGACGTTGGCGAGCAGCATCGCCCGGGTCATGGGTCCCACTCCCTGGGGCATCGGCGCGAGCCATCCGGCGACCTGGGCGGCCTCCGGGTGGATGTCGCCGACGAGCTCCTGGCCGGCGCGGGTGATGCCGACGTCCAGGACGGCCGCGCCGGGGCGCAGCATGTCCTTGGTGATCAGTCCGGGCGAGCCGGCGGCCGCGACGACGATGTCCGCCTCGCGTACGTGCCAGGCCAGGCCCTTGGTTTTGGTGTGGCACAGGGTCACGGTGGCGTTCTCGGAGCGGCGGGTGAGCAGCAGCCCGATCGGCCGTCCCACGGTGATGCCCCGGCCGATCACGCACACGCGTGCTCCGGCGAGCGGGACCCCGTACCGGCGGAGCAGTTCGACGATGCCGCGTGGGGTGCAGGGCAGCGGCGCGTCGACGCCGAGGACGAGCCGGCCGAGGTTGACGGGGTGCAGGCCGTCGGCGTCCTTGGCCGGGTCCATGCGCTCCAGGACGGCGTTCGCGTCCAGGTGGCGCGGGAGCGGGAGTTGGACGATGTAGCCGGTGCAGGCCGGGTCGGCGTCGAGTTCGTCGATGACGTCCTCGACCTGCCGCTGGGTCGCGACGGCGGGCAGTTCGCGGCGGAGGGAGGCGATGCCTGCCTGCGCGCAGACGCGGTGCTTTCCGGCGACGTAGGCGCGGCTGCCGGGGTCGTCGCCGACCAGGACGGTGCCGAGAGGCCCGGCGGACGGCCGGTGGTGGCGGTCGCTTTGGCCACCCGTTCGGCGAGTTCACGGCGGATGCCGGCGGCGGTCGCCCTGCCGTCGAGGATGCGTGCGGTCACCGGCGGTACCCCTTCTGCAGGGCTAGCCACGGAGGCGGGACATGGTCGGGTCGAACAGGGGTTCCGCGGCGACGACCGCCTCGACGCGCTGGTCGAAGTAGCCGATGTGCACGGTGGTGCCGGGGGTGGCCAGTTCCGCGGGCAGCCAGGCGTAGGCGATGCCCTTGCCGATCGTGTAGCCGTGGGCGGCGCTGGTGACGTAGCCGACGGCGCGGTCGCCGTCGTACACGGGTTCCTTGCCCATGACGACGGCGCGCGGGTCGTCGATGGTGAGGCAGCTCAGCATGCGCCGTACGTCGGCCCTGCGCCGCTCCAGCGCCTCCTTGCCGATGAAGTCGCCCTTGTCCGGCTTGACGGCGAAGCCGACGCCGGCCTCGTAGGGGTCGTGCTCGTAGGTCATGTCGGTACCGAAGGAGCGGTAACCCTTCTCCAGGCGGAGGCTGTTGAACGCGCCGCGCCCGGCGATGATGCCGCCCAGCGGCTCGGCCGACGCCCAGAGGGTGTCCCACAGCTTCTGGCCCAGGTCGGCGGTGGTGTACAGCTCCCAGCCGAGCTCGCCGACGTACGACAGGCGCATCGCGGTGACCGGGACGCTGCCGATGTGGGCGCGCTTGGCGCGGAAGTACTTCAGGCCGTCACCAGAGAAGTCCTCGTCGGTGAGGGGCTGCAGGACCTCGCGGGCGAGCGGTCCCCACAGGCCGACGCAGCAGGTGCCGGCGGTGATGTCGCGGACCTGGACGGTGCCGTCGGCGGGGAGGTGGCGGCTGAACCAGTCGAGGTCCAGGTTGCCGTTGGCGCCGACCTGGAAGAGGTCGCGGGCCAGGCGGGCGACGGTGATGTCGCTGCGGATGCCGCCGTCGTGGTCCAGGAGCAGGGTGTACGTCACCGAGCCGACGGACTTGGCGACCTTGCCTGTGCACAGCCGCTCCAGGAGGGCGCCGGCACCCGGGCCGCTGACTTCCAGGCGCTTGAGGGCCGTCATGTCGTACATCGCGACGGTCTCGCGGGTGACCTGGGCCTCGGCGCCGACGATGGGCGACCAGTAGCGCGCGGCCCAGTCGTTGGGGGTGGGGATGTCACGGCCTTCGACCAGTCCCGCGTTGGCCTCGTACCACTGGGGGCGCTCCCAGCCGTTCGCCTCCAGGAAGAACGCGCCGTGCTCCTGCTGGCGGCGGTGGAAGGGGCTGGTGCGGATCGGGCGCGGCTTCCCGGACGGCTGGAGGGGGTGGAGGATGTCGTAGACCTCGGCGAAGTTCTGGCAGTCGCGGGCCAGGACGTACTCCGGGGAGAGCTGGTGCGGCTCGAAGCGGTTGACGTCGCACTCGTGCAGGTCGAACGAGGAGCAGTGGCCGTCGACCAGCCATTCGGCCATGGCCCGCCCGACACCCGCGGAGTGGGTGACCCAGACGGCCTCGGCGACCCAGAAGCCCTTGACGTCCGGTGACTCGCCGAGCAGCGGGTAGCCGTCGGTGGTGAAGGAGAACAGGCCGTTGATGCCCTCCTCGATCTTCGCCTCCCTGGTGGCGGGCAGCAGGGACCGGGTCTCGGTCCAGGCGTCCTCGAAGTCCTCCTCGGTGAACTTCAGGACGGAGGGCATCTCCTCGGCCTCGTCGAAGGAGAGGATGTCGTCGGCGGAGATCGGCATCGGGCGGTGTCCGTAGTAGCCGATGCCGATGGCGTCGAAGCGGTCGCGGTAGTAGAGGTCGGCGTCCTGGTGGCGCAGGATGGGGCGGACGGCCTCCTCCGTCTGGCCGGCGAGGGCCGGTACCGGCCCGGTCCAGGCCAGCTGGTGGGCGAGCGGGGTGAGGGGGAGGTTCATCCCGGCCATGCGGGCGATCCGTGGGCCCCAGATGCCGGCGCAGCACACGACGATGTCGGCGGGGATCTCGCCCTGGTCGGTGCGGACTCCGGTGATCTCGCCCTCGTTCTGGAGGACGTCCAGCACCTCGTGGCGGGCCAGGAAGGTCACGCCGCGCTCGGTGGCCCGGCGGATCTGCGCCTCGACGGCGAGCACGGCCTTGGCCAGGCCGTCGGTGGGGACGAGGAGACCGCCGAGGACCCGCTCGCGGTCGACCAGCGGGTGCCGCTCGACGCACTCGTCGGGGGTGAGCAGCCGCGCCTCGATGCCCCAGGCGGTGATCCAGCCGTGGCGGCGGTGCAGTTCGGCCAGGCGCTCGGGGCTGGTCGCCACCTCGAGGCCGCCGACCTGGAGGAAGCAGGGCTTGCCGTCCACGTCGAGGGAGCAGAACTTCTCGACGGTGTAGCGGGCCAGCTCCGTCATCGTCTTGGAGGGGTTCGTCTGGAAGACCAGGCCCGGGGCGTGCGAGCTCGAGCCCCCGGTGGCCGGGAGGGGGCCCTGGTCGACCACGGTCACTTCGGTCCAGCCGCGTGCGGAGATCTCGTCCGCGAGGGCCGCTCCCACGACGCCCGCTCCGATGATGACCACTCGGGGTCCCGCCATCGCCCAACCTCCGAACTCGAAACCGGTTCAGTTGCTGTGTACGCAACTTGCTTCAGGTTGCGCAACTCAATGTGCCTGCCGCCGAGGAGGGGTGTCAAGGGGTCCGTGACGTCGGAAGACGGCGGGAAACACGGCCCGGACACGGCGATGCCCGGCGGGCGGTGCACACAGGTGCGCACCGCCCGCCGGGCATGTCCGTCCGACCTTGATCCAGGGCTACTTGAGCCAGGCGTCGACCTTGGCGCGGTTGGCGTCCACCCACTTCTTGGCCGCCGCCTCGTCCGACATCTTGTCCACGGCGATGTACTTGGCCACGGTGTTCTGGTCGTCGTTGGTCCAGTTGAACTTCTTCACCAGGTCATAGGCCGGACTGCCGGACTTGGCGAACTTCGCGCTGACGATCTTGTCCAGGTCGTAGACGGGGTAGTCGCAGGCGACCTTCGCCGCGTCGGCGTCGCAGCCCGTCGTGTACTTGGGCAGGTTCACCTTCACCAGCGGCACCTCGGACAGGAACCACTGCGGCTCGTAGAAGTAGCCGATCATCCACTGCTTGTTCTTCTCGGCCGTGCGGAAGGACTGGATGAGCGCGGTCTCGCTGCCCGCGTACACCACCTTGAAGTCCAGCTTCAGGTTCTTCACCAGCGCCGCGTCGTTCGTGACGTACGACGGGTCGCCGTCCAGCAGCTGGCCCTTGCCGCCCGACTCCGAGGTCTTGAACCGGTCGGCGTACTTGTCGAGGTTCTTCCAGTCGGTGATGTCCGGGTGCGCCTTCGCGAGCCACGGCGGCACGAACCAGCCGATGACGCCCTTGTTGCCGGTCTGGCCGGCCTCCACGGCGGTCTTCTGCTGGGTGATGTACTTCTTCTTCAGGTCGTCGTGACCCCAGTTCTCCAGGACGGCGTCGACCTCGCCGGTGCCGAAGCCCTGCCAGGCGATCTCTTCCTTCAGGTCCTTCTTGTTGACCGTGCAGTGGAGGTCGTTCTGCGCCACGTACGCGACGACCGCCGCGTCCGCCTCGTAGCCCACCCATGGGTTGACGGCCAGGTTGAACGTGCCGCACTTGCCCGAGCTCCCCGAGCCGCCCGCGGAGGAGCTGTCGCCGACCTTCGCCCCGCCGCAGGCGGTGAGGGTGAGGCCGAGGACGGCCACGCCCGCCGCGCCGGTCCGCCAGTGTCTTGCCATCGTGTCGCGCTCCTTTATGCCCTGGTGCGTCGCGCCGCAGCCTGAGTGATCCGGTCGAACATGACTCCGAGCAGTACGATGGCGAGTCCTGCCGCCAGCCCCTTGCCGTACAGCTCTCCCTGAGAGAAGCCGGCCACGACGTCGTAGCCGAGGGCGCCGGCCCCCACCAGGCCGCCCACAACAACCATCGACAGCACGTAGATCAGACCCTGGTTGGTCGCGAGCGTCAGGGCGCTGCGTGCCATCGGCAGTTGGACCTTGGTGATGATCTGCCAGGTGTTGCACCCGGCGGACGTGGCCGCCTCCACGGTGGTCTCGGGCACGTTCCGCACCCCGTCCGCGATGATCTTGATCGCGACGGGCGCCCCGTACACCACGGCGGCGACGATGGCGGTGAAGCGGGTGGCACCGAAGAGCGCGAGGAACGGCACGAGGTAGACGAACGGCGGCATGACCTGCGCGGCGTCCAGGGTGGGCCGGACCAGCCGGTCCACCAGCGCGCTGCGGCCCATCCAGACGCCGAAGACGACACCGAGCAGCATCACCAGTGCCGTCGCCACGACGGTGGAGGCCAGGGTCGTCATGGCGTCCGACCACACCCCCGTACCGACGAGCAGCCCGACGCACACACCGGCGATCACCGCGGCGCGCCAGCCGCCGAGGGCCGCGCCGAGCCCGGCCAGGACCGCGCCGACCAGCCACCACGGGGAGTCGGTGAGCAGTGTCTGGAACGGGTTGAGCAGGCCGTAACTGATCGCGTTCCTAAAGGCGTTGGTCAGGCCGGACAGATGGTCCTGCAACCAGGTGGTCGCGGTGTCGGCTGCGCTCGCGATGTGGCTGCCCACAGTGCCCTGGCCGGGGAACTCGGCCGCCCAGACGTAGGTGTGCGACAGGTACACCAGGACCGCCGCGGCGACCCCGCCCGCGATCAGCAGGGGTCGCCGCCAGGCGGTGAAGCGGTGGCCCGCATGCCGGGCCGCTTCCTCCCGCACGCTCGCGGCCGTGGTGACCCGGTCCAGCACGATGGCCATGACGACGATCGCGAGACCGGCGTTGAAGGCCGTGCCGACGTCGAGCGACTGGAGCGCCTGCACGACGGTCTTGCCGAGACCGGGCGCGTCGATCAGGGCGGCGATGGTCACCATGGCCAGGGCGGCCATGATGGTCTGGTTGACGCCCATGACCACGGTCCGCTTCGACATCGGCAGCAGCACCTTCAGCAGCTGCTGCGATCTCGTCGTGCCCATCGAGTCCGCCGCCTCGACGGTGGTCGCGGGCACGGAACGGATGGCGTGCGCGGTGATGCGGATCGCCGGCGGCGCCGCGTAGATCACCGTGGTGATGACCGCGGAGGCCCCTCCGATGAGGAAGATCAGCGTCAGCGGGGCGAGGTAGACGAAGGTCGGCATCGTCTGCATGAAGTCGAGGAAGGGCGTCATGATCCGGTTGAACCGGTCGGACAGGCCGGCCCACACACCGAGCGGGATGCCGATGAGCAGGGCCACGACGACCGCCGACAGGGTCAGCGCCAGCGTGTCCATGCTCTCCTGCCACAGGCCCTGCAACCCGAAGAAGGTGAAGCCCGCCACGGCCAGCAGGGCCACTTTCCAGTTCCCCACCGCCCAGGACACGTAGCCGGTGAGCCCGACCACGCCGAGCCAGCCGATCTGCGGGACCGGGCGGCCGTCGGAGGGCTGCGAGATCAAGGACTGGACGAAGGTCACCAGGTTGTCGATGACCAGTCGGATCTCGTTGAAGCCGTACACGAAGACCGGGTTGGAGTTGCGGTTGGCGCCGATGGAGTCGTTGACGTCGTTCAGCCAGCGGTGCAGACCGGTCAGGTCGGCGGCCGCGAGGGTCAGGGTCTGCCGGCCGCGCAGCACGGCGAACAGCACCAGCCAGCCGACCAGGATCGCCGCGACCAGCGCGGGCCGGGTGATCCTCCTGCGCAGGGGCGCGACCACCGTGGTCGCGTCGGCCACGGCCGCCATCAGGCGCCGCCCTGACCGGCGACGACGGAGAGGATCTCCTCGTCGCCGACGATGCCGAGCAGCTTGCCGTGCTCGACGACCTTGACCGGCTTTTCGGCGGCGAGCACCGCCCGGGTGGCCTCGCGCACCACGACGTCCGGGCCGAGCTCGGGGCCGTCGAGGGCGTCGTCGGGCTGTGCGGGACGCATGATCCACCGCAGGGTGAGCACGTCACCGCGGGGCACGTCCTTGACGAAGTCCCGTACGTAGTCGTCGGCGGGGGCGCCGACCAGTTCGTCGCCGGTGCCGCACTGGACCATCCTGCCGTCGCGCATGATCAGGATGCGGTCGCCCAGTTTCAGCGCCTCGGAGAGGTCGTGGGTGATGAACACCATGGTCTTGCCGACCTCGTGGTGCAGGCGGATGACCTCGCTCTGCATGTCACGGCGGATGAGCGGGTCGAGCGCGGAGAACGGCTCGTCGAAGAAGAGGATGTCGGGATCACCGGCGAGGGCTCGGGCGAGGCCGACGCGCTGCTGCATGCCGCCGGAGAGCTGGTCGGGGTAGGAGTTCTCGTATCCGGCCAGGCCCACCAGCTCGACGACCTCCAGCGCGCGCCTGGTGCGCTCCGCCTTGCCCATGCCGCGGATCTCCAGGCCGAACGCCACGTTGTCGACGACCCTGCGGTGCGGGAGCAGCCCGAAGTGCTGGAAGACCATGGAGAACTTGCTGCGCCGCATCTCACGCAGCCGTCTTGGGTCGGCGCCGCGGATGTCCTCGCCCTCGAAGACGATCTCACCGTCGGTGGGTTCGATCAGCCGGGTCAGACATCGCACCAGGGTGGACTTGCCGGAACCGGACAGGCCCATGACGACGAAGACCTCGCCGGGAGACACCTCGAAGCTCACGTCCCGTACGGCAGCGGTGCATCCGGTGCGGTCCATGAGCTCGCGGCGGGTGAGCCCGCACAGCTCCTCGGAACCCGGCACCTCGCCGGCCTTCGGCCCGAACACCTTCCACAGCCGGCGCACGGAGATGACCGGCGTGCGGTCCTGGGGGCACTGGGACGTGTCGCGCCGCTGCGACACCTCGGTCTGTGCTGGGGTCATCGTGACCTCTCTTCGGCGTTCAGCCGCGGAACCAGCGCTGCGGCCGGGGTTGGATGTTCTGCCAGACATGCTTGGGCTCCCGGTACTCGTCAAGGCCGGTCGGCCCCAGCTCACGGCCCACGCCCGAGCGCCCGAAACCACCCCATTCCGCTTGCGGCACATAGGGGTGGTAGTCATTGATCCACACGGTGCCGTGGCGCAGCCCGCGCGCCACCCGCTGGGCCTTGCCCGCGTCCTGCGTCCAGACGGCTCCGGCGAGTCCGTACTCCGTGTCGTTGGCGATACGGACGGCGTCGTCCTCGTCGTGGAAGCGCTCGACCGTGAGCACGGGGCCGAAGGACTCCTCGTGCACCACGCGCATGTCCTGCCGGCACTCGTCGAGGACGGTGGGAAGGTAGTAGAAGCCGGAGCCCAGTGCGGGGTCGTCCGGGCGCGCGCCGCCGCAGCGCAGTACGGCGCCCCCCGCTAGACCGGCCGCTACGTACGCCTCGACCTTCTCCCGGTGCTGTGCCGAGATGAGCGCACCGGTCTCGGCCTCGGGGTCGAAGGGGCCGCCGAGGCGGATCCGCCGGGCGCGGCGCACCAGTTCGTCGACGAAGGCGTCGTGGAGGGAGTCCTCGACGACCAGCCGGGCGCCGGCCGAGCAGACCTGTCCGGAGTGCAGGAAGACGGCGGTGAGCGCGAAGTCGACGGCGGTCTCGAAGTCTGCGTCGGCGAAGACGACGTTCGGGTTCTTGCCGCCGAGTTCCAGCGCGACCTTCTTCACCGTTTCGGCGGCGGTGGCCATGATGCGCCGCCCGGTCTCCAGGCCTCCGGTGAACGACACCATGTCGACGGCCGGGTGCACGGCCAGCGGCGCTCCCGCCTCGGCTCCGGCGCCCAGCACGAGATTGGCGGCGCCGGCCGGGAGTCCCGCCTCTTCGAGGGCCTTCATCAGCAGGATCGAGGTGGAGGGCGTGAGCTCGCTGGGCTTGAGGACGACGGTGTTGCCCGCGAGCAGTGCCGGGGCGACCTTCCACGAGGCTTGCAGCAGCGGGTAGTTCCAGGGGGTGATCAGTCCGCAGACCCCCACGGGCTCGTAGGTGACCCGGCTGAGCGCGTCCTCGCGGCCGGTGTCGATCACCCGGCCGGCGCCGGTGCCGGCGATGCCGCCGTAGTAGCGGAGGCAGGAGACGACGTCGGCGATGTCGTACTCGCTCTCCACCAGGCGTTTGCCGGTGTCGAGGGACTCGGCGCGGGCGAACTCCTTGGCGTCGCGCTCCAGGATGTCGGCGGTGCGCAGCAGCAGTGCGCCGCGCTCGCGCTCGGGGGTGCGCGGCCAGGGGCCGTCGTCGAAGGCGCGCCGGGCCGCGGCGATGGCCGCCTCGGTGTCGGGGCGGGTCGCCTCCGAGACCGTCGCCACGAGCGTGCCGTCCGCCGGACAGCGGATCTCCCGGTGGCCTCCGGCCACCGCGGGGCGCCATTGTCCGTCCACGTACAGATCTGCCACGGCCGCGCCCTTCGAAGCGAATGCGTTGCGCATTATGCACTTCATTTCTTGTGGTGGAACACACTTGCGGAACGGGCCGACGCACGTCAAGGGGTCGGCAGATTGCGATTCAGCCGCCCAGCCGACAGGCCGGCCACGCCCGCCGACGGCCCGGTGAGCGCGTCCGTGCCGCGCGCGAGCAGTCGCCCCGGGTCGTATCCACCGGGTGAGGCGAACCGCAGGAACCAGGAGGCGTGCCTGGTGAGGAAGCGCGTCGACTCCCCCACTCCGATCCTCGTCGCCATGGACAGCAGCTTCGCCCGCTGCACGGGTCCCGCGACGCCCACGTACACGGGCAGCGTCACGCCACGGCGCCGGATCCGGGCGACCCAGTCACCGAGCACGCGCGGATCGAAGCACAGGTTGCTCACGATGTACGTGGCGTGCGCGTGCTTGTCCCGCATCGCCTGGACGGTGATGTCGTCGTGGATGAGCGGATGGCTCTCCGGACAGCCGGTGATCCCCATGTCCGCGAAGGGCCGGCCCAGCTCGCCCAGTCGTTCAAGGACCGGCAGCGCCGCGTCGTACGGCCCGGCCGGCGGGTCGGCGTCGCCCGCCGGCACGAAGAGGTCGTCCACTCCCGCCGCGCGCAGCCGCTCGGCGACCTCCTTGAGGTGCGCGTCGTCCCGCAGCAGCCGTGCGGGCACGTGCGGGACGACGCGGTGACCGTGTGCCGTGAGCCGCTCGGTGAGGCCGAGCGTCGGCTCCAGACCCCTGACGGGCGACGCCGTGACCGCGATCACGACGTCCCGGGGCACATGGGCGAGGACCTTCTCCTCGGTCGGCCTCGCCGGCAGCACTTCGTGGCGGACCCGGGCGAGCAGCGCCCGCAGGGCCTCGGCTCCCATGGTCTACCCGGCCTGTTTCTGGGCGTCACGGTGACGGTAGTACGCGGCCTCGGAGGGCGGCAGCGGCTCCTTGCCGAGGATCAGGTCCGCCGCCTTCTCGGCGATCATCATCACCGGCGCGTAGATGTTGCCGTTGGTGACGTACGGCATCACCGACGCGTCCACCACGCGCAGCCCCTCCAGCCCGTGCACCCGCATGCTCAGCGGGTCGACGACGGACATCTCGTCGGTGCCCATCTTGCAGGTGCAGGACGGGTGCAGGGCGGTCTCGCCGTCCTTGGCGACCCAGGCGAGGATCTCCTCATCGGTCTCCACGGACGGGCCGGGCGAGATCTCGCCGTCGTTGTACGGGGCGAGCGCGGGCTGGCTGAGGAGTCGCCGGGCCACCCGGACCGCCTCGACCCACTCGCGGCGGTCCTGTTCGGTGGAGAGGTAGTTGAAGCGCAGTGCCGGGTGTTCGTCCGGGTCCTTGCTCCTGATCTTCACCGAGCCGATGGCGTCGGAGTACATGGGCCCGACGTGGACCTGGTAACCGTGGCCGCCCGCGGGCACGGAGCCGTCGTAGCGGACCGCGATGGGCAGGAAGTGGAACATCAGGTTGGGGTAGTCCACGTCCTCGTTGCTGCGGCAGAAGCCGCCGGCCTCGAAGTGGTTGGTGGCGGCCGGTCCCTTGCGGAAGAGCCATTGCAGGCCGATGAAGGGGGCCCGCCACTTCGCCAGGTACGGCTGCATGGAGACGGGCTGCTTGCAGGCGTACTGGATGTAGACCTCCAGGTGGTCCTGCATGTTCTCGCCGACGCCCGGCAGGTCGTGGACGACGTCGATGCCGAGGGCGCGCAGCTCCTCGGCGTTGCCGACGCCGGAGAGCTGGAGCAGCTGCGGGGAGTTGATCGCGCCGCCGCACAGGATGACCTCCTTGGCCCGGACCTGCTTCAGGGCGCCCTTTCCGCGCCGGAACTCGACGCCGACGGCCTTCTTCCCCTCGAAGAGGACGCGGGTGACGAGGGTGCGGGTCCGCACGGTGAGGTTGGGCCGCTTCCTGGCGGGCTTGAGGTACGCCTTCGACGCCGACAGGCGCCGTCCGCGGTGGACATTGCGGTCGAACTTGGCGAAACCTTCCTGCCGGTAGCCGTTCACGTCGTCCGTGGGCGCATGGCCCGCCTGCCGGGTGGCCTCCAGGAACGCGGTGAAGAGCGGGTTGGTGGCCGGCCCGCGCTCCAGGACGAGGGGGCCGTCGTGGCCGCGGAACTCGTCGTCGGGGTCGGCGGCCAGACAGTTCTCCATCCGGCGGAAGTACGGCAGGCAGTGGGCGTAGTCCCAGGTCTCCATGCCTGGGTCGGCGGCCCAGCGCTCGTAGTCCATGGGGTTGCCGCGCTGGAAGATCATGCCGTTGATGCTGCTGGAGCCGCCGAGCACCTTGCCCCGGGCGTGGTAGATGCGGCGGCCGCCCATGTGGGGCTCCGGCTCGGACTCGTACTTCCAGTCGTAGAAGCGACTGCCTATGGGGTAGGTCAGCGCGGCGGGCATGTGGATGAAGACGTCCCAGGGATAGTCGGGACGGCCCGCCTCGAGTACGAGCACCCGGTTCGCGGGGTCGGCGGAAAGTCGGTTCGCCAGTGCGCTGCCGGCTGATCCACCGCCGACGATGACGAAGTCGTAGTGCAGGAGAGCCATGGTGCCTCGTCTCGCTCGCGCCATCGGTACGCGCGGCATGCTAGCGCGGGTATCGCTATACGCACTAGGTTGCGAACCACGCAACTTGTAAGGTCTTTGTTCCCGTCGGGTTACTTGCAAGGGCGTTGTTTACTGCGCGTATAGTTCCGCTATGAGCAACTACAGTCCGGAGACCGAAAGCAGCGGGTCGCAGACCGGCGGAGTGCAGTCCGTCGACCGGGCCATCAGCGTCCTCGAGATCCTGGCCCAGCGCGGCGAAGCGGGCGTGAGCGAGGTGGCCGCCGAGATCGAGGTGCACAAGTCGACGGCGTTCCGTCTGCTCGGCGCCCTGGAAGCGCGCGGTCTCGTCGAGCAGTCGGGCGAACGCGGCAAGTACCGGCTCGGCTTCGGCATCGTACGCCTGGCGGGCGCCGTCACGGGACGCATCGACATCACCCAGCAGGGGCGTCCGGTGTGTGAGCGCCTGGCCGAGGAGATCGGTGAAACGGTCAACATCGCCGTGATGCAGGAGCACTATGCGATCAACCTCTACCAGGTGCGCGGCCCCGGCGCCATCACCGCGCACAACTGGGTCGGCCAGCTGACTCCCCTGCACGCCACCTCCAGCGGCAAGATCATCCTCGCTCACCTGCCCGCGAAGGAACGCGCCTCGCTGCTGACGGACGCCGGTCTGAAGAAGGTGACCCCCCACACGATCTCCTCCAAGGCGAAGCTGGAGAAGAACCTCGCCGAGGCCCGTGAGCGTGGTTACGCCTGGACGCTGGAGGAGCTGGAGATCGGGCTGCACGCCATGGCCGCGCCGATCCGCGACCGGGACGGGCAGGTCATCGCGTCGATCAGCGCCTCCGGGCCCTCCTACCGGTTCACCGAGGAGCGCATGCACGAGCTGGCTCCGGTGCTGGTCAAGGGCGCGGAGGAGATCAGCCACCGCATGGGTTACCTGGGCTGAGCGCCCACAGCACGACCACCGTGGGGCCCGCGCACGGCCTCCGCGCGGGCCACGGGCACACCCGCCACCGCGTCACACCCGCCACCGCGTCACTCCGGCCGGCGCGTACCGAGCCGCTCGTGCACCCAGTCATGGAAGGCGCCGATGTGGTGCTCGCTGGGCACGAGCACGCCGCCCTTGGCGTACAGCCGTGAGCTCATTCCCGGCTGGGTGCGCTCGCAGGCGTCGAAGTCCTGGCGGTTGACCCGGTCGAAGAGCTCCACGGACCGGCTGACGTCCTTGCCGCTGCCCACGACGTGCGGGAGGTAGAGCCAGTCGCACTCGACGATCGTGCGGTCGACGGCGACCGGGTACATGCGGTGGAAGATCACGTGGTCGGGCACCAGGTTGATGAACACCTGCGGCTTGACGGTGATCGCGTAGTACCGGCGGTCCTGCTCGTCGGACACCCCGGGGATACGGTCCAGTCCCTCGGAGCCGTCGACCGTGAAGCCCTGGATCTCCGTACCGAACTCGGCGCCGTGGCCCACGTAGTACTGGGCGGCGTACCCGTCGGCGAACTCGGGCAGCACCTCGGTGAGTTCGGGATGGATCGTGGCGCAGTGGTAGCACTCCATGAAGTTCTCGATGATGAGCTTCCAGTTCGCGTGGACGTCGTAGACGATCCGCTTGCCCACCGCCAGGCTGTCGATGTCGTAGCGCTCGATCGACTCCACGTCGCCGAGGCGGGCGACCACCTCACCGACGACGTCCTCCTCGAAGGAGGGCGGGTCCTCCGCCAGGCACACCCAGACGTAGCCGAGCCATTCGCGCACGGCCACGCCGACCAGGCCGTACTCGGTGCGGCCGACGTCGGGCATCTTGGTGAGGTTGGGGGCCGCGACCAGTTTGCCCTCGAGGTCGTAGGTCCAGGCGTGGTACGGACACTGGAAGGCGCGCTTGACCTCGCCCGCCCCGTCGGTGCACAGCTTGGCCCCGCGGTGCCGGCAGACGTTGAAGTAGGCGCGGACCGAGTTGTCCCGGGCCCGGGTGACGAGGATGCTCTCGCGGCCCACGTCGACGGTGCGGAAGGCACCGGGCTTCGGCAGGTCCGAGGCGCGTGCGACGCAGAACCACATCGTCTCGAAGATGCGCTCCTGCTCCTGGGCGAAGATTCCCGGGTCCGTGTAGGCGGCGCCGGGAAGCGTGGCGATCAGGCTGTCCGGCAGGCTTGTCGAGGTCAACGCGGCACTCCTGTTCGAGGCGACGCCGCGTGTCATGCGCGACGCGGCGGGGGATGTGGCAGGCGCCGGTGTCAGGACGCGGCGGCGGCGGTGGCGAACTGCTTGCGCCAGCGGGTGAACAGCCGGGGCTGGTTCATCCCGAGCGCGGCGACCGGCCGGCGGGCCCGCCGGTAGACGGCCAGAAAACTGCGGTCGTCGGTCGAGCCCTCCTCGACGGTCACGCTGTCGGCCCCGGCGGCGTGCCCGACGAACTGGATCTTCACGCCGTACTGGTCGGACCAGAAGTACGGCGGCCGGGGGACGCCCGGCCGCGTCGCACCGCACGCGAGCAGCGCGGCGACGGCGGCGTCCGGCCGTTCCAGCGCGCCGGTCCAGTGCTCGACCCTGCGATGGATCCCGGTGTGCGGGTCGTACCAGTTGGCGCAGTCGCCCACGGCGACCACCCCGGCCACGCTGGTGCGGCCGTCCGCGCCGCACTTCACGCCGTTGTCGAGCGCGACGCCGGACCCCTGGAGCCACTCGACGCAGGGACGCGCCCCGACCCCGACGACGACGGTGTCGGCGGGAACGGTGCGGCCGTCCTCCAGCAGTACGGATTCCACCCGGCGCTCCCCGCTGAGCCCCTTGACCCCCACCCCGCACAGCAGCCGGACGCCGTGGTCCAGGTGGAGGGCGGAGACGACCCCGCCCATGGCCTCGCCCAGCGGTCCGGCCAGCGGTGTCGGCGCCGCCTCGATCACGGTCACGTCGAGGCCGAGGGCGTACGCCGTGGAGGCGACCTCGGCGCCGATGAACCCGCCGCCGATCACCACCAGCCGCCCGCCCCGGGCCAGTTCGTCCCGCAGGGCGCGGGCGTCGTCGAGGGTGCGCAGCGCGTGGACCCCCGCGAGGCCTTCGGTGCCGGGCAGGGTGCGGGCGGCCGCTCCGGTGGCGATGACCACGCCGTCGGCGTGTATCTCGCGGCCGTCGGCGAGCCGGACGGCCCGCCCGGCACGGTCGAGTCCGGTGGCACGGACGCCGAGCACCCACTCCGCCTGGAGTTCCTCGCCATCGCGCTCCAGCGCCAGATCCGCCTCGCCGAGGGTGCCGGCCAGGAACTCCTTGGACAACGGGGGCCTGTCGTACGGGCGGTGGCGCTCGTCGCCGATGACGACCAGCCGGCCGTCGTACCCCCGCTGCCGCAGCGAGCGCGCGGCCGACAGACCGGCCAGCGAGGCGCCCACCACGGCCACGGTCCTCACGCGGGGCCTCCGGCCAGGCGGGCGGCGATGCACGGCGGCAGGTTGGGCGCGTCGGTGGACAGCCGGACGTAGACCGTCCCGTCCTCGACGACGACCTCGTGGGTGCGGACCGGCAGTTTGGCCGGCGGCGCGTCCACGGCTCCGGTCCGCAGGTCGAACTTGGAGGCGTGCAAAGGGCATTCCACCTCGCAGCCCTCCAGCCAGCCGTCGGCGAGCGAGGCGTCCTGGTGGGTGCAGGTGTCGTCGATGGCGAAGAGCTCGCCGTCATCGGTGTGGAACACCGAAACGGGCGGGTCGATGTCGAGCCGGTGGGCCTCGCCTCGCGGCAGATCCGCGAGACGGCACGCGGGAATCATCATGACACCTCGGTGCGTATAGCGAAACGGATTGCGGTTAGCGCAACGTCAGTCTGCGGGCCGCTCTGAAGCGTTGTCAAGGCATTCGGAGGCCGGGTTGCGCGGCACCCGGAGACCGCTTTCCGGACGTGCCGAAGTGGCCTCGAAAGCGCAGGTGAGGGGTGGGGCAGGCGCGTCGCCGAGTGCGACGGCGGCCCTGCCGCCGGTGCGGCCTGGAGGGGCCGTCACCGGGGCAGGGCCGCTTCCCGGCCGGGGCGGTCAGAAGCCGCGGTCGATCCACTCCTGGAGGTGCGGTGCCTCGGCACCGATGGTGGTGGACTCGCCGTGGCCGGTGTGCACGACGGTGTCGTCCGGAAGGCCGAGGAGGCGTTCGCTGATCGAGTCGATGATGGTGGGGAAGTCGCTGTACGACCTTCCCGTCGCCCCCGGCCCGCCGGCGAACAGCGTGTCGCCGCTGAAGAGGGCGGCCAGGCGCGGGGCGTGCAGACAGACGGCCCCGGGGGCGTGGCCGGGGGTGTGCAGCACGGTCAGTTCGGTGCCGGCGACCGAAATGGTCTGCCCGTCGGCCAGTTCGCCGTCGGGCATCCGGCCGGGATGGGTCTGCTTCCACAGCGGCAGATCGCCGGGGTGCAGAAGGACCGGGGCGCCGGTCCGGGCCGCGAGTTCGGGTGCGGCGTCGATGTGGTCGTTGTGCGCGTGGGTGCACACGATCGCGCGCAGGCGGCGTCCGCCGAGGGCTCGTTCGATCGCGTCGGCGTCGTGGGCGGCGTCCATGACGATCGCCTCGTCGTCGTCCCCCACGATCCACACGTTGTTGTCGACGTCCCAGGTGCCGCCGTCCAGCGAGAAGGTCCCCGAGGTGACGAGGCGGTCGATGCGGGCGCCGGTCACGGGAAGACCACCACCGAGCGCAGGACGTCGCCGTGGTGCATGCGCTCGAAGGCCTTCTCGACCTCGTCCAGGGCGATGGTCTCGGTGACGAAGGCGTCCAGGTCGAGGCGGCCCTGGAGATGGAGGTCGATGAGCATCGGGAAGTCGCGTGAGGGCAGGCAGTCCCCGTACCAGGAGGACTTCAGCGCTCCGCCCCGGCCGAAGACGTCCAGCAACGGCAGCTCCAGCTTCATCTGCGGAGTCGGTACGCCGACCAGCACCACCGTCCCGGCGAGATCGCGGGCGTAGAAGGCCTGCCGGTACGTCTCCGGACGGCCCACCGCGTCGATCACGACATCGGCGCCGAACCCCCCGGTCAGTTCGCGCACCGCGTCGACGGCGTCGGTCTCCCTGGAGTTGACCGTGTGGGTCGCGCCGAGCCTGCTCGCCGTGGCCAGCTTTCGGTCGTCGATGTCCACCGCGATGATCTTCGCCGCACCCGCCAGGTTCGACCCGACGATCGCAGCGTTCCCCACGCCACCGCAGCCGATCACGGCGACGGTGTCACCGCGCCCCACGTTGCCGGTGTTGATGGCCGCGCCGATGCCCGCCATCACCCCGCAGCCCAGCAGTCCGGCCGCGGCAGCCGACGCCGCCCGGTCCACCTTGGTGCACTGACCGGCCGCCACCAGTGTCTTCTCGGCGAAGGCACCGATCCCCAGAGCCGGCGAGAGTTCCGTGCCGTCGGTCAGGGTCATCCTCTGCTTCGCGTTGTGCGTGTCGAAGCAGTACCAGGGCCGCCCACGCAGACACGCCCGGCACTGGCCGCAGACGGCGCGCCAGTTCAGGATCACGAAGTCGCCGGGTGCCACGTCCGTGACGCCCTCACCCACCGACTCGACCACCCCCGCCGCCTCGTGGCCGAGCAGGAAGGGGAAGTCCTCACTGATGCCGCCCTCGCGGTAGTGCAGATCGGTGTGGCAGACACCGCAGGCCTCGATCTTGACCACCGCCTCACCCGGGCCGGGGTCGGGCACGACGATCGTCTCCAGACCGACGGCGGCGCCCTTGCTTCGCGCGACGACAGCACGGACCTGCTGAGCCATGGCCACTCCTTGACCGACGGAGGATCGAGATGCTGCCATGTTGCTTATTACGGCACTCATCTCGCGGTTCGCAACACAGCATCGCGGAGGCCGAAGCAGCGGTCAAGCACCGCGGATCGCGCACCTGCCCGGCCTGGTCCGTGACCGAATTCCGCTCGTCCGCCGGTAGTACCGCCACTCCTTCCCGGGCACGATGCCCCCTCGGCACAGCCCGGCGAAGATCACCGTGCGGATCATCCCGCTTTCCCGCACGCAGAGAGGCTGTGCAGACGACCATGCACTCAGCACGCCGGCTTGCCCTTACCTGTGCCGCCGCCCTCATCACCTCGGCTGTCGCGCTTCCCCAGGCGCAGGCGGTCACCGACTCGACCGTCACCGCCGCCGCGCACCGGCCGGCCACGGACCCCGCGCGCCTGAACGATGCGCTGAAGGCCATCCACACCGCCGGTATGTACGGCGCCTACGCGGCCGTGCGGGACGGTGACACCCTGTGGCGCGGTGCCGCCGGTGTCGCCGACCGGGACACCGGCCGTGCCGCGACACCGGACATGGAGCAGCGGATCGGCAGCATCACCAAGTCGATGACCGCGGTCGCCTTGCTCCAGCAGGTCGCCGCGGGACGCCTCGACCTGGACGCACCCCTGTCCCGCTACCTTCCCGGCCTCGTCCCCGGTGAGCGGGGTGACCGGATCACCGTACGGATGGTGCTGAACCACACCAGCGGTATCGGGGACTACGTGCTCTACGCCTTCCCCTCGTTGCAGACGCTGTCCACGAGCAGCCTGGACGAGAACCGCTTCCGGCACATCGGCCCCCGGCGGCTGGTCCGGATGGGAGTGCAGGCCCCGCCGACGGGTGCGCCCGGTGAGAAGTGGTCGTACTCCAACACGAACTACGTCATCGCGGGGCTGCTGCTCGGCAAGCTCACCGGCGAGGACCCCGAGCGGTACATCACGCGCAACGTCATCCGCCGGGCCGGTCTGCGGCACACCTACTTCCCCGCCGGCCCGCGCATCACCGGTCCGCACGCCAAGCTGTACGAGTCCTTCTACGGGCTGATCGACCCGCCGCGTGACTACAGCGTCTACGACATGTCCTGGGCGGGAACCGCCGGCGCGGTCGTCTCCACCATGGCGGATCTCGACCGCTTCTACCGGCAGCTGTTCACGGGCCGGCTGATCCCCGCCGCCGAGCTCGCCGAGATGGAGAAGACGGTCCCGATGACCGATGCCGAGGGCCGCGTGGTGGGGCACTACGGCTTGGCTCTCATACGGTACGACGCGGGTTGCGGCACGTTCTGGGGCCATGACGGTGTGGTGTTCGGCGCCGAGACGTTGGCCGTCTCCAGCGCGGACGGCCGGCGGCAGATGGCCCTCGGCTACAACCTGTCGAAGTACGACAAGCTCGCGCCGGACGGCACGGTGCCCGCGGGCCCCATCGACAAGGCCATCAACAAGTTCGCGGCCACATCGCTGTGCGGTCCGGCCGCCGGTTCCCCGGCCCTGCGGTCGACGGGCGTGGACCACACCCCGGCGCCCGCTTCCGGATGGGGTTCACTGCCGGTCGCCCCGCGCTGACGGACGCGCCCGGACCCCGGCGGCGAGTTCGACGACGGCCAGGCGGCCCGCGCGGTGTACCGCGACGGTGCGGAGCCCGGCCTGGGCCGCGAGGTCGGTGAGTTCGCCGACGGCGCGCTCCCGGCCACCGAAGTAGGCCAGCATCCGCAGGTCCATCCCGGTGTCGGGTGACTCGCCGTCGGCGGCGGTCTTCTCGATGGCGAAGACGCGGCCTCGCGTCCCTGCCGCCTCCGCACAGCGCCGCAGGATGGCGCGGGCCGCGTCGTCGTCCCAGTCGTGAAGGATGGCGCACAGCAGATAGCCCCCGGCGCCCGGCGGCACGGCCTGGAAGAAGTCACCGGGTACGGCATCGCCCCGGTCGGCCAGGCCCGCCGCCGCCAGGGTGTCGCGGGCGGCCGCCGCGGTGTCCGGCTGGTCGACGACGGTGCCACGCAGGGTCGGGTACGCGCGCAGCAGGGCGGCCAGCAGGGTGCCGTTGCCGCCGCCGACGTCGACCACGTCGCCGAGTGAGCCCCAGTCGTAGGCGGGAACGACGTCCCTGGCCCAGGAGGCCGCGTCGGTGCCCATCTGGACGTCGTAGGAGGCGGTACGCGCGGGGTCCGCCGCCAGGTCGTCCCAGAAGGGCTTCCCGAACTGCTCCGGGAAGGCGGCCTCGCCGGTGCGCACGCTGTGCAGCAGCCGGACGAACGCCAGGTCGGCGCGGCCGACGGCGCCGTCGAGGTCCAGCACCGAAGCGAGGCCGGACGGGTGGTCGCTGCGCAGCTCCTGGCCCTGCGCCGTCAGGGCGTAGCCGCCGGAGGTGTCATGGCTGAGCACCCCCTGCGAAGCGAGGTGCCGCATCAGCCGGTCGAGGGCGTCGGCGTCGCTGTCCGTGGCCGCGGCCAGTTCCGGGGCCGTCCGCAGTCCCGCCGCGATGTGGTCGGCGAGCCGCAAGGTCGCCACCACGCGTAACGCCATCGGCGTCACCAGGTCCGCCATCGCCCACAAGCCCGTCCGGCCCGCACCGTCCTCCGCCACCACGCGCTCCCCTCAGCGATCTTCCTCAGTGCCGGACCAGACAGAACGGATGGCCTGCGGGGTCGGCGTATACCCGCCAGCTCCGCCCGCCCGCACCGTCGTCCAGCACCCTGGCGCCCTCGTCCACTACCTGTTCCTGTGCGCGGTCCAGGTCGGCGACACCGAAATCCAGGTGGAACTGCTGCGGCCGGCTCGGGTCCGGCCACAGCGGCGGCTGGTACTCCGCCACCCGCTGGAACGCCAGGACGAGGCCGGACGCCGTGTGCAAAGTGGCCCAGGCTTCGCCGACCGCCCACCGCCGGTCCGGCTGGTTGACGGTGCCACCGAGGAGCGAGTGGTAGAACTCGGCGAGTTCAGCGGGGTCGGAGCAGTCCAGCACCACGCACTGCAGATCAGCGATCACGGGTGTCGATCCTAGTGCGGATCCCTCCCCCACGACCGATGAGTTCTGCCTCGCCGCGTCGTCTGCACGTGGGAACGCCCCCTCCCGTGACTGCGGGAGGTCCGGCACGAGACGTCAGGAACTGGGAGATTGGGGTACCGCAAGTGGTCATGAGGGAAGATGTGAGGCCAACGGCTCCGGACGGTCAGGTCCGTGCGCTTCTCAGGGTTCTGGACGGGCAGCGGCGCCACGTGCTCGGCATCCTCGACGGGCTCGACTCGGAGGCGCTGCGACGGCCCGTGCTGCCGTCCGGCTGGCACTGCCTGGGACTGGTCCAGCACCTCGCGCTGGACGTCGAGCGGCAGGGACGTGCCCCCGGTCGTCGCGGGCGACTGGTCGGCCGCGTCCGGGTACGCGGCGGGACGCGAGTTCGCCGAGGACGCCGGTGTCACCGCTGTCTTCGCCGCCAACGACGACATGGCGATCGGCCTGGTCCGCGCGCTGACGGAGGCCGGCCGGCGGGTGCCGGCTACTGGTCGCACCGGCTGTCCACCTGGGCGGACCTGTGGACGCCGGACGGCAACGCCCAGCCCCAGTACGACGTCGCCTGGCGGGAGTTCCAGGCCCGCCAGGTCACCGAGTTCATCGGCTGGCAGGCGGACATCGTCCGCGAGTACGCCCGCCCCGAGCAGTTCGTCACGACCTGCATCTCCTACACCCGCCCCGGGGTCGAGGACGACGAGCTCACCGACCGCCTCGACATCGCCGCCGGCAACCCGTACTACGACATGCAGGACGGCCTGCTGCTGCCCGACCCCACCCCCGACGGCCACGCGCAGATGTGGAAGACCACCGGCGTGTGGGCGCTCCACCAGACCGCCGACTGGATGTTCTCCTCCCGCCAGGCGCCGTTCCTGGTCACCGAGACCAACGCCGGCTCCATCGGCTTCCCGTGGGACAACAGGCCCGCCTACGACGGCCAGTGGCGCCAGGCCGCCTGGGCGCTCGTCGCGCGCGGCGCCCGCATGATCGAGTACTGGCACTGGCACACGCTGCACTTCGGCGCGGAGACCTACTGGGGCGGCATCCTGCCCCACGCCTCACGGCCCGGCCGCGCCTACGCCGAACTCGCCCGCCTGGGCGGCGAGTTCGAGACGGCGGGCGCGCTCGTGGCCGGTCTCGAACCGGACGCGGACATCACGATGGTGTACTCGACGCCGAGCAAGTGGCTGATGCAGAAGTACCCGCCGCTGGCCAGGCCCGACGGCGAACCCGACCCGGCCGCCTACCACCGCGTCTTCGACCCCTTCTACCGGGGCGCCTTCGACGCCGGCCGCCAGGTCCGCATCGTCCACGCCCGCCAACTGCACGACCCGAGCGGGGAACGGGAGGGCCTGACGCCCGAGGAGGCCGTGCGGCGCCACCCGGTCCTGGTCGTACCGGCGCTGTACCTGGCCGCCGACGCGACCCTGGACTGGCTCGCCGCCTACGCCCACGTCGGCGGCCATCTGGTCCTCGGCCCGCGCACCGGCTACGCCGACCACGAGGCCCGCGCCCGCACCGAACCCGCCCCCGGCCGTCTCACCGGCGCCGCGGGTGTCTCGTACGACGAATTCAGCAACCTGCTACGGGACGTGCCCGTCCGCTCCACGCCGGGCAGCCCGCTCGGTCTGCCCGAAGGAGCCACGGCGACCCGCTGGGCGGACGGCCTGGCCGTCACCGACGCCGAGGTCCTCGTCGAGTACGACGACCCGCACTTCGGCCGCTGGCCCGCGGTCACCACCCGCCGTCACGGCGCGGGCCGGGTCACGTACGTCGGCACGGTGCCCGGCCGGGACCTCGCCCGGACGCTGGCCGCATGGCTGGCCCCGTCCGCCCGCCACACGTGGGGCGACCTGCCGGCCTCGGTGACCGCGTCGACCGGCACCGCACCCGACGGGGGCCGCGTGCACATCGTCCACAACTGGAGCTGGGAGCCTTCGAGCGTCTCCGCCCCGGTGCGCCTCTCCGACGTCCTCGACGGCACGCCCGTCACCGTGGACGCGGCGCTGGACCTCGGCCCGTGGGACGTACGCGTCCTCGTCTCCACCGGCATCGACCGGACCCGTTCCTGACCACCCCCGGGAGGGGCCGTGCACAGAACAAGACACGGCCGGATCAGACGGACGACCGGCGTTTGGAGCACGGCCTGGACCACCGTGTTCATCGCCAGCAGCGGGCCGACCAACCAGGTCATGGACGGGATGTGGTCGACGAACGGTGGGAAGGCGATGCTCAGCATGACGTTGCACAGCGCGAACCCCGTGTTCAGCCCCACGAGCGCCAGGTAGGGACGGTCGGCCCACAGCACCCGGTAACCGCGCCCGCTCCGCTCCGTCCTCCCCCGTTCCCCGGGGCCCGGCCGGGCAGGCGGAGCCGCGCTGCGCGGCACCGCCCGTTCGAGGAGCACGGCGGCCGCCAGCAGCAGACAGGCGCAGGCGCCGATCGCACCCCGGTACACCGGGCCCGACTTCACCGACGTGGCCACGCCCGTGACGACGGCGCCGACGCCGTAACCCGCCGCACGCAACGAGCCGATGATGCCGAACCACCGCTCGCGGGAGTGCCCGCCCGGATCACGGTCGGACAGATCGCTGACGAGGGTGAACGCGGAGGGCCGTAAGGCGAGTTGCCCCAGAGACGCGACGGTCGCGGCCAGGAGGAGCACACCGCCGTCGCGGACCACGAGGCCCGGTCCCCGATCGTGTCAAGAATCCCCCCGGCTGCCGGCCCTCCTACCCGACCCCATGGGTATCCGTGGACAGGGACGGGCAATCACCTGCCGCGCGGACTTTGGCAAGCCCCTACCGTCGCGGGACTCGGGCCTCGGTGTCAGTGGCTCCCCGTATGGTCGGCGCATGGTTGATCGGACTCCTCCTCCGCCCTCGATACACGACTTCGCGACCTGGGCGCCCGTGCTGCGGCTTCTCCGGGCAGGCGGCGCCGAGGGACAGGCCACCGCCACCTCTGCCCGCGTGGCGGGACGCATCGGCCGGCACGACTGGAGCCTGCCCGTGCGGCGACCGCGGCCGCAGCCGGGTCGCGCCGCCCAGGTCGAGGACGCGCGGGACGAGTTCGAGGCGGTGGAGCGGGTACAGAAGGGGCTCGCGGACGCCGGTGTCGACGGCATCTCGTTCACGGCGAAGATCTCACCGACCGGGAAGACCTCGCTCCGCCTGTTCGCGCCGAGTCCCGCCGTGGAACCCGGCACCGGCACCTCGCACCCGGGGACGCTCATACTGGTCGAGGGCGCTCTTCCCCAGCCCTGGCGGTGTCTTCCCGATCCGGTGCCCGCAGCGGTGCCGGCCGCTTCGGCGGATCCGGAACTGTTGGAGCGGACGCTCCGTGAGCGGCTGCCCGACGCCGTCGGCGCGACGGAGGCGGAGATCGCCGCCGCGGAAGCGCGCCTCGGCGTTCCGCTGCCCGAGGAGCTCAAAGTGCTCTACCGGGTGACACGGTCCCGGTGGGAGAACTGGGGCGACGACGACGGGGCGCCCGAGCGTGAATGCAGGGCGGTCGGCTGTGAGCTCTTCTCGCTGGACGACCTGTACATCGCCGACGCGGCGTCGCGGCACTGCAGTTGGAAGTTCGCGGCGATGGAAGCGGTCGTCACCCCGCCGGACGCCGCGGTGCAGGGCCTGGTCGGCTCCCCCGGGTGGATCGCCTTCGGGGACAACGGAGGTGGCGACCGGCTGGCGGTCGATCTGACGCCCGGCCCGTGTGGGCACAGGGGGCAGATCATCATGATCGGCCACGAGGAGAGCGCCGGCGCCGAACTGGTCGCCGATTCACTGACCGACCTGGTGCTGAACCGGCTCAGCGAGCGAAGTGGCGGCTCGCGCACGGACCAGCCGCCGGCGGTGGCGTACGTCAACATCCGCAGCCTGCCGAGCGTCGAGGCAGCCGCACACCCCGGTCTGGAGGTCCTGTCCATCGGTGTGTGGGACGCCGAGCCGCTCAGCCTCGCCCCGGTCATCGGGCTGCCGCGTCTGCGGACCCTCACCGCGTACCCCGGCACGCTCGCCGATCCCGTGCAGATCGCGGAACTCACCGGTCTGGAGTTCCTGGAGCTCGGTCCGCAGGAGTGGCGCGTCCTCCTCGACGCGGGAGCCGTCCCGCGAAGCCTGTCGGCCGCCGCCATCACGGTGCACGGCGACCAGGACCCCCTGCCGACCGTGGCCGTCGCCAACGAGCTCCTGGCGCTCTGGCACCGCCCCCGGATCATCAAGACCGTCCTCGAAGGCGACCTCGGCCCCCTGCGTCAGCGGCCCAGTTCCTGACCGCTTCCCGGCGTGCTGCCGTACGCGGTGGACCCCGAGGCGGCGGCGCGGTTGTGGGAGGTGAGCGAACGGCTCACCTCCTGACCGCGGCCGGCGCCCGGGGTCCTCGATGCCTGGCGGAGCCGCGTTACAGCGCGCGCTCCAGGCGGTCCGCCATCAGCTTGACGAAGCGGGCCGGTTCCTTGGGCTGACCGCCCTCGGCGAGCACCGCCAGGCCGTGCAGGAGTTCGGCGGTCTCGGCGAGTGCCGTGCGGTCCTCGCGCTCCTTGTACGCCTGGTTGAGGCCCTTCACCAGCCGGTGGTCCGGGTTGAGCTCGAGGATCCGCTTGGCGCGCGGCACCTCCTGGCCCATCGCGCGGTACATGTTCTCCAGGGCCGGGGTCAGGTCGTGGGCGTCGGAGACGACGCAGGCCGGGGAGACGGTGAGCCGGGAGGACAGGCGCACCTCCTTGATGTCCTCGTCCAGTTGCTCCTTCATCCAGCCGAGCAGCCCGGCGTACTCCTCGGTCCGCTTCTCCCGCTCGCCGTCGGTGGTGTCCTCGTCCTCGGCGTCGAGGTCGATCTGCCCCTTGGCGACGGACCGCAGCTTCTTGCCCTCGTACTCGCCGACGGCGTCGGCCCACACCTCGTCGACGGGGTCGGTGAGCAGCAGCACCTCGATGCCCCGGTCCCGGAACGCCTCCATGTGCGGGGAGTTCTCGATGCTCTGCCGGGACTCGCCGGTCAGGTAGTAGATGTCGTCCTGCCCGTCCTTCATCCGCTCCACGTAGCTCTTGAGCGTGGTCGGCTCGGTGTCGTGGTGCGTGCTCGCGAACGACGCGACGGCGAGGATGGCGTCACGGTTCTCCGAGTCGGTGACCAGTCCTTCCTTCAGGACCGCGCCGAACTCCCGCCAGAAGGTGGCGTAGCGGTCCTGGTCCTTGGCCGTCATCTCCTTGACCGTGGACAGGACCTTCTTGGTCAGCCGTCGCCGCATCATCTCGATGTGGCGGTCCTGCTGGAGGATCTCGCGGGACACGTTGAGCGAGAGGTCCGCCGCGTCGACGACGCCCTTGACGAAGCGGAGGTACGGCGGCAGCAGCGCCTCGCAGTCGTCCATGATGAACACGCGCTTGACGTACAGCTGCACGCCGCGCTTGGCGTCGCGGGTGAACAGGTCGTGGGGGGCGTGCGCGGGGAGGAACAGCAGGGCCTGGTACTCGAAGGTGCCCTCCGCCTGGAGCCGGATCGTCTCCAGCGGGTCGCGCCAGTCGTGGCCGATGTGCTTGTACAGCTCGTGGTACTCGTCGTCGGACACCTCGTCGCGCGGCCGTGCCCACAGCGCCTTCATCGAGTTGAGCGTCTCGGCCTGCGGAGCCTCGTCGCTCTCGTCGGCCGCGGCGGAGTTCTCGGGCACCATCCGGATGGGCCAGGTGATGAAGTCCGAGTACCGCTTGACGATCTCCTTGATCTTCCACGGGGAGGTGTAGTCGTGGAGCTGGTTCTCCGGGTCGGCCGGCTTGAGGTGGAGGGTGACCGAGGTGCCCTGCGGGGCGTCGTCCGCCGTCTCCAGCGTGTACGTGCCCTCGCCGCGCGAGGTCCAGCGGGTGCCCTGGCTCTCGCCGGCCCGGCGGGTCAGCAGGGTGACCTCGTCCGCGACCATGAAGCCGGAGTAGAACCCGACGCCGAACTGGCCGATGAGCCCCTCCTCCCCCGCCGCGTCCTTGGCCTCCCGCAGCTCCTGGAGGAACTCCGCGGTGCCCGAGTTGGCGATCGTGCCGATGAGCCGCCCGACCTCGTCGTACGACATCCCGACGCCGTTGTCCCGCACGGTCAGGGTGCGGGCGTCCTTGTCGACGTCGATCTCGATGTGCAGATCGGACACATCGGCGTCGAGCGAGTCGTCCCACAGCTTCTCCAGGCGCAGCTTGTCGAGCGCGTCGGAGGCGTTGGAGACGAGCTCCCGCAAGAAGACGTCCTTGTTCGAGTAGACCGAGTGGATCATCAGCTGCAACAGCTGACGGGCTTCCACCTGAAACTCAAACGTTTCGGTCGGCATGTTCGCGCATACCTCTCAGGTTCATCGCCGGAACTGGTGGAAGCCACTGTAAAACACCACGTCAGAGCAGTGGCCGAAGACGGAAGCGGTGGCTGGATCCGTACGCTCGACGGGATCTGCGGGAGACTGGGAGACATGGTCCGGCCCAACGAGGAGGTCGAGGCGCTCCTTCAGGAGTACGCGGACCTCATCGCCATCACCGGAGGCGACGCGTTCAAGGCGCGTGCCTACGAAAAGGCCGCGCGTGCGATCGCCGGCCACCCCGCCGACGTCTCCCGTCTCGACGTCGCGGGTCTGAAAGAGATCCCGGGCGTGGGGAAGTCCATCGCCGAGAAGGTCGTCGAGTACTTCCGGACCGGCCATGTCACGGTGGTCGAGGAGACGCGGGCCCGGATTCCCGCAGGGGTACGGCAGCTCATCACCATCCCCACCCTCGGCCCCAAGAAGGCCATGGCGCTCTACGAGGACCTGCACATCTCCTCGGTGAGCGAACTGGCCGACGCCATCAGGGCGGAGAAGCTGCGCGATCTGAAGGGCTTCGGGGAGAGGACCGAGGAGAACATCCTGCACGGCATCGCCCTGATGCGGCAGGCAGGGGGGCGGATCCCGCTGGGCACCGCCACGGAGGCCGCGGAGGACATCGTCGCGGAACTCTCCCGGCTCACCGGATGTGAGCAGTGCGCGTACGCCGGCTCGCTGCGCCGTATGCGGGAGACCATCGGCGACATCGACATCCTCGTCGCCGCCGACCGGTCGGCCCCCTTCATGGACGCCCTCACCGAACTGCCTTCCACCGCCGAGGTCATCGCCCATGGCCGGAAGAAGACCTCGATCCGTACCGTCAAGGGCGTGCAGGTCGACCTGCGCGTGGTGCGACCGGACGCGTGGGGCGCGGGAATGCAGTACTTCACCGGCTCGAGGGCGCACAACATCCGCACCCGCACCATCGCCGTCCATCTGGGGCTGAAGCTGTCCGAGTACGGGCTGTTCGAGGCCGAGGGCGCAAAGCGGGTCGCCTCCCGGTCCGAGGACGAGGTGTACGCCAGACTCGGCCTGCCGTGGATCCCGCCCACGCTGCGCGAGGACCGGGGAGAGATCGAAGCCGGCCTGCGCGGGGAGTTGCCCGAGGTCGTCACCGAGGACGACATCAGGGGTGACCTGCACACCCACACCGACCTCACCGACGGCCTCGCCCCGCTGGAGGAGCTGGTGGCGGCGGCCGCCGGGCGCGGCTACGCGTACTGCGCGGTGACCGACCACGCACCGAACCTGTACATGCAGCGCATGACCGACGAGAAGATCCTCGCCCAGCGCGAGCACGTGCGGTCACTGGACGGCCGCCACCGCGGGATGCGGCTGCTGCACGGCACCGAGCTCAACATCGGTCCTGAAGGGGAGGTGGACTGGCCCGAGGAGTTCCTCGACGGCTTCGACATGTGCGTGGCCTCGGTGCACTCCCACTTCGACCTCGGCCGCAGGGCGATGACCCGGCGGATCGTACGCGCCTGCGAGAACCCCCACGTCAACATCATCGGGCACCCCACCACCCGTCTGCTCGGCAGACGGCCGGGCGTCGACGCCGATTTCGAGGAGGTGTTCGCCGCCTGCGCCCGCACCGGCACGGCCCTGGAGATCAACGCCCAGCCCGACCGCCTCGACCTGGGCGACGAGGACATCCTCCGCGCCAGGAGTCTCGGGGCGAGGTTCGCCATCGACACCGACGCCCACTCGATCCCCCAGCTCGCGTGCCTCCGCTACGGGATCGGCATGGCACAACGCGGATGGCTCACCCCGGAGGATGTGATCAACACGTGGCCGCTGCGGCGGCTGCGCCGGTTCCTGCGCAAGGACCGGACCGCCTGATGCCGCGCCACCGGTGGCCTCAGGACCCGAGCCCGGTCGTACGGGCGATGAGCAGCGCGACGTCGTCGAGGCTGTCCGGGTGCCGGAGCTCCCGCAGGAGGCGGTCGCAGATCTCCTCCGTCGAGGAGTACGGCGGTGACAGCAGACGCAGGAGGTCGTTCAGGCGTTCGTCGATGGGGTCGTTGCGGGTTTCGACCAGCCCGTCGGTGTAGAGGACCAGTTGATCGCCGGGATTCAGGTCCAGCACGGTGGTCCGGAACGGCACGCCGCCGACTCCCAGCGGGGTGCCGGTGGGCAGGTCGAGGAGTTCCGGTGGCCGGCCCGCCCGCATGAGGACCGGCGGCAGATGGCCGGCGGAGGCCACGTGCAGGCGGCGGTCGGACGGGTCGTACACGGCGTAGACACAGGTGGCGAAGTAGGGGTCCAGGCCCAGCGTGATCTTGTCGAGGTGGGTGAGGATCCGGGCGGGGTCCAGGTCGAGGTCGGCGAGGGTGGAGGTGGCGGTGCGCAGCCGGCCCATGGCGGTGGCGGCAGGGATACCACTGCCCATGACGTCGCCCACCGTGAGGGCGGTGCGGTCGCCGTCCAGGGGGATGACGTCGTACCAGTCGCCGCCGACCTCGCTGAAGGCCTGCGCGGGCCGGTAGCGGGCGGCGACCTCGAGACCGGGGTGGCAGGGCGAGAGCCGCGGGAGCAGGCTGCGCTGGAGGGTCTCCGCGGCGCTGCGGATGTGCTGGTGCAGGACGGCGTTGTCGATGCTCAGCGCGGCGGACGAGGCCAGTTCGCAGGCGAGGGCGAGATCGTACTCGTCGAACGGCTGGGGGTTGCGGGCGCGGGCCAGGCCCATGACACCGATGACCCGCTCCCGGGCGATGAGGGGGACCGCCATGTCGGTGTGGACACCGGCCTCGGCGAGCAGCCGGGCGGCATCGGGGTCGGCGGCGACACGGAGGAGGTCGTCACCGACCAGGTGGGTGAGCAGGAGGGGACGGCGGGTGCGGATGCAATGGGCCGCCGGATGGCCGGCGGGGTACGTGATGAGACGGCCGGGCGGAACGATCGCCTGGGCGGCGCCGGTGGGATAGGCGGTCTTCACCGCGAGGGCGCGGAACAGGGCGGGCTCCTCGCCCGGGTCGGGGCGGCCCGTCTTCAGGACGGAGTCCAGGAGGTCCACCGCGACCATGTCGGCCAGGTCGGGCACGACGACGTCAGCCAGTTCCCGTGCTGTCCGCTCCACCTCCAGCGTGGTGCCGATACGGGCCGAGCCGCTCGCCACCAGCCGCAGGCGCTGCTGGGCCCGGTCGGCTCTCCTGGCCTCCTGGTACCGGTCGGTGACGTCGACCACCACGTTGGCGATGCCGAGCACGTGCCCACGGTGGTCCTCCAGCCGGTAGAGCGACACCGCCCAGGCGTGGTCCTCGTCCGGCCCGGCGGCTGTGCGGCCGACCACCTGCTGGTCCACCACGGGAACGCCGCCGGCCAGGACCTGCCGCATCGCGGCTTCCACACCCGCGAAGGCCTCACCGGGCAGGACCTCCCTGAAGCTCCGGCCGACGTGGTCGGCCTCGGGGAGACCGTGCATGGCCGCCAGTGCGGGATTGACCGCCTGATACCGCAGGTCGGTGTCCAGTACGGCCAGTCCGATCGGCGCCTGGGTGACCAGCCGGGTGGACAGGGCCACCTTGCGTTCCAGCTGCCGCAGCGTGGACCGGTCGGTGGCCAGCCCCAGGGCGTAGTGCTCGCCGGTGTGGTCCGTCAGCCGCATGTTGCGGAACTCGATCAACCGGGTGCTGCCGTCCTTGTGCCGGACGGGGAACGCGCCCGCCCAGCCGCGGCCGGTCCCCATGACCTCGCCGAACAGCCTGATCGCCGCCTCCCGGTGTTCGGGGTGCAGGAGCAGCAGCGCCGCGTACTGCCCGACCGCCTCGCCGCCGCGGTAGCCGAACAGTTCCTCGGCCTGCGGGCTCCACATGTCGATCCGGCCGTCGGCCTCCAGCAGCACCGCGGCGACGCCCAGCAGATCCAGCAGCCCGCTCGGGCCCGAGGCCCCGTCCTCCGGGCGATCAGCCCACTCCGGGCCCCGCTCCGCTCGGCTCATCGCACTCACTCCTTCCACCGGCCGGCCCGAGGGCTTCTTCCTCCACCATCACCGGCATCGGACCTTTAGGCAGGTTTTGCAATGAAACGGACGCGGGCACTCGGACCATCCGACGAGCGTGCATCCCTTCCCGAGGTGCGGAACAGAGGGTGACCGATGACGACGATCGGTGTGGAAGAGGAGTACCTGCTGCTCGACCAGGTCACGGGCCTGCCCGTGCCCCGGGCGGACAAGGTGCGCGTCGACGCCGGCCTGGCGTCGGTCACGGCCGACCGGGAGGTGCAGTGCGAGCTGCTCCAGGCGCAGGTCGAGGTGGCCACGCCGGTGTGCGCCACCCTGGAGGAGGTCGGCGGGCACCTGCTGCGCCTGCGGCACGCCGTCGGGGCGGCCGCCGAGGCGCACGGGTGCCGCATCGCGGCCTGTGGGACACCGCCGCTGCGCCACGGCCGTCCGGTGGCCGTCACCGAGCGGGCCCGGTACCGGGCCATGGCCGTGCAGGCGCCGCAGCTGGTGGTGGAGCAGCTGGTCAACGGCATGCACGTGCATGTCGCCGTGCCCAGCCGTGAGGCCGGCGTGAAGGTTCTCGACCGCATCCGGGTCTGGCTGCCGACGCTGACGGCGATGTCGGCGAACTCGCCGCTGTGGGACGGCCACGACACCGGCTTCGCCAGCTGGCGCACGGTGATCTTCAACCGCTGGCCGGTGAGCGGTGTGCCTCCGCTGTTCCGCGACGCCGCCGACTACGACCGGCGGGTGCTCCAGCTCATGGAGAGCGGCCTGATCTCCGACACCGGTCAGCTGTACTGGCAGGCCCGCCTGTCGGACCGGTACCCCACTCTCGAAGTGCGGTGCCTGGACGTTCAGCTGCGCGTGGATCAGGCGGTCATGTTCGCCGGGATCGTACGGGCCCTCGCGGAGATCGCCCTCGCGGACGCGACCGTGGGCGCTCCCGTTCCGGAGTGTGCCCCGGAGCTGCTCCAGGCCGCCATGTGGCACGCGGCCCGTCACGGTCTGAGCAACACCCTCATCGATCCCGGAGGCGGCCGGCGCCGGGCCGGCGACGTGCTGTACGAGCTCCAGCGGCACATCACCCCGGCACTCGACACGGCCGGCGACACCCGGCAGGTCACGTCCTTGATGCACCGGCTCCTCCAGCACGGCACCGGGGCCGACCGGCAGCGCGCCGCCCTCCGCGAAGGAGGTCTGCGGGCGGTCACCGACCTGATCGGCAGCGAGAGCACCACGCCGTGACGCGGCTGCGCTTCGACGGCTGGATCGCGGGCATGGGCACGACCTCCGGAACCCGCATCGTCCTCGGCACCTGGCTGCGCTCGCCGTTCGGGCCGTTCAGCGACGTGATGCTCGAACGGGCCGACGGGACCCGGCTGCTGCTCGCCCCCACGCGGAGGACGGCGGACTTCATCAGCGGCACCTATGCCTTCGACAGCGTACGTGTCGTCCCCGTCGACGTGCGCGTCACGGACGGCGCGTGGGACGTCACCGCGGGGCCGCTCGGCCTGCGCTTCACCACCGGCCGTCGGGGGCTTCTCGGGCTGCTGTTGCGTGCCGTCCCCGGTGCGCTCGCCCGCCTTCCGGCATGGTGCGCGCTGACGGACCGGCCCGCCCGCATCCTGCTGTCCGGCGTGCGCACCCGCGGGAGTGCCGGTGCCGGGCGCCACGAGTGCTACGGCGCGCGGGACCTGCGCCCGATCCGCGCGGTGTGCGCGGTGTTCGAGGGACGGGACCTCGGTGCGGCCGCGCCCGTCGACCCGCCCGTGCGCTTCGGATTCGGCTCGGTGCCGCGGAAACCCGCCATGACCCGGGTCACGACGACGGTGACGCCCGGCCCGGTGTGCGGGAGACCGAGGCGGGCTCCCGCACACAGCTCCGTCTGGGGGTATCCGTCATTCGATCGGCCGCACGTCGACCGATCCGGGTGCTACGCCCGCCCCCCGCACGGCCAGGATGGCGCGTGACTGACGCCAAGCGCCGCCGGGCGGCGAGTAGTGGGAGACGGACGAGTTGTGAGCATTCTCAACGAACCCCCGGGTGCCCCGACGGCTGAGGACTCGTACGCGAACGAGCTGCCGGTCAGGCGCAGGCAACCCGGCAATGTCGTGGTGAAGTGGCTGACGACCACCGACCACAAGACGATCGGCACGCTGTATCTGACGACGTCGTTCGCGTTCTTCCTCATCGGCGGTGTCATGGCGCTGCTCATGCGCGCCGAGCTGGCCCAGCCGGGCCTTCAGATCCTTTCGAACGAGCAGTTCAACCAGGCGTTCACGATGCACGGCACGATCATGCTGCTGATGTTCGCGACGCCGCTGTTCGCCGGTTTCACGAACTGGATCATGCCGCTCCAGATCGGCGCGCCCGACGTGGCGTTCCCCCGGCTGAACATGTTCGCGTACTGGCTGTACCTCTTCGGCTCGTCCATCGCCGTCGGCGGCTTCCTCACCCCGAACGGTGCGGCCGACTTCGGCTGGTTCGCCTACACCCCGCTGTCGGACGCCATCCGCACCCCGGGCATCGGCGCCGACATGTGGATCATGGGCCTCGCCTTCTCCGGCTTCGGCACCATCCTCGGCGCCGTCAACTTCATCACCACGATCATCTGCATGCGCGCGCCCGGCATGACCATGTTCCGCATGCCGATCTTCACCTGGAACGTGCTGCTGACCGGTGTCCTGGTCCTGCTCGCCTTCCCGGTCCTGGCCGCCGCGCTCTTCGCCCTGGAGGCGGACCGCAAGTTCGGCGCCCACGTGTACGACCCGGCCAACGGCGGCCCGATCCTGTGGCAACACCTCTTCTGGTTCTTCGGCCATCCGGAGGTGTACATCATCGCCCTGCCGTTCTTCGGCATCGTCACGGAGATCATCCCGGTCTTCGCCCGCAAGCCGATCTTCGGGTTCATGGGTCTCGTCGCCGCGACCATCTCGATCGCCGGTCTGTCCATCACCGTGTGGGCGCACCACATGTTCGTCACCGGCGCCGTGCTGCTGCCGTTCTTCTCCTTCATGACCTTCCTGATCGCGGTCCCGACCGGAGTGAAGTTCTTCAACTGGATCGGCACCATGTGGAAGGGCAGCCTTTCCTTCGAGACACCGATGCTGTGGGCGACCGGCTTCCTCGTCACGTTCCTCTTCGGCGGGCTCACCGGCGTCATCCTGGCTTCACCACCGCTGGACTTCGAGGTGTCCGACTCCTACTTCGTGGTGGCGCACTTCCACTACGTCGTCTTCGGTACGGTCGTGTTCGCGATGTTCGCCGGATTCCACTTCTGGTGGCCGAAGTTCACCGGCAGGATGCTGGACGAGCGCCTCGGCAAGATCACCTTCTGGACGCTGTTCGTCGGTTTCCACACCACTTTCCTGGTCCAGCACTGGCTGGGCGCCGAAGGGATGCCGCGCCGGTACGCGGACTACCTCGCGGCCGACGGCTTCACCGCTCTGAACACCGTCTCGTCGATCGGCTCGTTCGTGCTCGGCCTGTCGATGCTGCCGTTCCTCTACAACGTGTGGAAGACGGCCAGGTACGGCAAGCCGGTCGGCGTCGACGACCCATGGGGCTACGGCCGTTCGCTCGAGTGGGCGACCTCCTGCCCGCCGCCGCGGCACAACTTCGTCACCCTGCCGCGGATCCGGAGCGAGTCCCCGGCGTTCGACCTGCACCACCCCGACATCGCGATGGCGGAACAGGAGGCCGGCGGAGTCCGGACCACGATCGACCGAGGGAACGGGTGAGCGGTCCGCCTCGGCCGCAGCCCGGAGCGGGCGGGGACCTCGGCAACGAGGTGGAGGGATACCTGCTGTGGCAGGCCAGGATCGCGGAGGCGGAGCAGCGGGCACGGGAGTTCACCGGTCCCCTGGAATGGCTGACGACGGCGCAACGTGAGGACGTCGAGCGGCGGTACGTCGCCGACAGCCTGCACCGCGCCCGTGCGGATCTCGAACGGGTCGCGGCCCGGTGCGTGTCGCTGCGCGCCGAGTACGAGCACCGCTACCGGGTGCTGCGGCGGCGCTGCGTCGGCATGGTGGTCGCCGTGTGCGCCGGCTTCACCACCATGGCCGCACTGCTGCTCATCCTCTCAGCGTGAAGACCTGGTCGAGGCCGACGATGGTGAGTACGCGCAGGAGGGCGGGCGGGACGGCGGCCAGCACGATGTCGGCGTCGGCGGCCTGGGCGTGCTGGCGTGCGGCGAGCAGGGTCGTGATGCCGGTGGAGTCGCAGAATTCCAGGCCGGACAGTTCGAGGGTCAGGCACTGGCCCGGCTCCAGGGCGAGGTGCTCGATGTGCCGCCGCAGGGCCGCGGCCCGGGCGTGGTCGAGTTCACCTGCCACGTGGAGGACGGGTCCGGTTTCGGTGTCGCCGGGGGTGATGTTCAGCGGGGTCATCTTGGGTGATTCGGTGTCGGGAGGGCATGGGACCGGAAGGCGGGGACGCCGAGGGCGAGCAGGGCGGTGTCGTCGTCGAGGCCGTCGCGGAGGCTTTCGAGCAGCTTGGTGAGCGCGGTGATCACCGTGTGCGGGGTGGCCGGGGCATGGGCGGCGACGAAGGCGAGCAGGGCTTCTTCGCCGTACAGGCTGTCGCGGGTGGGGCCGGTTCGGGCCTCGGTGAGGCCGTCGGTGTAGAGCAGGAGGGTGTCGCCGGGGGCGAGGGTGGTCGTGGCCGTGGCGAACGGGGCCGTGGGCAGGACGCCGACGAGCAGGCCGCCTGGTGTGGGCAGGTAATGGGCCCGGCCGTCGGCGCGCAGGACCAGCGCCGGCGGGTGGCCGCCGGAGCCGAGACGGACCGTGGTGCGGCCGTCGGTGCCGGGTTCGAGGATGCCGAAGACGCAGGTGCAGTAACGGGGGTCGCCGCCGGCCGTGTACCGCTGGTGCAGGACGGTGTTCAGCGTGGTCAGCGCGGCTTCGGGCTCGGGGTTGTGGTGGGCGGCGGCGCGCAGCGTGTAGCGGGTCAGCGAGGTGAGGGCGGCGGCTTGGGGGCCTTTGCCGCACACGTCGCCGAGGAAGAAGGCCCACCGGTCGCCGTCTATGGGGAACAGGTCGTAGAAGTCGCCGCCGAGCTGGTCGGGAGAGGCCGTGTGGTAGTAGACGGCCGTCTCCAGCCCGGGCAGGGCCGGCAGGGTGTCGGGCAGCAGGGACTTCTGGAGTACGGCGAGTGCGTCGGCCAGCCGTTCCCTGTCGGCCTCGGCCTGCCGGCGGGCCTGCTCCGCCTCCGCACGTGCCCGTTCGGCCTCGGCGCGGGCGCGTTCGGCGTCCTGGCGGCGGCGTAGCAGCTCCTCCTCGTAGGCGCGTCGGTCGGAGGCGTCGAAGACGGTCGTGCGGATCAGCAGGGGGTCGCCCTCGGTGCCGTGCTTGACCACCGAGGAGACCAGCACGGGCAGCCGGTCGCCCTGGGCCGTCTTCATCTCCAGGGCGATGCCGCTCAGCTCGCCCTGCATGTGCAGCAGCGGCGCGAAGTGCGTCTCGTGGTACAGCTTGCCGCCGACGCTCAGCAGGTCCGCGAAGCGCCTGCGTCCCACCACGGCCGCGCGTTCCAGGCCGAGCCAGTCCAACAGGGTGGAGTTGATCTTGGCGATGGTGCCGTCCATGAGGGTGGACAGATAGCCGCAGGGTGCCGACTCGTACAGTTCTTCGGCACTGTCCTCGAGGAGTGCGGTGAAGGCGGCGTACGTGGCCGCCTCGTCGCCGGTGCCGGGGGGCTCGGGCACGCCGTCCGTGCGGCACATCACGGCCGGGTCTCCAGGAAGTCGAGGATCGCCCGGGTGGTGGCTTCCGGTGCGCTCAGCTGGGGGCAGTGTCCGGTGGCGTCGAGGGTGACCAGGCGGGAGGAAGGGATCGCGGCGTGCACGTAGGCGCCGACCTCGCGGGGCGCGATGACGTCAGAAGCGCATTCCAGCACCAGCGTCGGCACACTCACGCTCTTCAGGTCGTCCCGGCTGTCGGACAGGAAGGTGGTGCGGGCGAAGACACGGGCGATGTCGGGGTCGGTGGCGCAGAAGCTGTTGGCCAGCTCCTCCCCCAGCTCCGGCCGTTCCGGATTGCCCATGATCACCGGGGCCATGGCGGAGGACCAGCCCAGGTAGTTGGACTCCAAGGAGGCCAGCAGCTCGTCGATGTCCTCCGCGCTGAAGCCACCGCGATAGCCGTCGTCGTCGACGTAGCACGGCGACGGCGCCACCATCACCAGCGCCCCGATCCGCTCCGGCGCCGCCTGCGCCGCCAGCACCCCGACCATGGCGCTGACCGAGTGCCCCACGAACACCGCCCGCTCCAGGTCCAGCTCCTCGCACACGTCGGCCACGTCCTGGGCGTAGCCGTCGAGCGAGGAGTACCGCTCCTGACTCCAGGCCGACAGGTCCGAGCGGCCGGAGCCCACGTAGTCGAACAGGACCACCCGGTACCGATCGGTCAGTGCCGGCGCGACGAACCGCCACATGTTCTGGTCGCAGCCGAACCCGTGCGCCAGTACCACCACCGGCGCGCCGGCGGGACCGGCGACCGTCACGTTGTTTCTACGGCGGATGTCCATGCCAAGCATCCTCCCACCTGCCCCACACGGCTCCCGGAAGGGGGCACAGGCCGCCATTCGGAGCACCGAACGGTCAGCTCTTCCGGTGCTTGCCGGACGACTCGCAGGGGGCGCACACCTCGGCGGGGGTACGGCGTCTGGGCAGCAGATGCCCCGACCCACGAGGAGAACAGCCGTGTACGCAGCCATCAGAAGGTACTCAGGGGTGACCGACCCGGCCGAGGCTGGGCGTCGGGTGAGCGAGGGGTTCGTGCCGCTCATGCGTCAGATCCCGGGTCTCCTGGCCTACTACTGGGTCGACGCCGGCAACGGAGTCATGGTCTCGACCAGCGTCTTCGAGAACGAGGCTGGTGCCGACGAATCGATCAAGAAGGCAGCGGTCTTCGTACGGGACAACCTCGCGCCGCTGCTCCCCAACCCTCCCGAGGTCATGTCCGGCCAGGTCGTGGCTTCCGTATGACGAGGACGAGGGCACGATCCGACGGCCCGCCGCGTCGGCGGATTGGCGCATGATCGGCACGGAACAGGCCGGGCATGGCGTACTTTCTGATCACGGAGCCGATCTTGTGATCCGGGCCGACGCGGTGCACACACTGTTGCCCGGCCAGGCCCCGCAGCGGGTACTGGCCGTGCGCGGTGACCGCATCACGGCCCTTTCCCAGACCCACACCCGCCTGATCCACGCGGCGCTCGGCGCGCACGACGTTCCGGTGCACCAGGCCCGCACCATCCCCGAGTTCCTGGACCTGATCCGGCAGCGGGCCAGGACCACTCCCGAGCCCCCCGTACCGCCGGGCGGTGTCATCGGCCGCGACGCCGACGGCAAGCTCGACGGCAGGCTGATCGACAACGCCCTGGGCCTGGTGGAGCGCCTGTTCCCCGCCCCCGACCGGGCCCAGCGCATCGCCGGACTGCGTCTGGCCAGCAGCCAGTACGCCGCCACCGGCATCGGCACCGTGCGCGACTGCGCGGTACTCCCTCGACGACTACGCGGCGATGCTGGCCGCCCGCGAGGCCGGCGCGCTGAGCACCGGTCCGTGTCCTCGTCTCGGCGCTCGGTATGACCAGCGCGGCCCAGGTGGAGGACCTGCCCGACGCGCTGGCCGAGGCCGTCCGCGCGGTCCGTGTCCTGCTGGACGTCTACGAGCGTGTCCTCCGGCGCAACCCGGGCCTGCCCGCCGGGACGCTGGTGATGGAGCACGGCGGCCTGGCCGGCCCCGAACAGCGCGCCCGTGCCGTGGCCCTGGGCATCCCCGTCACCATCCGGCAGCCACTGCTGCACGACAGCGCCGAGGTGGAAGAGGGCTTCTGAGGCCCGGAACGCGTGGCCCGGCTCTTCCCGGCCCGGGGCTGGCTCGACCTGGGCACGCAGGTCAGCACCGGATCCGGCTTCCCCGTCGGCCAGTTCGGCGCCATGCGTTCCGTCTGGGGCATGACCACCCGGCAGACCGTCATCGGCGTCCGGGGCCCCGAGCACGCCATCACCTACGAAGAGTCCCTCGCCCTGCACACCGTCAACGTCGCCCGGCTGACGGGCGAGGAGGACCTGCGCGGCACCCTCACCCCCGGTCGCTTCGCCGACCTCACCGTCTGGGACCAGGGCCCCGCCCACTGCCCCGCCGACGTCCTGCGCGACCTGAACCCCCGTCCGCACCATCGTCGGCGGCCTCCTCGTCACGCCGCCGGCGCGCGGTAGAACACCTGCCTGTTATGTTCGCGACCGAGGCAGGCGATCCGCGTCCCATGCCGACCGCAGGAGGAGCAGCCACGTGACCAGCCGCGTCACCTTCGTCTCGGCCGCGACGAGCCCGTCGCTGCGCCAGGCCCGCTTCTACGACGGCGATTCGGTGGACGACGCCGGGGCGGCCCGCGCCCGCTCGGCGGCCGGGTCGTTGCCCTCGCCGGCCCGGGTGGCCACGTCCCCGGGTGCGCGCTGCCGGGAGACGGCGGCGGCGCTCGGCCTGGACGTCGTGGAGACGCCGGAGTTGCGCGGTCTGGACGTGGGCCGCTGGCGAGGCCGCACCCTTGACGAGGTGGCGGCGGCCGAGCCGGAGGCAGTGGGCCACTGGCTCGCCGATCCCGGCTGGGCAGGACACGGCGGGGAGTCGGTGCGGGACGTGTGCGAGCGGGTCGGGCACTGGCTGGACACCGCGCAGGACACGGACGGCCGTACGCTCGCCGTGGTCGAGCCGGAAGTCGTACGGGCCGCGGCCGTTCACGTACTGGGCCTGCCCGCGTCCGCCTTCTGGCGGCTGGACGTACCGCCGCTGACGGCCACGGAGCTCAGTGGGCGGGCCGGACGGTGGAATCTGCGGCTCGGGCAGCCGCTGGCCGCGTCGGCCACCGTCTCGGCGCGCTGAGACCCTCCCTCCCGTGTCCCGGAAGCGTTCAGTTCGGGGTGGGAGCCGTCCGCCCGGACCGGGCCGCCGCGGGTTCGGGATTGAGCTGCCGCTCGGCCAACTCGCCGAAGAGCAGGCCGAATCCGCCCCACAGGACGGTCTGGACGGCCAGGGCCGACAGGCGGAACCGCCACAGCAGGGTGGCCGGGAAGTCCTTCGGCACCTCGTTGACGACCGGCAGGAACGCGTACGCCAGTCCGATCACGACGACGAACGCGGCCACCGCGGCCACCGTCGCCCACCAGGTGCCCAGAGCGGGCGCCAGGCGTTTGCCCAGGAGGGTGGCTCCGATCGCGAGAAGGATGCTGAGCAGCATCATCAGGAAGTACAGGGTGGTCCGCTTGCCGATGGTGTCGGGCTCACCGACGGACGGCGGGTTGGCCGGGTACTTCAGGAACGGGACGACGTACACGGCGAGCAGGGCGCAGCCGGACAGCAGCAGAGCCGTCGCCCGTGGGCTGAAGCGGCCGATCCGGCCCAGCGCGAAGCAGTACGCGAGCGCGGCGATGCCGCCGAAGGCGACCCCGTAGACCAGGACGCCGGTGGCGAGGCCGGCGGTGGACTGGAGGGAGCGGGAGACGACCTCCATCTCGTGTTCGTGGGAGTGGGCGTCCTCGAAACTGATCGCCTTGTCGACATTCGGCTCACCGAGGAGGTAGGCGACGACCAGGGCGAGCACGCCGGCGGCCAGGCCGGCGAGCATGCCCCGCACGAGGAGATTTCTTACCGTTGCGGAATTCATGGGCGTGCGGCGTCCCTCGCGTCAGTGGCAGGGGAAGCCGAGCAGGTGGCGGGCGTCGTGCACCCACTCGTGGACGTCCGTGCCGTTGAGCACGGAGGTGGCGCCCTGCTCGGCGCCGACGAAGTACAGCAGGACCAGCATCAGGATGCCGAAGAAGACCGCCCAGGGGGCTATCGCCTTCAGCGGCAGCTTGGCGGGGATGGCGGGAGTGGTGGCTGTCGGCTGGGCGACGGACTGCGCCATGGCAGTGCCTCCTCTGGGAGTTCGCGTCCCATCTCGGTGGTGCACAGGACGACGGCCACGGGTCTGACTCGCCGGACGCCCCGGAGGGCGTCTGGCACACAGTGGCGCGACCGTGCCGGATTCCCACCGGCTTCCGTCTCGCCGTCGTCAATATCGGACAGACCGTACCGCAGTGACGCGGACACGGCCAAGACCGCATGGGGCCCGGTGGGTCAGCGTGAACGTGCCGGCGAGAGCATGGACTTCCAGGACCGGTTTCGTTTGAAGGGAAGCTCGAAGAGCCGCGCGAACAGCCGAGCCGACAGCACCGAAGCGGGCAGCCCCAGGACCAACGTGAAACAGAACGTGGGCAGTCCGGCCGACACGTACTGCGGGGCGATCTTCCGGACGACGACCATGACGATCGGCAGATGAATGAGGTAAAGGCTGTACGAGAAGTCACCGAGGCTACGCATGGACCGCATGGCCAGCAGTCGCATCACGCATGCCGGCCGCCCGGTGGCGATCGCCGCCAGAAACATCGTCATGGCCGGTGCGACGGCGAGATCCATCCAGAAGTAGTGCTTTGTCGTCCAGGCCGATCCTTGGACGGCGATGAGCAGTATCACCGGCACGGCGGCCAGAGCGGCGAGCCAGTGCCAGGGCATGCGTCGGACCTTCTCTCCCGCGACGATGATTCCCGCGCCGACCAGACCGGCGACGAACACGGGCGCGAGATTCGGGGTCAGCCAGTTGTCACCTTCGTCCGGCAACGCGTTGTCGGCCAACAGCCCGCGCAGGACGACCAGCAGCGTCACACCCCCGACCAGGAGTACCGCCCCCAGCCGTCTCCGGACAAGGAGCAGCAGCGGGAAGACGAGGTAGAGCTGCGCCTCCACGGCGATCGACCAGAACGCACCGTTCGGCGTGCGAGCCGTGAGGACATCCTGGGCGACGAGGCCGTACACGAGAACCGTTCTGATGTTCGGCGGCCCATGATGCGACGCGGGCACCACGAAGTAACCGATCACCACGCTCAACGCGAGTGCGGCCCAGTACGGCGGAAGGATTCGCCAGGCTCGGCGCCGTAAGAACCGGAGGACCCCGCCCTGCCGCCAACCACCGCGCGCCGGGGAGATGGCCAGCGAAAATCCGGACAGTACGAGGAAGAAGACAACGGCGAGGCGTCCGTACATCAGCCAGCCCAGCCAGGGCGGCCCCGAGTTTTTCGGAAAGCCGGGAAAGGCGAGCAGCCAGCAGTGGAAGAGAACCACATACAGTGCCGCCAGACCGCGCAGCCCGTCCAGGCCCGGCACATGGCCGCCGCCGCGGGTGCCGCCGTGGGTGCCGCCCGTCCCGTCCGCCTGCCGCACCAGGGCCGCGTCGTCGGACTCGATGCTGACGGCACGGCTCGATAATAAGGAAATTGTTCGGCCCTTCCTCTCGGTCGGGCGACCCCGCGCCACCCGCGGTGACTCATACGTCGCACACAGCGAGGAGGTTCAATGCCGCTTGCCCAGTGTTCGACGAACGTCGTACGGTGCCAGTGTTCGCTTTTCGTTGAACATCGTCGGAGGGTGCGTTCCGCTATGCGCGCAGTGGAGTTCCAGGAGTACGGCGGCCCCGAGGTGCTGAAGGTCGTCCAGGCCGACGTTCCCGAGCCGGGGCCGGGCCAGGTGACCATCGACGCCGCCCATGTCGGCGTGAACTTCGCCGACCTCAAGGCACGCGCCGAGGGGTACCGGGTCGAATCCCTGCCCTTCCGGCCCGGCCTCGAGGTCTCGGGACGAGTCCGGGCCGTCGGTGACGGCGTGACAGGGCTGCGTCCGGGGCAGGAAGTCGTCGCACTCGTCAACGGCGGCGCCTACGCGGAGGTCGTGGTCGCCGAGACCGCCACGGTCTTCCCGCTCCCCGAGGGCCTGGACCTGCGGACCGCGGCCGCGCTGCCCACCGTACTGCCGACCGCGCACGCCCTGCTCCATGAGGTCGGGCGGCTGCGCGCCGGAGAGAGCGTGCTGATCCACGGCGCGGCGGGAGGCATCGGCACGGCGGCCGGGCAGCTGGCCCGGGCGGCGGGCGCGGGCGCCGTGTACGGCGTGGTCTCGTCCTCCGCCAAGGCCGGGCACGCTCTCAAGCACGGCTATGACGACGTGTTCACCGACGACACCTTCCTCGACGACGTCCGCCGCGCCACCGCCGGCCGGGGCGTCGACCTGGTACTCGACCCCGTGGGCGGCGACACCCTGCGCAGCGGGCTAGACGCCCTGGCCGTCTTCGGACGCCTGGTGTCCTTCGGCAACGCGAGCGGAGCCGAGCCGTGGCACGTCGGGCAGCCCGAGCTCTACCCGCTGGGCCGTTCCGTCGCCGGCTTCTCCATCCTCGCCCTCGCCCGGACGGCGCCCGAGGCGCTGCGCTCGCTCGCCGAACGCGCCTTCCGTACGGTCGTCGACGGCACCGTGACCCTCCCGGTCACCGCCGAGTTCCCGCTGTCGGACGCGGCCGAGGCCCACCGGCTGATGGGCGGCCGCACCTCCACGGGCAAGCTGCTGCTGCGGACGGCCGACTGAGCAGCCCGGGACCGAAGATGCCCCTGGCCGGCGGTGACGCCGACCAGGGGCAATTCAGGGGGCGGGTCAGGTCAGCCGTCGGACTCCGGCGAGGGGAGGTAGGCGCCGGGCACGTCGTTCGGCGCGTAGATCTTGCTGTCGCCGGGGTACGGCTTGGTCCAGTTGTGCGTCTCGTACCACGTGAGGCGGTTCATCTGCTCCGGGTTCGCGAAGTCCGGCACCGCCTTGGTCCCGGTCAGTCGCTGGTGCGACTCCCAGGTCTTCCACTGCGCCGCGACCTTCCGCTCGGCCGCCGGCACCGTCACGGACGTCGGCGCGGGCGCCGCCTTTGCGTCCTGCGGTGCGGGATCGTCCGAGCCGCAGGAGGGCTGGGTGCTCAGACCGAGGGTCAGCGAGGTCCGGTTGGGCTGCGCCGTGAACGGCGTGTAGTTCGGCTTCGGGGTGAACGCCCCGAACATCGGGGTGGCCGCGCTGTCCATCTGGTTCATCGGGTGGATCCCGAGGATCTGCTCGATGGTGCGGATCATCGTGATCTGCGAGTAGTAGTGGCTGTCGACGGTGCCGTGCTGGGCATAGGGGCTGATGACCTGGACCGGGGCACGGTGGCCGTCGACGTGGTCGAGGCCGGCCTGGGAGTCGTCCTCGACGACGAAGATCGCCGAGTCCTTCCAGTACTTGCTGTGCGTGATGGTGTCGACCATCTTGCCGACCGCGAGGTCGTTGTCCGCGACCTCGGCGGCCGGGCTCGCCGGACCACCGGTGTGGTCGTTGGAGAACCAGAACATGTTCAGGTTCGCCGGACCGTTCTTCTCGAAGTCCTGCTTCCAGATCTGTTCCTTGTAGATGTCCGGGACGCTGAGGTCGAACATCGGGAAGCCGGGCACGGACACCTTGTTCAGCGACGGGATCGCCGAGCCCGTCTGAATGGGGTACCGGGTCGGCTGCCCGGTCGCCTCCATGTTCTTGGCGTCGCAGTACAGGTTCTGCCAGGTCGCGTCCGCCGGCTTGCTCTCGATCGACTGGAACTCACCGTAGTCCTTAACCGACTTGCCGGCCGCCTGCGCACCGCTCCAGATGAAGCCGGTCCTCTGGTGGCCGAGAACGTCGTCCTCGGTGTCGTAACTGCGGGTGTACTCACCGGCCGAGGACTCGGTGTACTCCGGGTTGTCGGACTGCATCAGCCAGTTGTGGCCCTCGGCGGAGTTCGTGCCGACGTCGTAGAAGTTGTCGTACAGTCCGAACTGCTCGGCCAGAGCGTGCTGGTTCGGCGTCACGTTCTCGCCGAACTGCGTGACCGACGAGTCGCCGTTGCCGTTCGGAATGTCACCGAAGACCTGGTCGTAGGTCCGGTTCTCCTTGACGAGCAGGAAGACGTGCTTGATCGTCGAGGGGTCGCCGAGCCGTGCCGGAACAGGCAGCGGCTTCGCGTGGCTCTTGCCCTTGGCCGACTTGACCGAGCCGGGGGTCCAGCCGTTCTGCTTGAAGACCTTGGCCGTCCGATACCTGATGACGCTGTCGTCCGGCAGCGTGAACTGCGTCAGGCTGGAGGTCGTGTCGTGGGTGCCGTGCCCGGCGTTGGTGGTGGGGCGGCGGGCGTCGACACCACGGGTGTTGGAGACGACCACCTCCTTGCCCACGGTGGCGATCTCCGCGGGGAAGTAGTCCGTGGGGAGCAGGCCGACGTAACGGGCCGGCTGCTGCGGGGAGGTGTAGCGGTAGACGGCGACCGCGTTGGCGCGGCCGAGCGTCACCAGCAGGCGCCCGTCGTCGGTGAGCGTCACCGCGTCGGGCTCGTAGCCGACCTTCGCCTCCGGCCACGGCTGGGTGGCGACGGTCTGCACGACCTTGTCCTTGGCGGTGTTGATGACCGACACGCTGTTGTCGGCGGTGTTGGTGACGAACACCGCGCCCTTCTTGGCGTACACCGCGGTCGGGTGCAGACCGACGTCGATGCTCTGGACGGCGGCGGTCGGGTCCGCGAGGTCGATCACGCTGACCGTGCCGGTGGTGGCGGCACCGGTGTCCGGGTCGGCCGGCACCTGGGTGCCGTAGGAGTTCATCGTGGTGTCGCCGGCCTCGGCCGGACGCCCGCCCTCGTTGCTGATGTAGAGCTTGTCGCCGACCATGGCGATGCCACGGGGGGCGTTGCCCACGGCCCAGCTCTGCTTGATGGTCCCGGTCGCCGCGTCGATGGCGACCACCCGGTTCTGGCCGTTGACCGCCGAGTACACGGTGGAGCCGTCGGCCGAGAACACCGCCGCACCCACCAGTGCGTGCTTGGAGCCGTCGGCCGGGATGGAGACGGCCGTCGGGTTGGAGAGGGTGCCGTCGGCGTTCACGGTGAACTTGGTGTAGCCGTCGCTCTGGCCCAGCCAGAGCTGCTTGCCGTCGGGCGAGTACGCCGGGCCCTCCTGGCCGACGGAGCCGTTGCTGATGCGCAGGTCGTCCACCGTCTTGGTGCCGACCTTCTGCTTCACCTGCCCGGTCCCCAGATCCATGATGACCAGCGACGCGTCACCGTCGGCGACCGAGGCCGCGAGGTGGGTGCCGTCCGGGCTGACCGAGGACGACATGATCTTGCCGTCGTTGATGACGGTGCGGTCGCCGTACGGGGCGATGTACTGGTCCGCGGCGACGACCTGGCCGTCGTCGGTGACCTGGCCGACCTGCTGGGTCCCGAACTGGTGCGTCGAGGCGACCGCGGTGCCCGTGACGGCCAGGGCGACCGCGATGCCCGCCGTCACCAGCAAGGTCCGGCGACCGACGCGTCTGCCGAAAAGGCTGACCTGCTCCTTCTCACTGATCCGACGCTGCCGTGTTACCTGCATGGAGCTGTCCCTTCGGGGGAGGGTGGAGGTCGGGGGGTGGAGATCAGGGGGTGTCAGGGAGCGTCATGGGCCGGAGATCAGTTCGACGTTCCCGTCGAACTGCCACAAGGGGTTCGGCGCGTCCCCGGTCGCGGTCCGCACGAGGAAGTAGCCGTTCACTTCCTTCGGTCCGTCGCCGTCGGCCACGAACCGCCCGTCGGCGGTGACATCGAGCTGGTAGACGGCCTGCCCGGTGACCTGGACGCCGGGCAGGTGCCAGGAGACGACGCACCGCCAGTCGTTGCCCGGACCTTCGGGCGCGCGCCGGCCGGCGCCCTTGTTGCACGCGGCCGTGGTCCGCAACCGCGCCTCGGTGACGGCGGGGCGGTTGAGTTCGTCGGTCTGCAAGCGGTAGAGGTGCGCGAATGCCGTGGCGACGGACCGCTGCACCTTGTCCTGCTGGATGCCGGAACCCACGGACGGGGTCGCCACGGCGACGACCGCGACCGTGAGAGCGACCAGTCCGGCCAGCGGCAGCAATCCGGTGGTGACCGCGCGGCGCCCGGAGCCGTCGTAGGTCAGGTTGGTGAAGTCGCGCCGCAGGAAGAGCAGATGGGCCAGCGCGGTCGCGAGCACGGCCCACACCAGGCTGACAACGATGCCAATCAGCAGCGGACCGGGCTGTGTCGGGCTGGTGAACAGTCCGTTCCAGGCGATGAAGGCGTAGCTGGGCAGGGCGAGGCGCACGGCGACGGGCAGCGGCAGCATCTGGGCGAGCTGCATCGCGAGCGCGACGAGCGCGGGCAGCAGCAGTCCCATCGGGGACCGCCCCAGCGCGACCGACCCGAGGAGTCCGATCCCGGCGAGGGCCAGCGTCGGGGCGAGTACGCAGACCCAGGCGAGGAGGACCTTCATGGCGGCGTCCCCCGGCGCCAGCAGGTGGCCGTCGAGGCCGACCAGCGGCCGGTTGCCGACCGCCACGACCCCGCCGACCGTGCTGGAACAGGCCAGCCCGGCCACGAGCAGCAGGATGACGGTGAGGCTGGCCAGCGCCTTCGCCACGAAGATCCGTCGAGGTGAGCGGACCGCCACGAGCAGGTGGCGCCAGGTTCCGAGCCGGTCCTCGGAGGCGAACACGTCGCCGGCGACCACCGAGGTCAGCAGCGGGAGCGCCCATGTGCCCGCGAAGCCGAGCATCACCAGCGGTCCGGCCCACCCCGTGGCGTGCATCCACCGGCCGAAGAGGGTGTCGGAGGGGAGCGTGCTCTGCCGGCTCACCGCGGCGACGAAGAGGCCCGGTGCGATCCAGCAGGCGAGGACCAGCAGGCGGATCCGCCATTGCGAGACCAGTTTGACCAGCTCGAAGCGGTAGCCACGCGGCACCGAGACACGACTGGCGGCAGCGGCACGGTCGTTGACTGTGGTGGCGGTCATCTACCGGCCTCCTGCTGCTCGGTGAGGGCGAGGAACGCGGCTTCGAGGGGCGACACCACGGGGGTGAGCTCGCGCACCGCGATGCCCGCGTGCACGAGGCCCACCACCAGTTCGTCGAGGGCGGGCACCAGCGCCCGCACGACGAGCCGCTCGGTGTCGTCCCGCGCACCGGTGTCCTCGACGACGCGGATCCCGGCCGTGCCGACGGCCACCCGGCGGGCGGCCTGCTGGTCGGAGGTGACCAGCCGGTAGTCGAGTTCACGGTTCTCGGCGGCCAGCTTGCCCAGCGGACCGGAGAAGACGACCCGTCCGGTGGCCAGGATCGTCACCTCGGAACACAGTGCCTCGAGGTCGTCCATGCGGTGGCTCGACAGCACGACGCTGGTTCCGTCCGCGGCGAGCCGGGTGAGGACGCCGTGTACGTGTTTCTTGCCGGCCGGGTCGAGACCGTTGGCCGGTTCGTCGAGCACGAGCAGTCGGGGCTTGGTGAGCAGAGCGGCGGCGAGCCCGAGCCGCTGGCGCATGCCGAGGGAGAACCCGCGGGTCCGGTCGTCGGCGACATCGGTGAGCCCGACCTGGTCGAGCACGTCGTCGATCCCCGCTGTCGGCGCGTCGCCGCCGCGAAGAGCGGCCAGCGCGGCGAGGTTCTGCCTGGCGGTGAGCGAGGGGTAGAGGCCGGGGCCGTCCACGAAGCCGGTGACACCGTCGGGAGCGGCGAGTGCCTGCCCTACCGGCGTACCCAGGATCTCGAGACGGCCGCTGTCGGCGACGGCCAGGCCCAGAAGGAGGCCGAGCAGCGTCGTCTTGCCCGCGCCGTTCGGTCCGGCCAGGCCGTGGATCTGCCCCTGCGCCACATCCAGATCGATGCCGTCGAGTGCGACGACGTCGCCGAAACACTTGGTGATCCCGCGAGCCCGGACTGCGTGGAGTGCGTCCATGGGTCCCTTCTCTCTCAACGGTCACGGAACATAGGCACGGCACACGACCCAGACAGGGACTGCTGGTTGAACGTCCATGGAACGGATCGTCAAAGCATCGGCAAGCCCGTGTTGTACGGACCAGCCGGTATCGAGCCGTACTTGGGCGACGCGTCGGGGACGGAATCCGCACGAACTGCCCGAGTTCCGGCGCTCGGGTGCGCTTTCAGGACGAACCGTGCGGCCAACGGCTGTCGGAGAGAAGTGTTCGGGAGGCCGCCTGGCGGGGCGTCAGCTCACTGCTGCTCCGGAGAACGGCGCGGTCCAGGAACGCACGTGTCGTGGTCGGCCGTCGCACCGACGTATTGGCCTGGAACCAGCTGGGCGCCGCCCTGTTCGCCGACTTCGGGCGTATCCCGGAGGACCGTCGGACCTATGTCCGGCTGTTGTTCGGCGACCCCACGCTCCGGGACCTGCACGCGGACTGGGAGGAGGTAGTGCACCTGGCCATCGCGCAGCTCCGCATGCTGCGCCGCCGACCGGAACGTCATGGCCTCCGGCATCACCACCTAATCTCGCACCATGGCAAAATCGGCGGGTGCAGATCGGGATGCTGGGTCCACTGGAGGTTCGCACGGACGATGGCGGCTCGGCCGACGTGCCGGGCGCGCGGCTGCGGGGATTGCTGATCGCCCTCGCGCTCAAGCCGGGTCACGTGGTCCCGAAGGCGTCGCTCGTCGACTGGATCTGGGGAGAGCACCCGCCCGCCGATGCGACGAACGCCCTGCACCGTCTGGTTTCCCGGCTGCGGAAGGCATTGCCGGACGGAGCGGTCGAGGGGCTGACCGACGGTTACCGGTTGACGGTGGAGCCCGACGCCGTGGACGCCGTGCGGTTCGAACGTCTCGTCGTCGCGGGCCAGGCCCGTACCGAGGACGGTTCCCGGCGGGTGCGGCTGCTGCGGGAGGCCCTCGGGCTGTGGCGCGGTGCGGCCATGCAGGACGTCGGTCTGCGGGACAGCGCCGCGTTCGACGCCGCCGTCGTACGACTCGAGGGGCTGCGCCTGACCGCCACGGAGGAGCGGGCCGACGCGGACGTCGCCCTGGGGCGCGGTGCGGAACTGGTCGCCGAGCTGACCGACCTGGTGGCCGCGCACCCGGTGCGGGAACGGCTCGTCGCCGCGCTGATGCGCGCACTCGTCGCGGCCGGTCGCGACAGCGAGGCGCTGCTGGTGTACCAGCGTGCGAGGGAGGCCCTGGCCGACGAGCTGGGCGTCGACCCGTCGCCGGAGCTGGCCGCGTTGCATGTCGCTCTGCTGCGAGGCGAGCTGGGACGGCGCGAGGAGAGCCGTAGGACCAATCTGCGCGCCGAGCTGACCACCTTCGTCGGCAGGGGCGCCGATGTGGCCGCGGTCCGTGAGCTGCTGGCCGAGCACCGGCTCACCACCGTCACCGGGCCGGGCGGCGCGGGGAAGACCAGGCTGGCCACGGAGACCGCGCGCACACTGCTCGGCGAACTGCCGGACGGGGCCTGGCTGGTGGAGCTCGCCGCCATCGGCGCGGACGGCGACGTGGCGCAGTCGACGCTCGCCGGGCTGGGCCTCAGGGACACCCTGCTCGGCCAGGCCCCGAACGCGGAGCTGACGGGCCGGCTCATAGCCGCGATCCGCGAACGGGAGGCGCTGCTGATCCTGGACAACTGCGAGCACGTGATCGAGTCCGCGGCGGCGTTCGCGCACCGGTTGCTCGGGGAGTGCCGGCGGCTGCGGATCCTGGCGACGAGCCGGGAACCGCTCGGCATCACCGGGGAGGCGCTGTGGCCGGTCGAGCCGTTGGCCCTGCCGGCGAAGGACGCCGGCCCGGACGAGATCGCGTCCGCCCCCGCCGTACGGCTGCTGCTCGACCGGGCCGGGGCGGTGCGCCGGGATCTCGCGGTCGACGCCCGCACGCCGGCGACGATGGCGCGCGTCTGCCGGGCCCTCGACGGGATGCCACTGGCGATCGAACTGGCCGCGGCCCGGTTGCGCACCATGTCCGTCGACCAGCTGGCCAGTCGGCTCGACGACCGGTTCCGTCTGCTGACCGGCGGCAGCCGCACCGCGCTGCCGCGGCACCGGACACTGCGCGCGGTGGTCGACTGGAGCTGGGAGCTGCTCAGCGACGCGGAACGGACGGTCCTGCGCAGGCTCTCGGTGTTCTCCGGCGGGGCGAGCCTGGAAGCCGCCGAGCAGGTCTGCGCGGGCGACGCGGTCGAGCAGGAGCAGGTGCTGGAGCTGCTCACCGCGCTGACCGAGAAGTCGCTGCTGCGTGCCGAGGGCGACGGCGCCCCGCGCTACCGCATGCTCGGCACGATCAAGGAGTACGCCGGGCAGCGGCTCGCCCAGGCGGGGGAAGCGGAGCGGGCCCGCCACGCGCACCTCGCCTACTTCACCGAGCTCGCCGAGGCCGCGGACCCGCACCTGCGCCGCGCCGGGCAGCTGGAGTGGCTGGCCAGGCTCGCGGCCGAGCACGACAACCTCGGTTCGGCGATGCGCGGCGCGCTCGCGGCGGGCGAGGCGCAGGGGGCGATGCGGCTCGCGGCGGGCGCCGGCTGGTACTGGTGGCTCGGCGGGCACCGGACCGAGGGCATCGAGCTGATCACCGCGGCCGCCCGGACGCCCGGCGAGGCGGACGACGAGGTGCGGGCCATGGTGTACGCCCTCATCGTGCTGTACCTGGGCGACGGACGGGGTGACCAGCGCCAGGCCGCGCAGTGGATCCATGAGGCGCACCGGTTCAGCCGGCGCAGCCCGCGCCGCTCCCCGCTGCTGCGGCTCGTCGACCCGCTGGAACGCATGCTGCGGGAGCCCGACGCATACCTGACCGCGTTCGAACCGCTGCTCGACAACGAGGACCCGTGGGTGCGTGCGCTGGCCCGGCTCCAGCTGGGCAAGATGCGGATCGTGCACGGCTGGGGCGGGCGGGACGCGGACGCGTACCTGGAGACGGCGCTCGCCGAGTTCCGGGCGCTCGGCGAGCGGTTCGGGATCATGTTCGCCCTGAGCGAGCTGGCGGCGCGGATCGCCGTGCGTGGCGAGCTCGCCGGTGCGTGCGCGTACTACGAGGAGGCGATCGCGGTCGTCACCGAGGTCGGTGCCATCGAGGACGTCATCCGGTTGCGGTCGCACCAGGCGTGGCTGTACCGGCTGCTGGGTGACGGGGACGCCTGCGCCGCCGCCCTGGCCGAGGCGCAGCGGTGTGCTGAGCGGGTCACCTGGCCGGACGCGCTGGCCGAGCTGGCCTTCGTGAAGGCGGGGCTCGCCCGGTGGGACGGTGACGCCGAGGGGGCGCGCGAGCAACTCGGTGTCGCGACGGCCCTGTTGGGCGACCAGGCGGAGCTGGCGCACATGCGCGCGGTGCGGCACGACCTGCTCGGCTACCTCGCCGAGGACCTCGGCGAGGCCCGGGCGCACCGCGCGGCGGCCTGCGAGGCGGCGGCCGAGTCGGGCTACCCGCTGGCGATCGCGCAGGTGCTCGTCGGGGTCGCGGACCTGGCCCTGCGCCGCGACGAGCACGAGCAGGCCGTACGGCTGCTCGCGGCGAGCGCGGCGGCACGCGGGCTGCCCGACCGCTCCCACCCGGAGGTGGCCCGGATCGAAAGGGCGGCGCGGAACCGCCTCGGCGACGCACGGTTCGCCGAGGCGGTCCGGGAGGGGACGCGGACCAGCTGGTCCCAGCTGGTCGAGGTCACGCTCGCTTCCTGAAGGTGGAGACCGCCCACACGTATCCGACGAGCGCGAAACCGACGCACCAGGCGAAGGCCGCGACCATGTGGCCGGTCGACGGATGCCCGCCCGACAGCAGTCCGCGCAGCGTTTCGATGATCGGCGTGAACGGCTGGTACTCGGCGAACTGCCGCACGCCGGCTCCCATCGTGTCCGCGGGTACGAACGCGCTGCTCAGGAACGGCAGCATGATCAGCGGCACGGTGGCCATGCCCGCCGACTCCACGGTCTTCGCCGCCAGTCCCATGGCGACCGTGAGCCAGCTGGCCCCGAACCCGAGCAGCAGCATGACGCCGATCGCGGCGAGCCAGTCGAGGAGGCTCGCGTGCGGACGGAACCCCATCGCGAAGCCGACGCCGATGATGACCGCGTCGGCGATCAGACCGCGCACCGTCGTGGCGACGACATGACCGGTCAGGACGGCGCCGCGGGAGACGTCCATGGCCTTGAACCGGTTGATGATGCCCTTGGTCATGTCGTCGCTCACGGCAGTCGAGGTCGCCCCCAGCCCGTAGGTGATGGCCATCACGATCAGGCCCGGCACCGCGTAGTCGACGTACTTGCCCTGGACCTTGAAGGCGCCACCGAACACGTAGACGAACATCAGCATCATCACGACCGGGAACAGGATCGCGTTGAACATGGTGACCGGATCGCGGACCGTGTGCTTGAAGTTGCGGCGCAGCATGATCGCCGAGTCGCCGAACGACGTCGAGACGGTACTCACTGTGCCATGGCCTCCGTGTTCGTGTGGTCGGTGCTGGTGCGCCTGGTCAGGGCGAGGAAGACGTCGTCGAGGTCCGGTGTGTGCACGGAGAACTCCTCGGCGTTGATCATGTGCTCGTCGAGCCGGTCCAGCAGGGCCCGCAGCGACCTCGACTCACCGTCGCTGGGCACCCGCAGGGTCAGCTCCTGGTCGTCCCGGCTGGACCCGGGCAGAGCCCGTGCCGCGATGTCGAGTTCGTCGAGGCCGGTGAAGCGGAGCCGGACGTGGGTGCCGGGGACCTGTCGCTTGAGCTCGTCGGGGGTGCCCTGGGCGACCAGTCGGCCCATGTCGAGCACCGCGATCCGGTCGGCGAGCTGGTCGGCCTCCTCGAGGTACTGGGTGGTGAGGAAGACGGTGGTCCCGTCGGCCACCAACTCGCGGACGATCCCCCACATCGTGCGCCGGCTGCGCGGGTCGAGACCCGTCGTCGGCTCGTCCAGGAAGATGATCCGCGGCTTGCCGACCAGCGTCATCGCCAGGTCCAGTTTGCGGCGCATCCCGCCGGAGTAGGTCGACACCCGCCGGTCCGCCGACTCCACCAGGTCGAACCGCTCCAGCAGTTCGGTGACCACCCGGTCACCGGAACGTGCGCGCTTCAGGTCCGCGATCAGCCGCAGGTTCTCCCGCCCCGACAGCAACTCGTCCACCGCGGCGAACTGCCCGGTCACGCCGATGGCCGCGCGCACCTCCTTGGTCCCTGTCGCCACGTCGTGCCCGGCGACCCGCACCGTGCCGGCGTCGGCCTTCATCAACGTCGTCAGGACGTTCACCGTCGTCGTCTTGCCCGCCCCGTTCGGGCCGAGCATGGAGAAAACCGATCCCGCGGCGACTTCGAAGTCGATGCCGTCGAGCACGACCCTGTCCCCGTATGCCTTGCGCAGCCCTGAGACCGCGATCGCCGAACTCTTCATGCCCCTACCGTCACCGGCGGGCCTGACACCCGCCTGTCACGCCTCTGACACGACCGCTGACACGACCGCTGACACGGACACGTTCGGCTTCGGCTTCTCGTGACGTGCTACGACCCGCCACCGAAGAAGCCGGACCTCAGATCCCCGATGAGGGCGTCGAGGGGATGTCCGCTGACGACGAACGGTCCGCTCCAGGGCCCGCTGAGTGCGAACAGCAACGCCAGGCTCAGCCCGACCACGCTCGCGACACCCGCGATGAGCAGTGATGTGCGCAGGCTGCTGCGGAAGACCAGTGCGCCGGCGTTGACGATCAAGGCCAGTCCGCTGGCCACCAGTGTGATGACGTAGAGCACGGGTACGGCGCGCGAGGCGGCCGCGATGCGGGCGCGACGGCCGTTGGTGACACCGTCCAGGGCAGCCAGCAGTTCCGTGCCGGCCGTGGTTCCCACCTCGGGCCGGGCCGCCTCGGCGCGTACGCCGCGTTCCAGCTGTGCGACCGCACGAGCGGTTTCCGGGTCGTCACCTGACGCCGCCGCCGCGCCGTTCCACTCCCTGACGCGCGTCGTCTGAAGGTAGTTCATCAGCGCCGCGTGGATCGGCTCCGAGTGGATTCCCGGACTCGTCGCCGCCCACGCCAGGCGCGAGGCCGCGGCCGCCTCGTCGCTCACCAGCCCCTCAGCAGCTCGCAGGTAGCCGGACTCGCTGGCCAGGGTGAGGGCCGCGAAGATCGCGAAGGCGGCGCCGAGTGTCGGCATCAGGGGCGTGACGATCTGCGGTACCCGGTCCTGTTCCCCGACCGGCACGAGCAACCGGACGCCGATCCGTGCCAGGCCCGCGACCAGGAAGGCGAGCAGGAGCCCGCCCACGACCAGTACCACCGCCGGCTGCGAGGTCAACCAGTTCACCACATCACCCACAGTGCGTTGCCGTGACCACCTTCAGCGAACGCCCCATGATCACAGGCCGAGGTCCTTCGAGGCTCGCGACGCCCGGCACAGTACGTCACTTTGTAGTACAGACAGCCGAGTTCCCGGGTCCCGGTCGGCGTGCGGCGGCCGTCATCACGGCGAGCCCGAGCAGGACGACGGCGGCGCCGACGTACAGCGGAGCCGTGTAGCCGAGACCCGCGCTGATGGCGAGGCCGCCGAGCCAGGCGCCCAGGGCGTCGCCGATGTTGGAGGCGGACACGTCGGCGCTCGCGGCGAGCGGTACGCCGTGGGCGTGGTCGGTGACCCGGGTGATGAAGCCCGGAACCCCGGCGAAGCCTACGCCCGGCACGTTCGCGTGACCCGGGTGAAGGCGTACGCCAGGTAGCTGAACGCGCCGAACATCCCGCTGTAACCGAGCGAGGTGGCGGCGAGGGTCAGCCACACCTGTACCGACCGGAAGGCACGGAACCGGGCACGCGGTCCGGCCGCCCGGCCGGTGGCGGAGCCGGCGCTCTCCGGGGACTGCGGCCGGTCGACGGCGCCGGCCCGGCCCGGCACCAGTACGGCGATGGCGACCGTGGCGCCGACACCCATGCCGGTGATCGCCCAGCACGTGGCGCGCCACCCCCAGCGTTCGCCGACTAGGGCACCGACCGGTGCCGTAGACGACGAGCGGGAGCGACCATGCGCCGCGCGACGAGCGAGCCGATGCCGAAGAACGAGCCGTGGCACAGTGCCGCGACCACCCGGCCGAGCATCATGACGGGACAGTCCGGTGCGACGGCGGACAGGAGGTTCCCGGCGACGAACAGCGCCACCAACCCGACGAGGACGGCCTTGCGGGGCAGGACCGCGGTGGCGGCCGTCACCACGATCGCGCCGACCGCGACCGTCAGGGCGTATCCGGAGATCAGCCGTCCCGCCGCGGCCTCGGACACCGCGAGGCTCCGCCCCACCTACGGGAGCAGCCCGGCGATCACGAACTCGGTCAGGCCGATCCCGAAACTGCCGAGAGCGAGCGCGGCGAGCCCGGCGGGCATCTGCCGTGCGCTACCGATCGGTTGAATGGCCATCGGATCATCATCATGCAAGTCGCCCGCCGACCGTCCTGTCGGACGAGTGCTCCGGTCCGCTCTTCGGGGCGTCGTCGCCGGCGCGTTCGTGGCCGCCCCGCAGGGCGGAGGCCAGGGCGGAGACCAGGGCCATGCCCGCGGCGACGCCGAAGACGATGCCCAGGCCGTGGTGGAAGGGTCCGGAGACCAGTTCCGGGAAGAAGGTGTGGCCGGTCAGGGTGGCGCGCTGGGACGCGGTGAGATGGTCCAGGGTGCCGCCGGCGCCGAGCAGATGGCCGATGGGGTTGTTGCCCAGGAACGTCGCGAAGAGCGTGCTGACCGGCGGCAGAGAGGCCACGTCGTGGGCGGTGCCGGCGGGTACGCCGTGTGCCTGGAGGCCGCTGCTGAGGGTGGCGGGCAGGGAGGAGGCCAGCCCGGACACCATCAGCGAGAAGAAGACGCCGATGGACAGCGCCGTGCCCGAGTTCTGGAAGGTGGAGCGCATCCCGGAGGCCACGCCCCGGTAGCGGGCCGGGACGCTGCCCATGATGGACGAGGTGTTGGGCGAGGAGAACATGCCCTGGCCGAGACCGTTGAGGAACAGCAGCGCGGCGAACAGGCCGTACTCGAAGTTCACGGGCAGCGCCAGCAGGCCGAGGAAGGAGCAGGCGACCACGACCAGGCCGGCCGTGGAGAACAGCCGGGCGCCGAACCGGTCGGAGAGGTAGCCGGAGACGGGGCCGGCGATCAGGAAGCCGAGGGTCAGCGGCAGCATGAAGATGCCGGCCCACAGCGGGGTGTCCTCGAAGTCGTAGCCGTGCAGCGGCAGCCAGATGCCCTGGAGCCAGATGATCAGCATGAACTGGAGGCCGCCGCGGGCGATCGAGGTGAGCAGGGCGGCCAGGTTGCCCGCCGCGAACGCCCGCACGCGGAACAGGGACAGCCGGAACATGGGCTCGGCGACCCGGGTCTCCGCGACGCAGAACACCAGCAGCAGGAACACGCCGCCGATCAGGCCCGCGAGTACCCAGGGATTGGTCCAGCCGGTGGGGTGGCCGCCGTAGGGCTGGATGCCGTAGGTGATGCCGGCCAGCAGGACGCCCGCTCCCGTGGCGAAGGTGATGTTGCCCAGCCAGTCGATGCGGCCCCGTCCGCCGGCGGCTGTCTCGCGCAGGCTCAGGTACGACCAGACGGTGCCGGTGACGCTGACCGGGACGCTGATCCAGAACACCGCACGCCAGTCGACCGCGGCGAGCAGACCGCCGGCGAGCAGGCCGAGGAACTGCCCGGCGAGCGCGGTGATCTGGTTGACGCCGAGGGCCATGCCGCGCTGCCGGGCCGGGAAGGCGTCGGTGAGGATGGCGGCCGAGTTGGCGGTGAGCATGGAGCCGCCGAAGGCCTGCACGATCCGCCACAGGATCAGCCACAGCGCGCCCGCGCCGGCCCGGAACGGGTCGAGGGACAGGGCGACGGAGGCGCAGGCGAAGACCATGAAGCCCAGGTTGTAGATGCGGACCCGGCCGAACATGTCGCCGAGCCGGCCGAGGACGACGACCAGCACGGCCGAGACCAGCAGGTAGCCGAGGATCATCCACAGCAGGTAGCCGATGTTGCCGGCCGCGAGCGGGTCCAGGCCTATCCCGCGGAAGATGGCCGGCAGAGAGATGATCACGATGGAGGCGTCCATCGTGGCGATCAGCACGCCGAGCGTGGTGTTGGACAGGGCGACCCACTTGTAGCCGGGGCCCGGGGGCGTGTCGCGGTGGCGGGCGGAGTGGGCGAGCAGCCGGCCGCGGAGCCCTTCGGCGGGGTGCCGGTCCCGGGGGGCGGGCGTCGGCCCGCTCACAGCCGTTCCGCCAGCCGGTCGAGGAGGGGCAGGGCGGCGCGCAGCGACTCGCGCTCCTCGGGCGTGAGCTCGTCGAGGGCCTCGGCGAGCCGGCCGACGGACTCGGAGCGGCGCTCCTCCAGCACCGCCCGGCCCTCGTCGGTGATCGACACGATGGCCCTGCGCCCGTCAGCCGCGTCCGGGGTGCGACGGACCAGCCCGCGCTGTTCGAGCCCCGCGAGCGTGGTGGCCATCGCCTGCGGCCTGACGCGCTCGAGTTCGGCGAGCGAACCGGGCGAGTCCGGTCCGGTGCGGGCCAGCCGGGCCAGTACCGAGACCCCGGAGAGGGAGACGTCCCCCACGGCGTGAGCCTGGCGCAGTCGGCGGACTATCCGGCCCATGGCCAGCCGCAGTGCGCCGGCGAGAGCCGCTGTCTGCGGTGATCGGTCCGAGCCACCTGTGGGGTCGCCCGTCCTGTCCAGCACGTCCATGGTTACTAATCATAGGTTTATCAGTCTGGACTGTTCAATCAAGTGTTAGTAATCGATTCCGACTCCACCTCGTCCCAGCTTCCGCCGGAGGCCACGACGGGCGACCGGGTCAGCCCGACGATGCCCGCCGCCATGAGGCCGACCCCCAGGACCTCGGGCAGCATGCGCCAGCCCAGCGCGATGCTCTCCCCGAACAGCAGGCCGCCCAGGGTGATGCTGATCAGGGCATCTCCCAGGGTCAGGGCCGGCTGGGAGGCCGCGAGGGTGCCGGCGCGCAGCGTCCACTGGAGCAGCAGCACGCTCAGCAGGCCGGTGACTGCGGCGGCGTAGGTGTGCCAGGTGGCGAGGACCGCGGCGGGTCCCGCAGCGAAGCGTCCGGTCACCTCCTTGATGAGAGCGGCGGTGACCGCGAAGCAAGCGGCGGTCGCTGCGCCCAGCGTGGCGGCCTGTGAGGGGCCACGCATACGGAGGGCGGCTGCCAGCAGGACGGCGACGCAGCACGCCAGCCCGCCCCCGACGACGAGCCAGCGCCAGTCGTCGGCCCGTTCACTGCCGGGGGACGGGGACGCGCTGAGCAGGAAGAGCGCCAGTCCGCCCGCGAGCATCACGAAGGCCCGCCAGGTCCCGGCGCCGGGGCGGTGACGGAACACCACCGCGCCCACGAGCAGGGTGAACAGCAGTTCGCTGGCCAGCAGCGGCTGCACCACCGACAGTTGCCCGGCGTCCAGGGCGACGACCTGGAAGACGGCCGAGAGCATCAGGGCCACCGCTCCGGCCCACCAGTGCGGATGACTCAGGAGCCCCGCCAGGCGGGCCATCGCCGCTCGGGCTCCGCGGCCGGTGACTTCGTCCGGTTCGACGGCGGCCCTGCGCTGGAGGACGGACGCCGTCGCGTTGGACAGCGCCGAGAGCAGGGCCATGACGACCGTGAGCACGTTCATGCGCATGCCTGCCGTTGACGGGATGTACGCGGTGATAAACCTACCCATACCGGCGGCGCCCGTTAGCCTGCCGGTGCTGCGGATACCTGTTGCTCACTGCTCGAAGCGAGGTGCCCATGGCGCGGACCTGCCCCTGCCGCCTGTTGGTGGTCGGCGCGAGCATGGGGTCGGGCCACGACGCGGTCGCCGCCGAGCTGGCCCGGCGCCTGCGCGAGGCCGGGCACGAGGTGTCGCACACGGACGTACTGGAGATGCTGCCCGCCCGTATCGGGGCCGGGCTGCGCGGTCTCTACCGCGCGACGGTCCGGCATGCCCCGCTGCTGTACTCGGGCGTCTATTCCGCCTTCTTCCGTACCGGCGGCGGTCCGCGGCCGGGCAGCGCGCCGCTCGCGGCGCTCGCCGAGGACCGGTTGCGGGCGGAGGTGGCGGGCGGGCGCGCCGACGCGGTCGTCGCGGTCTTCCACCTCGCCGCGCAACTGACCGGCCGGATGCGGGCACTCGGACGGCTGACGGTGCCCAGCGCGGTGGTCATCACCGACTTCGACGTCCACCGGCAATGGCTGCACCGGGGCAACGACCTCAACCTGTGCCTCACCCCGCAGATCGCCCGGAACGTGCGGCACGGACTGGGCCGGCCCGCCCTCGCCTGCGGTCCGCTGCTGCCCGACCGCTTCCGCCCGCACCCGGCCGGCGAGGCGGACTGGCGACGGCGACTCACGGCGGGCGACGGGCGCATGCCCGTACTGCTGTCGGCGGGCGCGTGGGGCGTGGGAAGCCGGCTCGACGCGACGGCCCGGCTGCTGGCCGGCGCCGGCTATCTGCCGGTCGTCCTGTGCGGGCGGAACGAGCGTCTGCGCCGCCTGCTGTCGCGGGTGCCCGGCACGCTCGCCATGGGCTGGGTGGACGACATGCCGGGCCTGATCGCGGCCTGCGGGGCACTGGTCGACAACGCGGCGGGGCAGACCGCGCTCGAAGCGCTCGCCGTCGGCGTCCCCGTCGTCGGGTACCGTCCGATCCCCGGCCACGGCGCGGCGGGGGTACGCCGGATGGCGGCGCTCGGCCTGACCGAGCACGCCGCCGACTCCTGGGAGCTGGTGCAGTCCCTGGACCGCCTCACGGCGGCCGGCACGGCACCCGGTCGCCCGGCCCCCGCCGCCCGCCGTCTCTTCCAGGGTGATGTCGTACGTCCGCTGGAACGTCTCTGCGCCTGAGGGAGGATCCGATGTCCCGCCCGGTCAGTCCCGGCCCGTGACGCGGTGCTCGCCGAGCGGTCCGACCGTCAGGCCCGCCGCCCGGCACGCGCCCACCAGCCGGGGCAGCGCACCCAGCGCCGCCCGCCAGCAGCCCGGTGCCGACTGGCGGTCGGTGTCGTGCAGCAGCACCGTGCCGCCGCCCCGCAGGTCCGCCAGGACGGTCGCCGTCACGGACTCGGCGGTGGCACGGTCCGTCCAGTCGCGGCCCCAGGCCGTCCACAGGACCGGACGCAGCCCGGTGCGGCGCGCGGCCAGCAGGCGGTCACCGGTCAGGATGCCGTACGGGGGCCGGTACCAGGCCGGGGCCGCACCGGACACCTCCGCCACCGTGTGCGCGGCCCGCGTCAGCCGTCGGGTCTCCCGGGCCGGTGCCGGCCGCCAGGGGCGGTCGTGCGTCCAGCCGTGGACCGCCAGTTCGTGACCGCGCCGGACGATGTCGTGGCTCAGCCGCCGGTGGCACAGCACCTGCTCACCCAGCACGAAGAAGGTGGCGCGGACCGACAGCTCGTCCAGCGCGTCGAGGAAAGCGGGGGTGGAGCGGGGATCGGGCCCGTCGTCGAAGGTGAGCGCCACATGGTCGCCGCCGCCGACGCCGGCCAGGGCCGGAAGCCAGGCGCGCCGCGGACCGGGGAGCCAGGTCCCGGCGGGCACGATGTGGACCGCGGCGACGAGCGCCGGGACGACGGCGAGGGCCGTGGTGACCGACCGGCCCCGGTCGAGGCTGCCTCGCACGTCCGGCTCGCCTCAGCCGAACCGGGTGGCCAGGCGCCGGTACGAGGCGGGCGCGAGGCGGCGGACCACGACCGGTACACGGAGCCAGCCGGGCACGAACACCTCGTCGCGTTCCCTGCGCACCGCCGCGACGACCGCCGCGGCCACCCGCTCGGGCGGGATCGGACGCGGACGGCGGCGGGAGTAGGGCGCCCCTCTCCGGGCGAAGAAGGGAGTGTCCACCGCGCCCGGCACGACGTGGGTCAGCCGCACGCCGGTGCCGTCGAGCTCGTACCGCAGCGCGTCGGCGAAGGCGCCGAGTCCCGCTTTGGCCGCGGAGTACACCGCCTCCTCCCGTACCCCGACGCAGCCCGCGATGGAGCCGATCAGCACCAGCCGGCCTCGGCGCCGCGCCACCATGTGCGGCAGGACCTGCCGGACGACATGCACCACCGATACCAGGTCCACGGTGAGCAGCCGGTCCACCTCGCCGCCGGGCATCGAGGTGAACGGCCCGGCCCAGCCCACCCCCGCCGCGGCCACCAGCAGGTCGATTCCCGGTACCTGCCGAAGGGCCCGGTCGGCCAGCTGCCGGGCGCCGTCGGCGCCGGACAGGTCGCAGGGGATCGCGACGCCGGACGTCTCCCGGGCCACCGTGTCCAGCCGGGCCCGGTCGCGGCCGGAGACCAGCAGCGCCCACCTCTCGTTGGCCAGGGCCCGCGCGACGGCCGCCCCGATCCCGGAGGACGCGCCGGTCACCAGCGCCACGCCCGTCCCGGGCGTGCCTGGCACAAGGGTGGACGGGGCCGGACCCGGATCCGCCGTGACGCGTCCCAAGCTGACCTCCCCGCCCGCACCCGCGCATCCGACGATGACACCGACCATCGAGGGGTAGCCGGAGCTGACGGCTTTCAAACGTGGGGCGGCGCACGGGCGGCACGGCGCTGAGCCACGTGGGTGTCTTTGCGCAACGCTCCCGGCCGGGCTCCGGCCGTACAGGGCCTCCGCACGGTCCGGGCAGGAGGATGACAGGCCGTGGTGTACCTCTTCAGCCTTCCCGCCGCGTGTCTGCTGGGCTTCGGCTTCGTGCTCCAGCAGCACGCGGCCGAACGCGAACCGCTGTCCTTGATGTTGTCCTTCCGGCTGCTGCTGGACCTGGCGCGGGTGCCGCTGTGGCTGGCCGGCATCGGCTGCATGGTCGTGGGCCAGATCCTCGGGGCGCTCGCGCTGACGCGCGGCAGCCTGGCCCAGGTGGAGCCGTTGCTCACCACCAACCTGCTCTTCGCGATGGCCCTCGCCCGGTGGATGGGCGATCAGCCGCTCGGCCGGTCGGGGTGGCTGGGGGCGCTCGCCCTCAGCGGCGGGGTGGCGGCCTTCGTCCTGGCGGGGCACCCGCAGAGCGGTCACGGCCAGGTCGGTGCGTTGCGGCACTGGCTCGTGATCGGCTGCGTACTGGGGCTGGCCGGGGTCCTGGTCGTCTTCGCCCAGCGCCTGCGGCTGCTGCGCCGGCCGCCCTTCCTGGCCGCCGCGGCGGGCACGCTCTACGGCCTCCAGGACGCGCTCACCCGGGTCAGCGGCGGCATCGTGGGTGCCAGGGGAATCAGCGGCCTGCTCGTCTCGTGGCAGCCCTGGGCCGTCGTGGCGCTGGCGGTGGTGGGTCTGCTGCTGGTGCAGAGTGCCTTCGAGGCCGGGCCGTTGCGCCTGTCCCTGCCGGCGCTGACCGCCGCCGAACCCCTGATCGGCATCGCCTGCGGCATCGGCTTCCTCCAGGACGAGCTGCGCACCGAGCCCGGCGCACTGGCCTGGCAGGCCGCGGGGGTGGTCGCGGTGATCACCGGTGTCTTCGTCCTCGGGCGGCACCCTGTCATGCCCAGCGGCGAGCGGCGCGAGCACTGAGCGAGCGGAACGGGTGCCTCACAGGTCGGGCGTGGTCGCTCGGGCCCTGGTGCCGCCGGTGTCCCGGGGCTTTCTCGGGGCGCGTGCCGCGAGTGCGTCCAGGAGCAGGTCCACGGACTCCTCGAAGGAGCTGTCCGCCATCCCGGGCAGCTCGCCGCGGGTCGCGGTCAGCGCCGGGTACGACTCGGGGTCCAGGCCCTGGTACACGTCCTGCCAGGCCCGCTGGTCGGCTTCGCGCTGCTGCCGGGGAAGCGCGTGGAACGCCGCGTCCGTCGCGGCGTGGCTGAGCACGGTGTCGATGAAGGCGAGGTAGAGCCGTACGGCGCGGGCGGGTTCGAAGCCGGCGGACAGCAGCAGCCCGATTCCCGTCTCCACCGCCTGGATCTCGTTCGCACGCCGGGTCACCCGGTGCGAGGCCATGGCGGCCGCCCGGGGGTGGGCGATATATCCGGCGCGCACCCGCAGCGCCATCTCGCGCAGTGCGGCCACCCAGTCGTCCCCGGGTACGAACCCGGCCATCGCGTCGCCGATGATGCGGTCGGCGATGGCGAGCACCAGGTCGTCGGTGTCGTGGAAGTAGCGGTACAGGGCGCTCGGATCGCAGCCCAGTGCCGCCCCCAGCCGGCGCACGCTCAGCGCCTCGGGGCCGTGCTCGCCGATCAGTCTGAGCGCGGTCTCCACGATCAGGTCCTCCGACAGCAGGACACCCGAACGGGTGGGCCGGCGGCGCCTGCGTTCCTGCGGGACACGGGTGGGCATCCGGGGTTCCTCTCGTCCGGGCCGGCACGGAGCGGCGTACCCGCAGTGAACGGCCCCCGGCCTCCTTACGTCAACAGCATTGACGGAATACGGGCGCCGGATGTTCCATCGCATTCCCGATCGGCTCTTCCCCCGTCCCCGTCCTGCGAGGAGCCCCGCATGTCAGCCACGTCCTCCACCCCTGCCTCGTCCGGTCCGAGACCACAACCGTCCGGCGGTTCCCGCCCCGCGCTGCGCCGTTCCCTCGGCGTCGTCGACGGCGTCGCCCTCGCCGCGTCCAGTACCGCCGCCACCACCAGCATCGCCATCGGCATGGGCACCATCGCCTCCATCGTGGGCCTCCAGGCTCCGGCGCTGTTGCTGCTGGCCTTCCTGCCGGTCCTCGGCATCGCCACCGCCTACGCCCGGCTCAACCGCTCGGAACCCAACTGCGGCAACGGCTATGTGTGGGTAGGCAAGTCCCTCGGGCCCTGGCCGGGCTTCCTGACGGGCTGGGTCACCCTGGTCGGCTCGGTCATCTTCTGCGCCTACACGAGCGCGGTCATGGGCTCGGTCGTGCTGATCCTGGCCAACCGGGCCGGGCTGCACAGCCTCGCCGGCATCACCCTCGATCCGGGATCCACCGGCATCAGTACGGCGGCCGGTCTCGTCATCCTCCTCGCCCTCGCCGCCCTGACCGTCACCGGGATGCGTGCCGCCACCCGGTTCCAGTTCTCCCTGCTGGTCTTCGAGTACGCGGTGCTGCTGGCCTTCTGCGGCTGGGCCGTGGTCACCGGCGACCACACCGTCTCCCTCTCCTGGTTCAACCCCTTCGACATCTCCGACGGCACCGCGTTCGCCCAGGGCATGGTGCTCGCGGTGTTCTTCTTCTGGGGCTGGGACGCCGCCTTCAGCGTCAACGAGGAGACCAAGCGGGTGGACGACTCCGCCCGGGGAAGCTTCATCGCCCTGTTCGCCATGCTCGGCCTGTTCCTCTTCGCCTCGGTCGCCTTCCAGCGCGAGATGAGCCTGCCCGAACTCGTCCGCAACGGACCCCAGGCCCTCCCCTACCTCGGTTCGAAGCTGGCCGCGGAGCCCTGGGCCACCCTGCCCCTGATCGCCCTGATGTTCTCCGCCGTGACCTCCGTCCAGGCCACCCTGATCCCGACGGCCCGCGGACTGCTGGCCATGGGCCGGGACCGGACCATGGGACAGCTGTGGACCCGCGTCCATCCGCGATACGGCACTCCCGCCGTCGGCACGGTCGTCGTGATGGCCGTCGCCGCCCTGATCGCCCTGCTCGCCGTCGCCATCCCCAAGCTGAGCGACATGCTGCTGACCGCCGTCAACGCCATCGGCCTGGTCGTCGCCCTCTACTACGGCCTCACCGCGCTGGCCTGCGCCGTCCGCTTCCGCTCCGCGCTGCGCGAAGGCCCACGTGAGGCCCTGCTCGCGGTCGCCGTGCCCGGCGCGTCCAGCCTGGTCCTGCTGGGCCTCGGCGGCTACCTCGGATACTCGTACCTGACCATGAGCGACCACTTCGAACTCAGCCCGGACAACGGCTGGTTCATGTTCTCCCTGCCCGCCGGCATCGTCCTGGTCGGCCTCGGCATGGCCGCCGTCGCCAGGTACGTCCGGCGCTCGCCGTACTTCACCACCGGACGCGGCACCGACGCCGAAGCCCTGACCCTGCCGATGGACCGCACCGCGGTCTGATCCCCTCTCCCCCATCCGGAGTTCCCTCACATGACGCATGAACAGGCCACGGGCCCCGCCGATCTCGTGCTGACCGGCGGCCCCGTGCACACCGTGGATCCCACCCGCAGCCGCGCCACCGCGGTGGCCGTGCGCGGCGGGCGGATCGCCGCCGTCGGCCACGACGAGGTGCACGAGCTGATCGGGCCGGGCACCGAGGTCGTCGACCTCGCCGGGAAGCTGCTGCTGCCCGGCTTCCAGGACGCCCATGTCCACCCGCAGGGCGCGGGCATCGAGCTCGGACTGTGCCATCTCGGCGACACCGTCGACCCGGCCGAGTACCTGCGCCGGATCAAGGCGTACGCGGACGAGCACCCGGACGCCGAGTGGATCACCGGTGGCGGCTGGTCCCTGGAGGCGTTCCCCGGCGGCTCCCCCACGGCCGCCGCCCTCGACGCGATCGTCCCCGACCGGCCCGTCTTCCTGCCCAACCGCGACCATCACGGCGCCTGGGTCAACAGCCGGGCACTGGAGCGGGCCGGCATCGACTCCCGTACCCCGGACCCGGCCGACGGACGGATCGAGCGTGACGCCGGGGGCAACCCGACCGGGATGCTCCAGGAGGGCGCGGTCCACCTCGTGGGCCGCCTGGTGCCCGACCCCACGCCCGAGGAACAGCTCGCCGCGCTGCTGCGCGCACAGGCCGTACTGCACTCCTATGGCGTCACCGCCTGGCAGGACGCCATCGTCGGCACCTTCACCAACATGACGGACCCGGCACCCGCCTACCAGGCGGCCCTCGACCGGGGCCTGCTCACCGCCCGTGTCGTCGGCGCCCTGTGGTGGGACCGGGAGCGCGGCGCCGAGCAGCTCCCGGAACTGCTCGCCCGCCGCGCGGAGCTGAGCAGGGGACGGTTCCGTGCCGGGACCGTGAAGATCATGCAGGACGGCATCGCGGAGAACCACACCGCCGCCCTGCTCGATCCGTATCTCACCGGCTGCGGCTGCGCCTCCGACAACAGCGGCATCAGCTTCGTCGAGCCCGAAGCGCTGAAGAAGTACGTCACCGAACTCGACGCACTGGACTTCCAGGTCCACTTCCACGCCCTCGGCGACCGCGCGGTGCGCGAGGCACTCGACGCGGTGGAGGCCGCCCGCCAGGCCAACGGCCACCGCGACACACGGCACCACCTGGCCCATCTCCAGGTCGTCCACCCGCACGACATCCCGCGCTTCCGGACCCTGGGGGCGAGCGCCAACCTCCAGATGCTGTGGGCCGCGCACGAACCGCAGATGGACGAACTGACCCTGCCCTTCCTGGGCGCCGAACGCGGCACCCGCCAGTACCCGTTCGGCGACCTCCTGCGCGCGGGCACGACGCTGGCCGCGGGCAGCGACTGGCCGGTCAGCAGCCCCGATCCGTTCCAGGCCATCCACGTCGCCGTCAACCGCGTCGCCCCGGACGCGCCCGCGGGTACCCCCGTCTTCCTCCCGGAGCAGGGCCTCGACCTGGGAACCGCCATCGCCGCGTACACGGCGGGCAGCGCCTGCGTGAACCATCTCGACACCACCACCGGCAGCATCACCGTAGGAAAATCGGCCGACCTGGTCGTCCTCGACCGCGACCCCTTCGCTGCCCCCGCCGAGGAGATCGCCGCCACCCGCGTCCTCCAGACCTTCGTCGAGGGCCGACGCGTCCACGCGGCAACCGACGCCTGACCGGGGGCCGGACGCGGGGAGCCGGCTTCAGTGCTGGTGGGCCGCGGAGATCTGGCCGACCAGTACGGCGAACGGCATGCCGAGGGCGGCGTAGACGGCGCCGGACTCGGCTTCGGCGTTGTCGGCCAGGGCCTCGACCGTGAGGGTGGCGTAGTCGCTGACGACGACGCCCGCCCGCTGCATGCGCAGCAGTCCGGCTTCCCGCTCGGCCTGGCTGAACGTGCCGGAGGCGTCCACGGCGACGTACGCGTCGTATCCGGCGGCCGTCGCGGCGCGTGTAGTAGTCCGTGCTGACGCCGGCTGGCTGCGCGACTTCCTCGCGCCGCAGGCCCGGCACGCGCCGGTGGGCCCCGCCCTCCGGCAGACCGGCCGATTCCGGTGCGATGCGGTCGCGGCACCGGCGCAGGAACTGACTGAGATCGACGTTGCCGGCCATGTCTTCCGTGTTCCCCGTTCCGGGCCGCCGGGACGGCGGGCAAGGTGGGTCGCTCTGTCCCAGACAGCCGTCTCCGGGGGAAGCACCGTGTTCGGCGCGCCCCGGGCCCGTTCACGGCCGTATCTCGTACACCGAGTTGAACGTGGTCGCCGCGGCCTGCCGGAACCTGGTGAAACCGGCCTTGGTGGACAGTTCGCGCACGGCCGACTCGCCGGCCTGCGCGCCCAGCGCGTAACCTCCCTGCTGCGACAGGGAGTTGGGCACGCAGAGGAATGTGGAGCCGCTGTAGTACAGCCTTCCCACCGGGTTGAAGTTCTCCTCGACCCGGTCGGTGGCGAACGGTTCCACCAGCAGCCAGGTGCCGTCTTCGGCCAGGGCCTCGCGCACCCGGCGGGCGGCCCCGAGGGGATCGCCCATGTCGTGCAGGCAGTCGAACATGGTCACCAGGTCGTAGTCCGTCCCCGCGAAGGTCTGGGCGGTGGCGACCTCGAAGGTCACCCGGTCGTCGACCCCGGCCTCGGCGGCCTTCTCGCGGGCCAGCTCGATCGACTCACGGTGGTAGTCGGACCCGACGACGGTCGTGCGCGGGTACGCCTCGGCCAGCAGCACCGCGGACGAGCCGAGCCCGCAGCCGACGTCGGCGACCCGGGCCCCTCCGGTGAGCTTGGCGTCGATCCCGTCCAGCGCGGGGATCCAGTTGGGGACCAGCTCGGCCTCGTAGCCGGGCCGGAAGAAGGCGTCGACTCCGACGAACACCTCCTCGTCGTGCTGGTGCCAGCCGAAGCCCTCGCCGGTGCGGAACGCGTCGGCGATACGGGGCTCGGCGCGCAGCATGCCCAGGGCGAAGCGGAACGCGGCCGCGACATTGGGACCCTTCGGGTCGGCCAGGCAGAACGCCTGCTCCTCGGTCAGCGCGAACCGGCCGGTTTCCGGGTCGTAGCCGACGTATCCGCCCGCGGCCTGGCCGCGCAACCACTCGGTGAGGTAGCGCGGATGGCAGCCGGTGCGCTCCGCGAACTCCTCGGGTGTCGCGGAGCCCTCGGCGAGCGCGCCGTGCAGGCCGAGCCGGTGGCCGAGCGCGACTGATCCGGCGGCCTCGGTCGCCGCGAGGTCGGTCACGAAGCGGCCCAGGAACTCGTTGATCTTCTCGTGGTCCATTTCCCGTTCTCCCTTTCCGTCGGACCGGCTGTGCGGTCACCAGGAAGGCTCGGCGCGCACACTGTCACGGCCCTCGCACGGGATATCGTCGTACTACCACGTCCAGTTTGATCCGACTTATTCATGCTTGTACGGATATGACGTGTTTGTCCGACGCGCAGGACACCGGGAGGCGCCATGACGGACGGGCCGCAGCCGCCGTCGCTGCGGGTGGAGGTCCTCGGGCCCCTGCGTCTCCTCGTCGACGGTGCCCCGGTGGAGGTCCCCGGCCCGCGGCGGCGCACGGTGCTCGCGCTGCTCGCGCTCGCCGAAGGGCGGTCCGTGACCGTCGACCGGCTCGTGGACGCCCTGTGGCCGTCGGGGGTGCCCGCGTCGGGGCGGCAGGCCCTGCACAACCACGTGTCCCGGCTGCGCGGGCACCTCGGTCCCGCGGCGGGCAGGCTGGAGACCCGGCACGACGGCTACCGGCTCGCCCTCAGGCCCTGCGAACTCGACCTGGCACGGGCCCGGGCGATGCTCGCCAGGGCACGGGAGCAGGCGCGGCGGGACCCGGCCGGCGCGTGCGCGCTGCTGCGGGAGGCGCACGAGCTGTGGCGCGGGCCGGTGCTCGCCGACCTCACCGACGTCGACCCCGTGGCCGCCGCGGTCGAGGAGTGCCGGCAGCTGGGCCGCGAGGTGACCGACGCGCTGATCGCCGCCGCCGTCGCCGCGGGGCGGGCCGAGGAGGTGGTGGGCCTCGCCGCCGCGCGGGCGGCCGCCGACCCGTTGCGGGAGCCCGCCGTGCTCCTGCACATGCGGGCGCTGGCGGCGACCGGGCAGGCCCCGGAGGCGTTGCGCGTCGGACGGGAGTACCGGCGCCGCCTGGTCGACGAGACGGGTCTCGATCCGTCGCCGGCCCTGGACGACGCAGAGAAGGACCTCTGCGGCGCGGGCACCGCGCCCGCGCCCGCCCGGCCCGCCACCCGGCTGTTCGGCCGCGAGTCCGAGGTCGTGTCCCTGCACCGGCTGCTGGCGGCCGAGCGCCTGGTCACGCTCGTCGGGACCGGCGGCGTCGGCAAGACCCGCGTCGCACAGGAGGTCGCCCGGCGGAGCGGCGCGGCGACGGTGCTGCGCCTCGCACCGGTCTCCGATCCCGCCGCCGTTCCGCACGCGCTGGCGGCGGCCCTGCGCCTGAGGGTCGACCACGGAGACGTCCTCGCCGCCTGTGTGTCCGTGCTGGCCGAGCGCACCGGTCTGCTGGTCGTCGACAACTGCGAGCACCTGCTCGACGCCGTCCGGGACATGGTGGACGTGATCCTCGCCCGCTGTCCCGGCACCACGCTGCTGGCGACCAGCCGCGAGCCGCTGGGGCTGGCCGCCGAACACGTCCGGCGGCTGCCGCCGCTCCCGCTGCCCCACCCCGGCCGGGATCCCGCGGAGGCGGCGTCCGTGGCGCTCTTCCTGGACCGGGCGCGCCGGGTCCGCCCCGGCCGGCCCCCGGCCCGCGCGGAACTGGCCGCGATCGCCGATGTCGTGCGGCGCGTCGACGGGATACCGCTGGCCATCGAACTGGCCGCCGGCCGGCTGTCCACGTTCTCCCTCGGCGATCTCCGACGGCGTCTGAACCGTTCGCTCGACCTGCTCGGCGGGGGCAGCACCAGCGGGGAGTCCCGGCACCGGACCCTGCGCGCGACCGTCGAGTGGTCGTACCGGCTCCTCACGGAGGACGAGCAGCGGCTGTTCCGGCACCTGTCGGTCTTCGCCGACGGCGTGGACCTCGACACCGCCGAGCGGATCGCCACCGACCTGGGGCCGGCGGGGGACCCCGGCAGTGCGGTGGCCCGCCTCGTCGACGCCTCCATGATCGACGCCACGTTCGATGCCAGCCTCGAGGGGACCACGCGGTACCGCATGCTCGAAACGCTGCGGGCGTTCGGGCTCGACCGGCTCGCGGCCCTCGGCGAGGACGAGGCCGCGGCGGAGCGGATGGTGCGGTGGGCCGTCGAGCTGACCGGACGGTTCCGCGCCGCCATGGCGGCGGAACGGGAGCCCGCGGCCGATGCGGAACTGCGCCGCGAGCTGCCGAACCTGCGGGCCGCATGGCGGCTGGTCCGCGGCCGGGGACTGCTGGACTACGCCGTCGCGATGGTCGTCGGGCTGTTCGATGCGATCGCCTACCGTGACCTCGTCGAGATCCGGGACTGGGCGGAGGAACTCGCCGCCGACCCGGCGCTCGCCGGCCACCCGGGCGCGGGCCTGGTCCTCGGGGCCGCCGGTGAGGCCGTCTACCACCGCGGGGACTTCGCCCGCGCGGAACGGTTCGCCCGCGCCGGGCTGCGCGCCGGGCCGGAGAGGAACGCCGGGGGCGAGGCGCCCTGGCAGTGCCTGATGGTGCTCGCGGTGGCCGAGTTGGCACGCGGCGCCCACGACGCCGTGGTGGAGCACGCCCTGGCCGCGGCCGAGCTCGTCGGTCCGCACCGGGAGTGCCTCGGGATCGCGGCCCTCGCGACGGCCTACGCGGGTGCCCCTGACGCGGCGCGCCGGCTCAACGAGCGGGGGTGGGCCGACGCGGTGTCGCCCTCGATGCGCGCCTGGGGCGCCTACGTCGCCGGGGAGATCGAGAACCTCGCGGGCCACCATGAACTCGCCGAACGGCACTACGTCGAGGCCGTCGACCTGGCCTGCGCCTCCGGCGCGACATTCCTCGTCGGCGTCTCGACCGTCGGGCTGCTGTCGGTGCGTGCCGCGCGGGGCCGGGTCCACGAGGCGCTGGAGGGCTACCGCGACGTCATCGGGTACTTCGCCCGCACCGGCAACTGGACCCATCTGTGGACCACCTTGCGCAACCTCGCCGGACTGCTGCGCGACCTCGGGGACGACGAGCCGGCCTCCCTCATCGACGCCGCGGCGGACCGGGCCCCGGACGCGCCCGCGGTGCCCGGCTCCCCGCGCACCGCGGCACCTCGGCCGGTCCCCGGCCGGACCGCCGTACTCGAGGTGGCCCAGCAGGCCATCGAGCGGAGCCTCACCGGGGGCCGGCTGAGCACCCGTTAGGACCTTTGACCGCTCGGGGCGGCAGGACGCCGTGGGACGCGGTGGTCATGTGCCGCGCGATCGACGCGCTGTTCCAGCCCGGTTCCCCCGGTCGCGGGGCCAGGAGGCGCGGCTTAGCGTTGATGCAGGACGCGTCCCAGCGGGGTACGCCACGGCGGGCGCGTGGCCGGCCCTGCTTCGGGAGGGGTCCCAGTGGGTACCGTCTCGTTCCTCCTCGTCGTGGTCGTGCTGACGGCTCTGGCCTTCGACTTCACCAACGGGTTCCACGACACGGCCAATTCGATGGCGACGTCGATCGCCACGGGGGCGCTGAGACCGCGCGTGGCCGTCGCCGTCGCGGGGGTGCTGAATCTGGCGGGCGCGTTCCTGTCCACGACGGTCGCCAGGACCATCTCCGGTGGCATCGTGGACGATGCCAAGGTCTCCCTGGTGATGGTCTTCGCCGGGCTCGTCGGCGCCCTGTTGTGGAACCTGCTGACCTGGCTCGCCGGGCTGCCGTCGAGTTCGTCGCACGCGCTGTTCGGCGGGCTGATCGGCGCCGTGTGGGTCGGCGCCGGCGGATCCGCGGTGCAGTTCGGGGTGATCGTGGAGAAGATCGTGATCCCTGCCGTCCTCTCGCCGCTCGTCGCCTGCGTCGTGGCCGTGCTGGGTACCTACCTCGCGTACGTCATCACCCGGCGGTCGCGGCCCGACCGGGCGCGGCGCGGATTCCGCAGGGGGCAGGTAGGTTCGGCGTCGCTGGTGGCGCTCGCCCACGGCACGAACGACGCGCAGAAGACCATGGGGGTCATCACCCTGGCCCTGATCTCCGCCGGGGCGCTCGCCCACGACTCCGCGCCACCCTGGTGGGTGGTGCTCTCGGCCGGGCTGGCCATCGCGCTCGGTACGTACGCGGGCGGCTGGCGGATCATCCGCACCATGGGCAAGGGGCTCACCGACATCGAGGCGCCGCAGGGCTTCACGGCCGAGACCAGCGCGACGGCCGTGATTCTCGCCTCCTCCCACATGGGGTTCCCCCTGTCGACGACGCAGGTGTGCACCGGCAGCATCCTGGGCGCGGGCTTGGGCCGCAGGATGGCCGAGGTGCGGTGGGGCATCGCCGGACGCATCGCGCTGGCCTGGCTGTGCACGCTGCCCGCGGCGGCGGCCATGGGCGGCGCGGCGGCCTGGACAGCCAGTCGTGGCACCGTGGGTGTGGCCCTGGTGGCCACCGCCGCGGTCGCCTCGGCGGCCGGGTTCTGGGCCCTGTCGCGCCGCCACCCCGTGACCCCGGACAACGTCAACGAACCGCGCACCCGGCTGCCGGGGCAGGTACAGCAGACAGCGGCGTGAGAGCCGGGGGCCGTCGCGTCCCGCGGTGAAAGGAGACGGGCAATGAACATCCACTGGGGCGGCCTCGTCACCGTGTTCGGTGTCAGCCTCGGGATCACACTGCTCACGGTCGTGCTGTTCTCCCTCGGCGTGGCCGCCTGGCCCAGTGGCGACGACGGAGAACGTGCCCTCGACGCCAACCGGCCGGCCGCCGCGGCGGCGCTCCTGTGCTTCGCCGCGTGCCTGGCGGTCGCCGGCTACGGGCTCGCCCTGATCGTCGGCGGGTGACGAGCCGCCGGACGGGGAGCGGCGACGGTGACGACTGAGTCGGACCGGCGACCCTATCGCACATGAGTCGCAAATGCGTGACTACAGCATTAGGGCGGCGACGGCGGCCGATCTCGATGACGCGCGGGCCGTGATGCTCGACACCGTGTACCGCGACTTCGGCACCGGCTGCGTTCCCGACCGGCACGCCGACATCATCGACCCCGAGGCGTTCTATCTGACGCCACCCCGGCACACCTTGCTGGTCGCGGTCGACGAACGGGACGGGACGGTGGCCGCCACCGCCGCGCTGGACGCGCGGGGCCCGGCGCACCCGCCGAATCCGCGCTGGCTGGCCGACAGGTACCCGTCGGGGGAAACGGCGCAGCTGCGACGGGTGTACGTCCGTCCCGAGCACCGCCGTCGCGGACTGGCCCGGCGCCCGGTGGCCGGATTGCCAGGAGAACGGCAGCCCGTGGTGCAGCGGGTGGGCCCCTCCGGCCCCGGTTGCCAGGCGCTCGCGTCGTCGACCTTCGCCGCCTCGTACAGGACCGGGTCGATGCCCTTGAGGCCGGCCAGGAAGAGGACCATGACGTAGCCGATCTGCCGCCACAGCGCGGGCACGGTCACCGCGTACAGGGCGGTGTCCTGGTCGGCGAGCCAGGCGTGCGGGAGGCAGTCGACACCATCTGATTCGCAGAAGTGAATACCCGGTGGGCCGCGGGACCGGGTGGCCGGCCTCTGGGACCACGTCAGGCTGCGCTCAACCGGCGCCGCGCCGACACCTGGCTGCGGCACGGCCGACGGTGCGGGGGTTGCCGGTACCCGGCGCGAGGACCGGCCGCCGGGTGCTGCCCGCGCGGTACAAATCCCTTTGCCTGGCCTCCTGGTGTGCTTCGAGACTGGGGTCATGCTCGGATTCGCCAGCACCGACAACGAAGCCCTCGTCTGCTGTCTGGGGGACCCGCAACGCGCGGTCGCCGCCTACCACGCGCTGCTCAGGCGCGGTCAGGCCGCGCTGAGTGCCATCCGCGCCGGACTGCGCCATGAGAACGCGGCGGTTCGCGAGGGCTGCTGCCGCCTCCTCGACCACCTCGTCGACACCGAGTCCATGGACGAACTCGTCGCCATGGCCGACGATCCCGACGCCCGGGTCAGGATCTCGGCCTTCCATGCCCTGGCCTGCGACCGGTGCAAGGGCGACACCTGCGCACCGGGGGCGGGCCGGGTCCTCGAGCCCGCGCTGCGCCACCTCGCCTCCGACCCCGACCCGCACGTGCGGAGCATGGCCGCGGAACTCGTCGGCAAGTTCGCCCATTTTGATGCCCGCGCCCTCGCCGCCCTGGAGTCGTCCCACGCCCAGGACCCGAGCCCGGCGGTCCGGAAGAAGGCCGGCTGGTACACACCCGGAGGGCCCATCTACGAACGGACCGCCCAACTCGGGCCGAAGTAACGGGTGCATGGGGGCGGTGTGCAGTAACGATACTGCGGTGATGTCGGGTTTTCGGCCGGTCCGCAGGGCGCGGCGTAACCGCATTCTGTTCACATGTGCACTAAAATGCATAACGCCCGGACGATGCCGCCGCAACCGTGAACTGTCAGGCGCCTAGGAGGCGAAGAATCGCGGCCCACCGGGTATTCACGTCCGCGAATCAGATGATGTCGACTGCCTGGTTGGAGCCGCAACCCGGCGGCCTGGGTCGCCGGGTCTCTACCCCTCAGGGAGGCCCCCGTGTCGAAGTCTTCTTCCGCCACCTGCGTCGAACCCCGTGTCCCCGGCCCCCGGCGGCTGGGCGGTACCGAGGCAGTGGTGATCGTGATCGTCATCTGCCTGAGCTCCGTTCTGGCGACGCTCGCCAGGATGACCGTCCCCGACGTGCTGCGCCTGCTGGCAGGAGCCGGCACGGTCGCCGCCCTGGTGATCGGCCTGGTCACCCAGGCACCGCTGCGGAGCCTGCGCCGGCTGCTGGGCGCCCTGCTCGCTCCATCGCTTTGAGCACCCCGCGCCCCCGGCCGCCGTTGCCGTCCTGGGTGACCTGGCGGCAACGGCCCTTCCCCGATGCCAACCTGCTCCTGCTGCACGGCCGGCAGCCGGCCCTGGTCGACAGCGGGTTCGTCGGCCACGCGGAGGAGACCGCCGCCTGGGCCCGCGCGCACGCCGGGAACGTCGGCCTGGTCGTGAACACCCACTGGCACTCCGACCACGTGGGCGGCAACGCCCTCCTCCAGGCGAACGGCGCCGCCGTCGCCGCCGGCACGCCGGAGGCGGAGGCGATCGCCCGCCGGGACCCCGGCTGCTGCGCGGCCGAACACCTCGACCAGCCGGTCGCCCCCTACTCGGTCGACATACCGCTCGACGACGGACAGGTCCTCCGGCTCGGGGACGCCGACTGGGAGGTCGTCCGCACCCCTGGCCACACCCCCGGACATCTGGCGCTGTGGCAGCCGGACGAGCGGCTGCTGGTGTCCGGCGACGCCCTGTCGGATCACGACGTCGGCTGGGTCGACCTCGCCCTCGACGGTCCCGGTGCGGCGGCCACCGCGCTCGACTCGCTGGAGCGGATCGCCGGCCTCGGCCCCCGGGTGGTCCTCCCCTCGCACGGGCCGGTGCCCGCCGACCCCGGCGCGGCCTTCGCCACCGCGCTGCGCCGTGCCCGGCGCCTCGTCGACGACCCGGACGGTGCCGTCTGGTACGGCGCGCGGCGCGTCTTCGCCTTCGCCCTGATGATCCGCGGCGGGATCCCGGCCGGTGAGGTCGAGCAGTACCTGCACGCGCGGGCCTGGCTGACCGACGCCGCACGGCTCCTGGACCGCACGCCCGAGACGCTCGCCACCGAGCTGACCGCCGCGATGCTGCGCAGTGGCGCCGTCGTGCTGCGTGCGGGGCGCCTGCACGCCACCGCGGAACACACGCCGGTCCGGGCGGAGTCGTTGCGTGTGCCCTATCCCCGTGCCTGGCCGGACGCCTCCCGGCCGCGGGAGCGGTAGACGACGTAGGGCCGGGCCGCGTAGGCGAGCGGCGGCGCGAACGCGTGGACGAGGCGGCTGAACGGCCACAGGGCGAAGAGGGCCAGGGCCGGCAGAGCGTGGCACTGGTTGACGAGCGGCGCGTGCGCCATGGCGGTGACATCGGGGTCGAGGGTGAACAGGCTGCGGAACCAGACGGCGACGCCGAGCCGGTAGTCGTAGGGGTCGGTCACCGAGGAGGCGGTGGCGGTGAGGCCGACGAGCAGGACGAGGACGAGCAGCGGGTAGGTGGCCCGGTCGCTGCGGCTGGTCGCGCGGCGTACGGCGTGCACGCGCAGCCGCCGGCACAGCAGCAGGGCGAGGCCTGTGACGGCCGCGATGCCCGCCGTGCCGCCCATGGCCAGGGCCACGGCGTGGTACTGCTCCTCGCTGATCCGCAGGCGCCGGGTGAGGGCCTCGGGGACGAGCAGGCCCATGACGTGGCCGCCGATGACGAGGAACAGCGCGTAGTGGAACAGCGGGCCGCCGACGCTCAGCAGCCGGGACTCGTGGAGACGGCTGGAGCGGGTGGTGAAGCCGAAGCGGTCGTAGCGGTGGCGCCAGGCGGTGCCGGCGACCAGCACGGCCAGGCTGAGGTAGGGCAGTACGCCCCACAGCGCGATGCGCAGGTGCGTCATCAGCGGCGTACTCCTTCGTCGAGGGTGGCCCGGACGGCGCGGATCACGTCGAGATAGGGGCTGCCCTGGGCGGCGAGGCCGGTGGCGAGCAGGGCGAGGGCGCCGCGGTGGTCGTGCAGCACGGCATGGCCGGCGGCCGGGCAGCGCGCCGCGAACTCCAGGACGGCGGGGAGGTGGTCGGGCAGTTCTCCGTCGGACGGTTCCCAGCCGTACTGCCGGTAGCGGGCCTTGAGCGCGGCGAGCGAGGCGCCCCGGCGCCGGGTGTCGCCGTCCGTGTAGTGGGTCAGGTGCAGGGTGCGGCGGCTGCGGTCGAAGGTGGTGACGTACTGGGCCGCCAGTTCGAGCAGCGGGATGTCGGCGGTGCGGTGGCAGAACCGCAGCAGGAACTCCGTCGCGGGGCCGGACAGCCCGTCGATCGACTCCAGCACCAGGGCGCGGTGGGCCGGCCAGCGCTGGTCGGGGTAGTGCAGGAGCAGGGAGGCCGCCTGGTGGACGGCTCGGTGCTGGTTCATCGCGGCGGCTCGGCCTTCAGTTCGGGGAACAGCCCTCGTGGCCGGCCGTGTCGGTTCCAGTTGAGCAGATTGACCCGGCCGCGCAGGCTGCCCCGCGCGCCGGTTTCGGTGCCCGTGGCCGTGGGCAGCGGCGGGGCGTGGAAGGCGGCCATCGCGTCCGGGCCGTACATGCCGGGGCCGCCGTCGTGGTCCAGGCTGCAACCGGGGCCGGCCGTCCCGTCCCCGCCGCCCGCGACGTACGTGGTGGGGATGACGTACCGCTCCTCGTACTTGGCCGGCGCCAGCAGCCGGCACATGGCCTCGGCGGTGCAGTTCACGCCGTGGGTGGAGCGGACGACCTTGTCGTGGGCCCAACGCTCCCGGTAGGGAGCGTCGTTGACGCCCTGATCGGTGCGGAAGACCGCCCGCAGATCAGGTGTGGTCGCGGTCCGTCGCAGTATGCTTCCCGCTCGCAGCAGCTGATCGGCGGCCAGCGCCGCCACTCGTTCCGCTTCCCGTCGGGCACCGCGCCGTCCCACTGTGCTCGCTCCCTCTGCGCTCGGCACATCACGCGGCCCGACGCCCAGACCGCCGGGGCCCCGCGTTCCGCTTCCGCAAGCGTCGGGCAACATCACGCAGTGCGTTCACATAACTACGCACAGTTGATGAAGTCCATACGGTACTTTCCTTGCCCTTTGCAATAGTTGTACGCGGCACGGGGATTCCGTGGTGCGCCGTGGCCGCATCGAGATCCTTCCGCAACGCTCCGGGGCGCACGTTCCGACCGCACGCGGCGTCACAGTCACGGAACAGAAGCAGAAACCAGAAGCAGACACAGAAGCAGACACAGAAGCAGAAGACGGCGTCGACCGGCACAGGGGGCGGACGAGATGGAGCGGTTCCGGATGAAACGGCTGCGCGGCGTACTGCTCGCGCTGACGGCGGCGGGCGGACTGCTGCTCACCGGGTGCGGCGCGGGTGACGGCGATTCCAGCGTCGACGGCCCGAACCACGGGGCGCTGCCGGCCCCCGCCCCGGCACGGAGTCAGGGCGCCGAGGGGCGGCAGGACGTGACGACCGACGACTCCGGCTCCCCGTCCGGCCATCTCTCCACCTTCGCCCTGGACGTGGACACCGCCTCCTACGGCTACGCGCGCCGGCTGCTCGACGAGGGACGCCGGCCCGCCCCGTCCACGGTCCGGCCCGAGGAGTTCGTCAACAGCTTCCGCCAGGACTACCGCCGCCCCGACGGCAACGGTTTCTCGGTGACGGTCGACGGGGCCCGCACGGACAAGGCGAACTGGTCACTGATCCGTGTGGGCCTCGCCACCCGGGAAGCGGACGCGGAGGGCGAACGCCCGCCCGCCGCCCTCACCTTCGTCGTGGACGTCTCCGGCTCCATGGCCGAGCCGGGCCGCCTCGACCTGGCCAGGAAGTCGCTGGACACTATGACGGACCGGCTGCGCGACGACGACTCGGTCGCGCTCGTCAGCTTCAGCGAGAAGGCGGAGACCGTCCTGCCGATGACCCGGCTCGGCGGACACCGAGGCGAGGTCCACGACGCGATCGACGGGCTTGAGGCACAGTCCTCCACCGACCTCGGCGCGGGCGTCGAGACCGGATACGCCACGGCGGTCGAGGGTCTGCGCGAAGGCGCCACCAACCGCGTCGTCCTCGTCTCCGACGGTCTCGCCAACGACGGGGACACCGACGCGGATTCGATCCTCGAGCACATCGCGACGGCCCGCCGCGAACACGGCATCACCCTCTTCGGCGTCGGTGTCGGCAGCGACTACGGCGACGCCCTGATGGAACGCCTCGCCGACAAGGGCGACGGACACACGGTCTACGTGTCGGACACCGACGACGCGCGGAAGGTGTTCGTCGAGCAACTCCCGCAGAACATCGAGCTGACCGCCCGCGACGCCAAGGCCCAGGTGGCCTTCGACCCCGCGACGGTCGCCGAGTTCCGCCTCGTCGGCTACGACGACCGCCGGGTCACCGACGACGACTTCCGCGACGACCACGTGGACGGGGGCGAGGTCGGTCCCGGCCACACCGTCACCGCCCTCTACGCCGTGCGCACCCGGCCCGGTCGGGACGGCCACCTGGCCACCGCCACCGTCCGCTGGCTCGACCCCGGCACGCGAGCACCGCACGAGGCCACCGGCGAACTGGAGACCGGCGCCCTGCGCACATCCGTCTGGACCGCCGACGCCCGCTTCCAAGTCACCGCCGTCTCCGCCTACTTCGCCGACGCCCTGCGCTCGGCGGACTCCGCGGGCACCACTCTCCCGGGTGCCCCGGGCCTGGAGACCCTCCACCGCCACGCCACCGCCCTGGCCCGCGCCACCGAGGACCCCGCGGTACGGCAACTCGCCCAGGCCATCGAGGAGGCCGGACACGGCCTGGACTGACGAGTGAGGTGCGGGCCCGGACCGGCAAGTCCGGGCCCGCACCATGACTTTCGTCCTCCAGTGCGGGAAAACTACGGCTCAGTGGCCTTGGGCCGACTCTTCGGACCTGGCACCGTCCGACGTCCCGTTGTCGGCCCCGGCCTTCTGGTCCCGGTCGAACCACGAGCGCCCGCCTTCGGACTGACCGTCAGGGTGAGCGTCGCACTGGTCCTCCTGCTTCATGGCTCCCATGTTCAGGGGCAGAAGGGCCAGGAGGATTCCTTCGAGGCCCTGATTCTGCTTGGCCGACACCTCGCACTTCTCCTGACGCGCGGAGACCTCAGGCGGTGCGGCGTTGTCGGCCGCGGCGGGTGCGGCCGCGGTCAGGGCTGCGGCAAGGCTGATGACGGCAGCGGCGGCCGAGTGCGCGACGGATCGCGGCAGACAGTGCATACGCGGAGTCTTCATGATCACACTCTGCGCGGACTGAGACTCGGGAGGACCGCGCGACAGGCCCTCGAACAGGCAATTCAACCCGAACGTACGATCCCGGTTCGCGGTCTGACGTCACATCAGCCTCGCTGCCCCCAGGCCATAAGCACACCCGGCGCGAGCTCCGCGAGCCGGGGTGAGGTGAGGTACGCCATCGCCTCGTCGATGACGGCGGCGTCCACCCGGCCGGTGTTCACCAGCGCAGGCCGCATCCGGCCCCAGGTCTCGGACCAGAAGCGAGCCAGGGGGTCGCCCGCGACCATCGGTGGGCAGACCAGTTCCGCGGCCACGCCCCCGAGGCCCTCCTCCCTCAGGAAGTGCGGGTAAGCGGGTACGGAAGAGATGTCGGTACCGATCGTCGACTTCACCGCCTGCCACATGGCGTCCATGGTCCGCCGGTAGGCGGACGAGGTGTCCAGCACATCCGGCAGTTCCACGGCATCGCCCAGCAACAACCAGCCTCCCGGGTTCAGCCAGTGCGCCAGCCGCGAGATCAGGCGGCGCCGTTCGGGCAGGTGCATGAGGACGAACCTGGCGTGGATCAGGTCGAAGCCGCCGGGCCGCAGGCTCTCGTCGGTGATGTCGGCGGTGACCACCTTCAGCCGCGGATCCGCGAGGGCGGCCAGGGCGCTGGTGTCCCGGTCAAGGGCGACCACCTCGTCGACGCGTGCCTCTTCCAACAGCCAGCGCGCCACCGTTCCGGTCCCGGCCCCCACTTCCAGGCAGCGCCTGCCCGGCCCCGCGCCCAGCGCCCGCAGACGGGCTGTGGTGAGCGGATCGTAGACCTGCGCGGCGGCGTCGATCCGCTCGGCCTCCCGGGGGTGTTCCGGATCGAACAGCTCCTTGCCGTAGCGGCCGCCGCCGACCCCCTCGCCGCCCTCTGTGTCCTTCGACGCCATGCCTCTCCCTGATCATCGGAGATCCGCGGCAGCCACGATGACAGGCTTCGGGACCAACCGACCGAGGACAGCGGCCACTTGGCGGTTCCATCGACCCCATCGGGTGAACGACGTCCCGGAGACGGCCGCGGGGCGCGGCAGCGCAAGGCACTGCGCCATGTGTGCAAGCAAGCACGCTTCGCACTGCCGAGCACGGGCGGGCACCGGCGCGTAGCGTGGAAATGCCGGGTCTTTTCGGACACTTTTTCCGAAGGAAAGCGCGATGACCACCAGATCGACCCATGTAACGCTCAACAATCACGCCACTCTGGCGAGGGGGTCCGACCGCCGGGATCTGAGGCTCAGGCGTACCGCGATGCGCCTCGATCGGGGTGAGTGGACCGCGAGTCCGCCGGAACTCATCAGCGACAGAGGAGAGTGGGAGTTCCGGGTCGACGAACTCGCGATCGGAGCCGGGGGCCAGGTCATCTACCGGTTGGAGGATCCGGACGGTGCGCCCGCGGGTGAGGTACGCGTGCGCTGGGGCGACTCCTCCGCCGCTCCGGGATCGCCGGACCTGGGTGCCGCTCCTGCGGCCGTGGTCGAAACCGAACTCGGCTCCACGGTGCTGCACACCGAGGACGGCGGCGACGCCTCGAACGTGATCTTCGAGGTACGCGACGACCTGCGGGAAATCGGCCAGGAGGAACGCCTTGCCGGCGCCACCACGGTCGCGGACGTGCTCGAGGCGATCGACATGCAGCGCTTCGCCGCGATCTGGGAGCTGTCCCCGGGCCCCTCGTTCCACGCCATGCACGGCCTGACTTCCGGGCAGTACCAGCAGAGGTTCAACGACCTCGTCGGTCAGGGTTTCCGGCCCGTGCAGGTCAGTGGTTACTCCAGCGGCGGCGTCGACCTGTTCGCGGCGATCTTCGAACAACGCCCGGGACCGGCCTTCCAAGCCCGCCACGGACTGACCGCGGACCAGTACCAGCAGACCTTCGACGACCTCGTCGGACAAGGCTTCCGCCCCGTGGACGTCAACGGCTACCTGAGCGCCGCCGGGGGTGAGCGGTTCACCGCGATCTTCGAACAACGCCCAGGACCGGCCTTCCAAGCCCGCCACGGACTGACCGCGGACCAGTACCAGCAGACCTTCAACGACCTCGTCGGACAAGGCTTCCGGCCGATACGCGTCAGCGGTTACTCCAACGGCGGCGTCGACCTGTTCGCGGCGATCTTCGAACAGAGCCCGGGACCGGCCTTCCAAGCCCGCCACGGACTGACCGCGGACCAGTACCAGCAGACCTTCAACGACCTCGTCGGACAAGGCTTCCGCCCCGTGGACGTCAACGGCTACCTGAGCGCCGGTGGGGGCGACCGGTTCACCGCGATCTTCGAACAACGCCCAGGACCGGCCCTGCAAGCCCGCCACGGACTGACCGCGGACCAGTACCAGCAGACCTTCAACGACCTCGTCGGACAAGGCTTCCGGCTGCTGCACGTCAGCGGCTATCGGAACGGCTGAGCGTCCCGGCCGGCGCTCGCCCGCCGTCCGGATCCGAGCTGCTCGAGGGCCGCACGGGCACGGCCCTCGAGCGCGTGCTGTCAGTGCAGGATGTTCACGGCACGGGCGACCACCAGGACCACCGTGACCAGGGAGACCGTCGACTGAAGCATCATCAGCATCTTGGCCCAGCGCGACAGCGGCATCACATCGGTCGGGCTGAAGGCGGTGGAGTTGGTGAACGACAGGTACAGGTAGTCCAGGAACGCCGGCTCCCAGTCCGGGGGCGCCAACTCCGGGCTCTGCATCTGCACGAAGAGGAAGTCGGCGAACTGGCGGTTGCCCAGGGCCCTGGCCATCGGTCCGCCCCGGTCCGACTCCCAGTACCACAGGGCGAACACGATGACATTGGTCAGCCAGATCCCGCCTCCGGTCAGCAGCAGCGGCCCGGCGTCGCTCCCCTCGGTGCCGTTCACCAGACCGGCCACCAGCCGGGCCGCCGCGAGGCCGTTGGCCAGGCTGATCACACAGATCAGGGCCAGGCCCAGCCATCGCAGCCAGGACGTCCGGGGCTCGACCCGGCGGGGGTTCGCCGCGACCAGACCGGCCAGCAGCGCCAACTCGAGTACCGGCAGCGCCCAGTAGGGCTGGAGGGTGAGCCGGTGCGGCAGCGTCAGCTGGAGGGTGACCGCCAGCAGGATCACAGCGGTCACCGCCCACCGCGGCTCACCCCGCGTCGCCCGGCGCCACGCCGGGATCAGATCGCGCTCGCCGGTCTGCAACAGCCGCTCGATCCTGACCAGGCGGCTCTCGGCGTCGTCCGTACCGTCGCTCATGCCTCTTCTGCGTCTTCTGGCTTGCCGAAGCGCAGCACGAACCGTCGCTGCCAGGGTGTCTCCACAGCACGGGGGTGGTAGTGCCGGCGGACGAACGCCACGGCTTCGGCGGCCGGGACTCCGTCGAGGACGGCCATGCACGCCAGCGCCGTACCCGTCCGTCCGCGCCCGCCCCCGCAGGCGATCTCCACGCGTTCGTCCGCCGCCCGGGTCAACGCCTCCTGCAACACGGACCGTGCTTGCCGGGGATCCTCGGGAAGCCGGAAGTCTGGCCACGGCAGCCAGCGGGCTTCCCAGTCGGTGAGCGGGGGCCGCTTGCCGAGCAGATGGACCGCGAAGGACGGCGTCGGCCCCGCGGGCAGGGGGTGACGCAGTCCCCGGCCGCGCACCAGAACACCCGAAGGGAACCGTATGGTCCCCGGGTCGTTCGAGTTCCAGCTCTCAGCCATGCGAGCACCCTACCGAGGCACGGCCGTCGACCTGGCGTACCAACGGCCGTCATGTGATTCGACCCGGATGGGCCGGCCGAAGCAGGCGGTGAAGTTCTCCGAGGTCAGCACCGACTCCACGGGCCCCGAGACCAGCTCACGGCCTTCGCGCAGCAGGAAGGCGTGCGAGGTGGAGGGCGGCAGTTCCTCCGGGTGATGGGTGACAGTCACCGTGGACAGTCCCGGCCGGCCGGCCGCGAGGCGGTGCAGCGCGTCCACCAGGTCCTCCCGGGAGGGAAGATCGAGAGCGTTGAACGGCTCGTCGAGAAGCAGCAACGACGGGTCGGACATCAGGGCACGTGCGATGAGGATCCGGGCACGCTGCCCACCCGAGCAGTCACCGTAGGCGCGCCCGGCCAGTTCCTTGCAGTCCAGCTCGGCCAGGAGCACCTGGGCGCGTTCCCGGGCCGCGGCGTCGTACATCCGCCACAGCGGCTGCACCGTGCCGGTCACACCGGTGAGGACCACCGTGTGGGCGGTGGCGTCCAGAGGCACCTTCTGCGCCGCGGTCACGAAACCGATCCGGGCACGCAACTCCCGCACGTCCACCCGGCCGAGGCGATGCCCGAGCACGTCCACGGTTCCCGTCGTCGGATGGATCGAGGCTCCGGCGAGACGCAGCATGGTGGTCTTCCCCGCCCCGTTCGGCCCGAGCAACGCCCAGTGCTGTCCCTCGTGCACGGTCCAGTCGACCGCGTCCAGGATCACCTCCTGGCCCGTCGTACGACGGTGAACACTCACCCCGGACAGGGCGATGACGGGACGGAGATCGCTGTGACCTGTGAAGGGACCAGTCATCCGGGCAGCCTACCGGTCCGACGATCCGGCCCTGCTCGATCAGGAGCAGGGGGCGGGGCACACGGTGCGAGGCGCTGAGGGGCCTGTCGTCCGCTGAGCCTGGCGGCGAAGCGTGTGTGTTCCAGGTGGTTCGAAGCACCCGGAACACACACGACGCCGCAGCGGCAGCGGGCCTACCTGGTCAGTTCGACCGGTTCGTCGAGCCGAGCCAGTTTCCGCGGGTTCGCGATCGCGTGGATCCGGGTGACCTGCCCGTCCTCCACCACGAGGCTCACCGCCGCCACCCGGCCGTCGACCTCGATCCGGGCCGCGGGCGCGCCGTTGAGCCATACGGCCGACACCACGCGGTCCGGGCGGGCGAGCAGCTTCGCCACGAGTTCGGCGCCGTGGATCGGAGCCTGAGCGGCGTCCGCGAGCCCACCGCCGTCGGCGACCAGGACCACGTCCGGCGCCATGACGTCCAGCAGTTCCTGCAACCGTCCGGTGCGCAGCGCGTCGAGGAACCGCTCGACCACGGCCTGCTGTTCCGACCGGCTCACGGGCACCCGGGGCCGCCGGGCCGCCACGTGCTCGCGGGCCCGCCGGGCGATCTGCCGCACCGTGGCCGCGGTCTTTCCCGTGGCCTCGGCGATCTCGCCGTACGGCAGCTCGAAGACCTCACGGAGCACGAACACCGCGCGTTCGGTCGGCCCGAGCGTTTCGAGGACGGTCAGCATCGCGATCGAGACGTTCTCGGCCAGCTCGACGTCCTCGGCGACGTCGGGGCTGGTCAGCAGCGGCTCCGGCAGCCACGGGCCGACGTACTCCTCGCGGCTGCGCGACCTGGTCCGCAGCCGGTTGAGGGCCTGCCGTGTGACGGTTCGCACGAGGTACGACCGTGGGTCGCGCACCTGCGAGCGGTCGACGTCGGCCCAGCGCAGCCAGGATTCCTGGAGCACGTCCTCGGCGTCGGCGGCCGAGCCGAGCATCTCGTAGGCGACGGTGAACAGCAGGCTGCGATGGGCGACGAACGGGTCCTCGGTCATGCCGTCGGCGCCACGCCGGACGGCTCAGGGCGTGCGGCCAGCGGAATCTCGCAGGCGTCGGAGTAGCCCTGCGAGGTGATCCCGTGCGCCGTGTTGCACCTGGCCGCCATGTTGGCGAAGCCGATGAACACGGTGAGTTCGACCAGCGCCGCCGGGCCGAGCCGGTCGAGCAGACTCGCGGACAGCTCGTCGGTGACGGTCGGCGGTGTGCTGGTCATGGCCTCGGCGTACTCGAGGACGTCGCGCTCCAGGGGTGTGAACACCTCCGACTGCCGCCAGCGCGGCACCTGGCTCGCCTTGGCCAGGTCCAGGTTCTGGTTCAGCGCGTGGAAGTAGTTGACGTCGAGGCACCAGCTACAGCCGACCTGTGCCGCGACGGCCATGTGCGCGAAGGTCTTGAGACTCGCGTCGGCCGCGTCCCACGTGGCCACCTTGGCCGAGAACTCCTGGTTGGCCTCGGCGAGTTCGGGGTTGTTCCACATCACCTCGACGGGCTCGGGCACGGCCCCGAGCAGCTTGGTCATGCTTTCGCGGAGCTCGGGGGCGAGCTCGGCCTTCGGAACGCGAAGCGTCACGGTGTTCTCCCTGTACGTGTGGCTGTCTGGCCGTTCGTCATGAAGACACCGGCGGACGCGCACATGTGACAAGGAAGTCGCACGCATTCCAGTGTGACCTGGATTACATCACCGCGTATGGGAGTTGGCCCCCGCGTGGCCCGCCGTCCCGGGACCGGCGGGCCGACGCCTCAAGGGCGCCGTCGCGAGGTATGCGGAATCTACGCCGCCACCAACTGAAACGGAAGCCCCAATTCCTCTTGACCCTCCGACCTGCACCGACGCACCCTGAACCGGACCCGTCGCAAGGGAGGACAGGATGAGCCGGGCCACCACCACACACCGCATCGTCGAGTACTGGACGGACAAGGGCACCCACGTGATCTTTCCCGTCGAACGGTGCGACGACGTGGACCGCATGACTGACGAGCAACTGATCGCGGAGTACGGGGACCCCGCGGACGGGGCGGTCAGCCGCATCGTCCGGTAGGCCGGCCCGCCGCCGAGAGACCTCGGTGTGACCCCCTCCATTGCGAACATCGCGCGGGAGTGGCGAACCTCTCGTGGAACAGGTTTCCGAAGAACTGTTATCCGCGCCTCGTCCCGCGATCTCCCAGTCATCGGACACCATCGTTCGGCGTCGAGGACAGGGGAGCTTTTGATGAGCACGCAGCACGCGGGGGACCCGGCAGGGTTGGTGAACGCCGCCCGGGCCGGTGATCCAGAGGCTCAGGACGCACTGGTCAGCGCGTACCTCCCGCTCGTCTACAACATCGTGGGCCGGGCCCTGGGCGGCTCGGTCGACGTCGACGACGTGGTGCAGGAGACCATGCTCCGTGCCCTCGACTCGTTGGGGGGACTGCGTACCGCGGAAAGCTTTCGCTCCTGGCTCGTGGCCATCGCCATGAACCAGGTCCGGGCGCACTGGCAGAGCCGGCAGAGCGCGCCGGACGCCGTGGAGGACGCCGTGGACCTCGCGGATCCGGGTGCCGACTTCGTGGACCTGACCATGGTGCGGCTCCAGTTGTCCGGCCAGCGCCAGGAGACCGCGCGCGCCACGCGCTGGCTGGAGCCGGACGACCGGGGACTGCTGTCGCTGTGGTGGCTGGAGTGCGCAGGCGAGCTGACCCGGACCGAGGTGGCCGCCGCCCTGGAGCTGTCGCCCCAGCACACGGCGGTCCGGGTGCAGCGGATGAAGGCGCAGTTGGAGGCCGCCCGTGTGGTGGTGCGGGCGCTCGACGCGCAGCCGCCGTGCGCGGAACTGAGCGGTGTGCTGGCCTCCTGGGACGGCCGGCCCTCGGCCTTGTGGCGCAAGCGAATAGCCCGGCACGCCCGTGACTGCGTGAGCTGTTCCGGCCTGTGGAACGGGTTGATGCCCGCGGAGGGACTGCTGGCCGGACTGGCGCTCGTCCCGGCGTCGGCCGCGTTGCTCGCGAAGATACGATCCGCCTCCGGCGCAATGGCTCCGGTCGGCTCGGCGTCGCGGCTCGACGCGGCCCAGGGCCACGCCGGACCGGAGGCCGGGCCCCGCGACCCATCGGGTCGGACGGCCTCCCGCGGCGAGGCCCGACGACGCCGGCGCAACCGGCGCAGGGCCGTGGGCGGCGCCGTCGTGGCGGCCTGCGTGGCAGGGGGCGGCCTCTGGTACTTCGGCACGGACTCCGGGACCGGGCCGGACGGCACGGCCTCCGCGCGGGCCACCGGCGATCCCGTCGTCGACCTCTCGGCAACCCGTGCCGTCGAGACCTCGCCGCCGGCGTCGGCATCACCGTCACCGAGCGCGTCGAAACCGAAGAAGACGGCCGCTGCCAAGACGCCCAGGCCCACCAGGAAGAGCACCCCGACCCCCACACGGTCCGCCCGGCCGACGCCGCGTCCGTCCAGTACACCGACGACTCAGGTGGCCTCGTCGGACACCGTGGCGCAGGTGGTCGCGCTGGTCAACAAGGAACGTTCCGCCGCCGGGTGCGGTCCGCTCACGGAGGACCCGCAGCTGGAGGTCGCCGCGCAGCGCCACTCCGACGACATGGCCGCGCGCCACTTCTTCGACCACACCAACCCTGACGGTGCCGACCCCGGGCAGCGCATCACCGCCGCCGGCTACCGCTGGTCCACGTACGGGGAGAACATCGCCCAGGGCCAGCAGACTCCGCAGGCGGTGATGGACTCCTGGATGAACAGCCCCGGCCACCGCGCCAACATCCTCAACTGCTCGTTCAAGGACATCGGCGTGGGCGTCCACAAGGGTTCGGGCGGCCCGTGGTGGACACAGGACTTCGGCGCCAAGCAGTGACGCCGCCCACACTGTGCCGCTCGTGGTGACCGGGCAACTACCTTGTGTGGGCACGTGCGTGGCCGAGGGCCGTCGGCCGGCCTCCACGAGGTCTCTCACCTGTGAATCGCCTCAAGATTTACGCTGATCCGGCAATGGGTTTGTTAGATTGCGCGCACCTACGCAATCCAAGTGGAGCTCCCGCTTCACCTGCCCGTATCGCCGCTCACGTCGGCCGCACACCCACGGCCCGGCCTGAAGGGCCCGACCGTTCATGGGAGTGGGAGATGAGCGACCCGTGGGACGGCTCGGGCGGCCGGGCCGCGCGCAGCCGCACCGCCCAGGTGCCCGGACCGCGTACGAGCCAGGAGGGCGGTGTGCCCCTGCCGGGCGGCCGGCTCGCGGCCCGGGCGACCTCCCGCTCGCGCGGCGGCGGGCGGTCCGGACACCGGAGTCGTCCGGCGCGGCGCGGCAGGCGGGTGCTGAAGATCATGGCGATCTGCCTGTCCGTCCTGGTCCTGGTCACCGCCGGCGCCGGCTGGTGGTTCTACGAGCACCTCAACGGCAACATCAACAGCGTCTCGCTCGACGGGAAGGGCGGGACCGAGAAGGCGGACGCCTTCGGACGCACCCCGATCAACATCCTCGTCATGGGCTCGGACGGCCGGACCAGCAAGACCGACTGCAAGCTCGGCGGCGGCTGCTCGACGACGGGCGTGCAGACCGGCAGCAACGCTGACGTGGAGATGGTGGTGCACATATCCGCCGACCGCTCCAACGCCACGGTGATGAGCATCCCCCGGGACACCATGACCAAGGTCCCGGCCTGCAAGGACAGCGAGAACGACCAGTCGACGCCCGGCTACTACGGGCAGATCAACAGCGCACTCCAGTACGGCCCGGCCTGTCAGGTGGCCACCGTGCACCAGCTCACCGGCATCCCCATCGACCACTTCGTCAAGCTGGACTTCTCCGGTGTGGTGAAGATGTCGGACGCGGTCGGCGGTGTCTCCGTGTGCGTCAGCGCCGATGTCTACGACACCTACTCGCACCTGAAACTGTCCGAGGGCAGCCACACCCTCAAGGGTGTCGCGGCACTGGAGTTCGTGCGCTCCCGACACGGCTTCGGCGACGGCAGCGACCTCGGCCGTACCATCTCCCAGCACATCTTCCTGAGCGCGATGATCCGCAAGTTCAAGAGCGCGGGCACACTCACCGACCCCACCGCCGTCTACGGCCTCGCCGACGCCGCCACCAAGGCACTGACCGTGGACGACGGCCTCGACAGCGTCAAGAAGCTGATCTCGCTCGCCGACGACGTGAACAAGGTCCCCACCAAGCGGATGACCTTCACCACCATGCAGACCGCCCCCGACCCGGCCAACAAGGACCGCGTGGTGGTCGGTCCCGGCGCCAGGACCCTCTTCGCCTCTATCGCCGACGACCAGTCCCTGACCACCGGCTCGGGCAAGAAGTCCGCGGCGGCCTCCGCGACCGCCGCGGCGACGGCCACGGCCCCGGCCGTGCCCGCGTCCCGGATCGCCGTGACGGTCGAGAACGGCACGACCATCACCGGCCGCGCCTCCGACGTCGCCGGCGCGCTCACCGGCCAGGGCTTCAGCTCCGGCACGACCACGGCCAACGCCCCGAGCCCTTCGGCCACGACCACACTCACGTACGGCTCCGGGCAGGAGGCCGAGGCCAAGACCGTGGGCAAGGCACTGGGGCTGTCCGCCTCGCACCTCAAAGAGGGGAGCGTCACCGGTCTGACCCTGGTGATCGGCAGCGACTGGCCCAGCGGCGCGAAGTTCCCGGGCGGCACCTCCACGCCCGCGCCCGCCGACACCAAGGCCGCCGTCGGAGGCGCTCACGCCCAGACCGCCGACCAGGCCAAGACCTGCGCCAAGGTCAGCCCCTACAAGACCGTGTCACTGAACGGCGTCCCCATGACCCCGTCACAGGCGTACGCGGCGGCGAAGGGCAAGCCCGACTCCGACGAGTGAGGGGCCGCGTCGTCAGCGCCTGGCGGGCGGCACCCTGACCAGCCACTGCTCGGCACCGTCACGCGACCGGTGCGAACCCTGACGGCCGACCAGGCGCCGGGAGTGGTCGGCGTGGCGATGGGAGGGGTGCAGGACGACCTCACTCGGGAAGGAACCGTCGACCGGGCGGACGCTCCAGCCGTCGTCGCGCCGCATGAGCGAGACGATGTACAGGGGCGGTGCCTCGATCCGCCAGAACGCCCGAGCCGGTGCGGACAGGGCGTGGACGAGCAGGGCCTTGACGACGGCCGGTTCGGCGACGGCCACGGCGCCGCCCGTCTGGTGGGGCAGGCTGTTGAGCCAGTGCGCGGCCCGGTGGCAGAGTTGACGTACGGATTCACCGCCGTGTGGCGCGGCATCCGGGTCCGTGAGCCAGGCGCTGAGGCCGTGCGGGTCCGCGGCGGCGACTTCGGCCATCGTGCGGCCGCGCCACATCCCGTAGTCGATGTCGCGCAGCGCCGGATCCACCGTGGTCTTAAGTCCGAGGGCTGCCGAGGTCAGCGCGCAGCAGTTGGAGGGCGACCGCACGGTCGGCGTGCGGAGAGGAGTCGCCGACAGGCCCGCACCTGCCTCGTGCAGGCCGTCGCCACGGAGAGTGCCGTGGCCGAAGACCGTGTCCGCGGTCCCGTTCGTGGTGTGCCCGCATACAAGCGTCAGGCGGATCGTCATGCGACTGCCCTCCTCCATGGCCCACCGTGTGCTCCGTCGTGCTCCTGCTTTCGTCGTGCTCCTGCTTTCAAGGATTCGCTCGCACCCTGGGCCACGACCATCCGGCAGGGGTCCGGAAGTGTCCCCGTCGACCGGCGGGCGGCACCCCCGCCGCCTGGGCGGTCCGGGCGCGGGAGACTGCGGGGCACCGACCGGCGTGGTACGAATCGGAGAGTGATCCGATGATGAGTGGAGCACGCGTGATCCGGGTTCTGGTGGTCGACGACGAGGCCCTGATCCGTACGGGCTTCCAGCGCATCCTGGACGCCGCGGACGACATAGAGGTCGTGGCGGCGGTTTCCGGTGGCGAGGCGGTCCCGACGGCGCAGGCGACGGATCCGGACGTCGTACTGCTGGACATCCGGATGCCGGACGTCGACGGGCTCACCGTCCTGGCCGGTCTGCTCCGGCTCGAATCACCCCCGGTGGTGGCCATGCTCACGACGTTCGACATGGACGAGTACGTCGTCACGGCCCTGCGCTCGGGCGCGGCGGGCTTCCTGCTCAAGGACACCGATCCGGAGGAGCTGCCGTTCCTCGTGCGGGCCCTGGCCGACGGTGGCTGCGTACTGTCGTCCAAGGTCACCCGTACGGTCGTGGACCGGTATCTCCAGGCAGGCTGCCCGGAACAGGCCGCCCGCAGCCTGGACCGGCTGACCGAGCGCGAGCGGACCGTGCTGGTCCTCATCGCCGAGGGACTGTCCAATTCCGACATCGCCGTCCGTATGCACCTGAGCACCGGCACGGTCAAGGACCACGTGAGTGCCGTCCTCGGCAAGCTGGAGGTCAGCAGCCGCGTCCAGGCCGCCCTGCTGGCCGAACGCGCCGGACTCCTGAAACCGCCGCGGGACCTGGAACCGGAATGATGTCCCGCCGACTCGCCGACGCGGCTCAGGATGCCGCCCTGATCGGGGCAGCACTGATCGACGTGTGGGTCAACGTCGATCCCGCCGACACACTGCGCATGGCCGTGGCGCTGCTCGCCACCTGCATGCTCGTGGTGCGCCGGCGCCTGCCGCGGCTCACCTTCGTGCTCAGCCTGCCCGCCGTCCTGCTCTCGGACGCGATCTTCGCCGCCCTGGTGGCGCTGTACACACTCGCCACCATCACCCGGCGCCGGACGGCGCTGGCCCTCTGCGCCCTGGCTCTGACACTCAGCGACATGACGACCACCTCGCCGTCGCTGCGCCTCGATCTGTGGAAGACCTCGGCCCTGATCACCCTGGGCTACACCGCGGCCACGGCTGCGGCTCCCGTCTTCCTCGGCCAGCTCGTCCAGGCCCGGCGTGACCTGTCGCTGCGGCTCGCCGAGATCTCCCGGGCGCGTGACCACGAGCGGCGGCTGACCGAGCAGGCCGTGCTCGCCAAGGAGCGCTCACAGCTCGCGCGGGAGATGCATGACGTGGTCTCCCACCAGGTCAGTCTGATCGCGGTGCGGGCCGGAGCGCTCCAGGTCGGCACGCGGGACGCCGACGCCAAGGAGGCCGCGGCCACCATCCGGCGGCTGAGCGTGCAGACGCTGGACGAGCTGCGGCACATGGTCAACGTCCTGCGTGACTCGCACGGCCGCCCCGCGGAACTGACCCCTCAGCCCTCGCTCAGCGACCTGCGGCGGCTGATCGACGCCAGCGGCATCGACACCGACCTGAAGGCGGACCTGCCCGGCGGCCTCTCGCCGGCGCTCCAGCGGGCCGTCTACCGCACCGTGCAGGAGGCGCTGACCAACGTCCGCAAACACGCGCCCGGCGCCAGCGCCACCGTGCACGCCTCGCACGAAGGCGACACCGTCCGGGTCACCGTCAGCAACACCGCACCGGTCCGGCCGCCCGTCGCCCTGCCCAGTGCGCACTACGGCCTGGTGGGCCTGCGGCAGCGTGCCGCCCTGCTCGGCGGCACCGTCACCAGCGGACCCACCGCCGACGGCGGGTACGAACTCCGGCTGGAACTGCCCACCGAGCAGGCGCCGTGAGCCGGGGGTACGGCCCCTGACTGGCTGCGGGTCGGACGCGGTGGGAAAATAGTCATCAGTTGGCGAATGTCAGGATTTATCAATCCCTCTCCGTACGTGCTCCGTATAGATGTTATGACGTCAGATTCGAAGCTCACGTCACGCGCGGCCCGGAGCGGTGCCCGCAGCGGCCGACCGGAAGACGAACCCGTCATCGGGGAAGCTCCGGCCGGTGCGGGACCTTCGCTATCCCCACAGGTCCCGCCGGCGGGTGAAGGGCACGACGCGCCCCCGCTGGAACAGGCTCTCGCGGAAGTCATGGCCGATCTGGTGTCCGTCCCCGAGGTACCGCCCGACAGTCACTTCTTCGACGACCTGGGAGCAGACTCCCTGGTGATGGCGCATTTCTGCGCACGGCTGCGCAAGAGGGCGGATCTGCCCTCGGTGTCGATGAAGGACGTCTATCAACATCCCACGATCAGCGGCCTGGCGGCAGCGCTGCCGGACACTGCGCCGGCGCGCCCGGAGCCGCGGGAGGCTCCGGCGCCGGTGTCGCGGGCCACGGCCCCGTCGCCCCAGGCGGCGGGCATGGCGCCGTACGTGCTGTGCGGGTTCCTTCAGGCCGTCGCCTTCCTCGGTTATGCCTATCTGCTGGCGCTGGCCACCGCTTGGGGATACGAATGGATCTCCCGTGGGCCGAGTGTGCTCGATGTGTACGTGAGGTCCGTGCTGTTCGGCAGCGCGGGCTTCCTGGGGCTGTGTGCCCTTCCCGTCGTCGCGAAGTGGGCGCTGGTCGGGCGCTGGAAGCCCGCGGAGATCCGGATATGGTCCCTGGGATACGTCCGCTTCTGGATCGTCAGGACGCTGATCCGTTCGGGCCCGCTGGTGCTGTTCGTCGGCTCGCCGCTGTATGTGTTCTATCTGCGGGCGCTGGGGGCGAACATCGGGCGGGGAGTCGTGATTCTCTCCCGGAACGTGCCCGTTTGCACGGACCTGCTCACCATCGGTGAGGGCACCATCATCCGCAAGGACTCGTTCTTCTCCTGCTATCGCGCTCATGGGGGCGTGATCCAGCCGGGCCCGGTCAGCATCGGGAAGTCGGTGCTCGTCAGCGAGGCCACGGTGATCGACATCCGGACGGTGCTCGGTGACGGGACCCAGCTGGGGCACGCCTCCTCGCTGCACAGCGGTCAGGTGGTCCCCGACGGCGAGCACTGGCAAGGGTCCCCGGCGGACCGGGCCTCGGTGGACTTCCAGGTCGTGGGCGAGATGCCCCGCGCCGCGCTGCGCCGGGCCACGCACACCGTCATGCAGCTGGCGGGCGCGTTGCTCGTGTACGTGCCGCTCACGGTCGGTGGCACGGTCATGCTGCTGGTCGGGGTTCCGCAGATGAGGATGGTCATCGAGCCGGGACCCGCGGTGCTGGGCAACGCGACGTTCTACCGTGATGTGGCGGTGGCGGCGGCCATGCTCGTCGTCGGCGGTGTGGCACTCGGCCTGTTGCTCGTCAGCGTTCTGCCCCGGGTGCTCGGCCGGATCCTCGTACCGGGACGTGACTACCCCTTGTACGGATGGCGTTACTCGGTACAGCGCGCCATCGCGCGGCTCACCAACAGGAGGGTCCTCACCCGGCTGTTCGGTGACAGCTCCTGCATCGTTCACTATCTGCGGGCCATCGGCTACGAGTTCTCCCACATCGAGCAGACGGGGTCGAACTTCGGCACGGAAGTCAGGCATGAGAGCCCCTCCCTGAGCTCCGTGGGCAGCGGGACGATGGTCGCGGACGGCCTGTCGATCATGAATGCGGACTTTTCCAGCACCGCGTTCCGGGTGTCCCGGACATCGATCGGCGCGCACAGCTTCCTGGGGAACCGGATCGCCTATCCCGCGCGGTCACGGGCGGGCGACAACTGCCTGCTGGCGACGAAGGTCATGGTCCCCGTCGACGGCGAGATCCGGGAAGGCGTGGGGCTGCTGGGCTCCCCAAGCTTCGAGATCCCGCGGACGGTTCTCCGCGACAGCCGATTCGACCGGTTCAGGAGCGGCGAGGCGCTCCGCCGGGGCCTCGCGGCGAAGAACAAGCACAACGCGGCCACCATGGGCTGGTACCTGCTGTCGCGTTGGGCCTATCTCCTGGGTGCCGCTCTGATCGTCGCCGGGGCGACGGACCTGTACGCCTCGCTCGGGGCCTCCGCGCTGGCGCTGGCCGATGTTCTCGGCCTGCTGTTCACCGCGGTCTATTTCGTGCTGGTCGAGCGTGCCGTCACCGCCGCGCACCGTCCGGGCCCCTTGTACTGCTCCATCTACGATCCCCGGTTCTGGTGGCGCGAGCGTTACTGGAAGGTGCCTTCGGAGACGTACCTGCGGATTTTCAACGGCACTCCGTTCAAGAACGTGATGTGGCGGATGCTGGGTGTCCGCATCGGGAGCAGGGTCTTCGACGACGGCTGCTACCTGCCCGACCGGCCGATGGTGGCCATCGGGGACGCCTGCACGCTGAACGCCGGGAGCATCATCCAGTGCCACTCGCAGGAGGACGGCACCTTCAAGTCCGACACCACCACGATCGGCAGCGGCTGCACACTCGGTGTCGGCACGCTCGTCCATTACGGCGTGACGTTGGGCGACGGCGTGGTGCTGGCCCCCGACTCCTTCCTCATGAAGGGCGAAGTGGTCCCCCGGCACGCGCGGTGGGGCGGGAATCCGGCACGGGAGCTGGACCAGGCCCGCCAGGACGCGGGGAGGTGCGGTCGATGACCGTCGAACCCGCCCTCGACGGAGGTGGTGTCACCAGGATTCCGCGCTGGTCGCCGGTGCCGGTGCCGGGCGTCGCGGAACACGATGCGGTGATTCCCGAGGAGACCGTGACCGCCGTTCACCGGCTGGCCCAAGAGCTGACCGTGCCGACCAGTTCGGTCCTGCTCGCGGCACACGCGAAAGTACTGGCCGCGCTGACCGGCGAGCAGGAGGTCACGACGTACTACATCACCGAGCCGGGCGGTCGGCCGCTGCCGTGCGGGCTGACGACACAGGTGCCGTCGTGGCGGACTCTGATCCGGGAAGCCCGGCGTGGCGAGACGGAACTGCCGACACACCGCAACGTCCCGCTGTCCGGACCGCTGAGCGAAGCCTCTTTCGATCCGCTCCCCGCAGCCGGCGCCGACCCGGGGCGCGAACTCCCCGCCGGCACCGTGTTGCAGGTCGGCACCGCCCGGCACGGCAACGGCACCGTCCTGCAGCTGCGGTACCGCCGCGACACGCTGGACGCCCGGTACGCCGCGCGCGTCGCGGGGTACCACCTGGCCGCGCTGGCCTTGATGACCGCCGCACCGGACGCCCCGCACGAGTCCCAGAGCCTGCTGTCCGCGCAGGAGATCCGCTTCCAGCTCGACGCGCTCGCCGGTCCGCGGCGAGAACTCCCGCGACGCTGTGTCCATGAACTGATCGAGCAGCGTGTCCAGGAGGACCCGAACGCCGTCGCCATCGTGCGAGGGGCCCGGCAGTGGACGTACGCGGAACTCGACGAGCGTGCCGACACAGTGGCGGGGGCTCTCCTCACACGCGGGGTGGGGCGCGAGGACGTCGTCGCGGTGGTGACGGAGCGAAACCTCAACTGGGCGGCCGCCGTGCTGGGCGTCTTCAAGGCCGGGGGCGTCTACCTGCCCGTCGAGCCGCACTTCCCCGCCGGCCGCATCGCGACCACGCTGTCGCGAGCGGGGTGCCGGCTCGTGCTGACCGAGCCGGGCAGCACCACCACCCTCGCCCAGGCCGTGGAGACGCTGCCCGGGGTACGGACGCTGCTGGTCGACGCGGCGTACGAGAAGACGCCTACTGCCAAGAACCCCGGTGTCGACGTGTCCCTGGACCAACTCGCCTACATCTACTTCACCTCCGGCTCCACGGGAGAGCCCAAGGGCGCGATGTGCGAACACGCGGGGATGCTCAACCACATCCATGCCAAGATCGACGACCTGCGCATCGGCAAGGGACAGGTCGTCGCCCAGACGGCGCCCCAGTGCTTCGACATCTCCTTGTGGCAGCTGCTGGCGGCGCTCGTGGCCGGGGGGCGGACCCTGCTGGTCCCCCAAGAGGTGATCTGGGACGTCCCGCGCTACGTCGACACCATCGCCGACGGCCGGGTCAACGTCCTCCAGGCCGTGCCCTCGTACCTCGACGCCGTGTTGTCGTTCCTCGAGCGTTCCCCGCGCGAACTGCCCGACCTCCGCTGCGTGTCGGTCACCGGCGAGGCGTTGCGGAAGGAGCTCGTGGAGCGCTGGTTCGCCGCCCAGCCGGGCGTCCGGCTCGTCAATGCCTACGGGCTCACCGAGACCTCGGACGACACCAACCACGAAGTCCTCGACGGCGTACCGGACACCGCGCGGATCCCGCTCGGCCGTCCCGTCAACAACGTGCGGGTCCGCGTCGTCGACGACAACCTGTCCCTGGTCCCGCTCGGCGCGCCCGGCGAGATCGTGTTCTCCGGAGTCTGCGTCGGCCGCGGCTACGTCAACGATCCCGAGCGCACCCGGCAGTCGTTCACGACCGATCCCTACCGCGCCGGCGACCGGCTCTACCGGAGCGGTGACTACGGCCGTTGGCTGCCCGACGGCAAGCTCGAATTCCTCGGCCGCCGGGACAGCCAGGTCAAGATCCACGGCTTCCGCATCGAGATCGAGGACGTCGAGAACGCGCTGCTGAAGGTGCCCGGCGTGCGCACCGGCGCGGTGGCCGTCGCCCAGGGCGAACGCGACAGGCGCCTGGTGGCCTTCTGCTGCGGTGGGCCACCGCTTGACGACTCCGCGATGCGCGACCAGCTGGGCAGGTGGCTGCCTGCCTACATGATCCCCTCGGCCTTCCACTGGCGCGGTGACCTCCCGCTGACCGTGAACGGCAAGGTCGACCGCAAGGCGCTGGCCGCGCTCGCCACGGGACTCGACGACACCGGGCCCCCCAGCACCTGCGATGCCACCGCCGCGGAGCCCGACGAAGCCCCGCGGACACCGGCGGAGCGGCGCCTGGCCGCCGCGTGGGCCACGGTGCTCGGCATCCCGCGGTACCGGATCGGCCGTCACGATCACTTCTTCGACAACGGCGGAACCTCACTCACCGCGGTCCAGCTCGCCATCCGCCTCGACCGCGCGCTGACCCCGAAAGACCTCACCCGGCACCCGGTCCTCGCCGACCTGGCCCGGCTGCTCGACGCCAAGGCGGCGCCGCCCCCGACCGTTGAACCGTCACCGGAGGCAATGTGAGATGTCCTCCTCATTCACCAGCCGACCGCTGGAGCCGGACGTGCGGCTCGACCGGGTACCGGTCCTGACGACCGGTCCGACCGACGATCCGTCCCGTTGGGCGACCGAACACCGCGACAGGCTGCGGAGCCTCGTCACCGAGCACGGTGCCGTTCTCGTCCGCGGTCTCGGTCTGCGCGACCTGTCCGCGACAGCCTCGGTCTTCAGCCGGCTGGCCTCCGGCCTGATGGACGAGAGGGAAGCGTTCGCGGCCCGGCGTTCCTTCGGCAACGGCGTCTACTCGTCGTCGAAGTGGCCGCCCAACCAGCCGATGTGCATGCACCATGAGCTCAGTTATGCCCTCCGGTTCCCGAGCATGCTGCAATTCGCCTGCCTGAGCGCGCCGGACAGCGGCGGTGCGACGGCGCTCGCCGACTCGCCGGCCGTGCTCGAGGCCCTGCCGGACGGACTCGTCGAGCGGTTCGAGCGCGAAGGATGGCTGCTCGTGCGGAACTACAACGAGGACATCGGCGCCTCCTGGGCCGATGCGTTCGGCACCGACGACCCAACGGCCGTCGAGGACTACTGCCGCGCCTCCGCGATCGAGTTCTCCTGGCAACCCGACGGCGGTCTGCGCACCCGCCAGCACCGCAGCGCCGTGATCCGTCACCCGCTCACGGGGCGGCGCTGCTGGTTCAACCAGATCGCGTTCCTCAGCGAATGGACACTGGATCCCGAGATCCGCGAGTACCTGGTGGATGTCTACGGCGCCGACGGGCTGCCGTTCAACACCCGTTACGGCAACGGCGACGCGATCTCCCGGGAGACCGTCGACCTCATCAACGGGGTCTACCAGGCCAACACCGTACGTGAACCCTGGCGGAACGGTGACCTGTTGCTCGTCGACAACCTGCGTACCGCACACAGCCGAGAAGCCTACGAAGGCCGGCGCGAGGTGCTTGCCGCCCTGGCCGACGCGGTGCGACTGGCCGACTGCTCGCCGACCGTGGAGGTGATCCCGTCATGACCACCGCCTACTCCCCCACCGCCCGGTTCACGCCCTCCGGGACGCTCCGTGTGCCTCCCTTCGCCGTCATCTCCGGCGCCCAGGTGCGGGGGGTGCTCCAGGGGCAGGAACAGCGGATCGTGCGCCTGGTGGAGGACGCCTATCGGCTGCACGCCGAAGGGGACTCGGTGAACCCGCCCTCCTACTTCCTGCGTTTCGACGATCGTCCGGCGTCCCGGATCATCGCGCTGCCCGCGTCGCTCGGGGGCGAGACACGGGTGGACGGCCTCAAGTGGATCTCCAGCTTTCCGCAGAACGTCGCGGCCGGCATCCCCCGGGCATCGGCGGTACTCATCCTCAACGACCATGACACCGGCTATCCGTTCGCGTGCCTCGAGAGCTCGATCATCAGCGCTTCCCGGACGGCCGCGTCGGCGTCCCTGGCGGCCGACCGGCTCACCCGGAACGGCCCGCGCCCGGCGAACGTCGGCTTCGTCGGCACGGGACTGATCGCCCGTTACATCCACACGTTCCTGGCCGGCACGGGATGGTCGTTCGAGAACACCGGCGTGTTCGACCTGTCCCGCGAGAACGCCGCGGCCTTCCGATGCTGCCTCGAACAGTCCGGAGCCGCGGGGCACATCACCGTGCACGACAGCGCCGAACAGGTGATCCGCCTCAGCGACCTGGTCGTCTTCGCCACGGTCGCCGCCCGCCCCCACATCCACGACCCGGCATGGTTCGCGCACGCTCCTGTCGTTCTCCACGTCTCGCTGCGCGACCTGGCGCCCGCCGTGCTGCTCGCATCGGCCAACATCGTGGACGACGTCGAACACTGCCTGCGAGCCGACACATCACCGCATCTCACCGAACAGCTCACCGGCAACCGCCGGTTCCTCGACGGGACACTGGCGGACGTCATGGGTGGGCTCGTGACACCACCGGCGGACCGCCCGGTGGTCTTCTCACCCTTCGGCCTGGGGGTGCTCGACCTGGCCCTGGGCAAGTACGTCTACGACCGACTCGCCGACTCCGGAGAACTGCATGTCGTCGATGACTTCTTCCACGAGCTGAACCGCTACGGATGAGCGGTCGGCAACCCCATCGGGCACTGAGCCGCTCTCACCAACGGAGGCCATCGTGCCAGTCATTTCGGAGCCCTCCGGCTTCAACGAGGAAGACCTCTACGTCGACCTGCGGTCGATCTTCGGGCTCCCACTGTTCCTGAAATGCGAGGGCTTCAATTTCGCCGGCTCCATCAAACTGAAACCGGCGAAGGAGATGGTCGAGGCCGCCGAACAGGAGGAGCTCATCACGCCCGACTCGATCCTGGTGGAGTCCTCGTCGGGCAACATGGGCGTGGCTCTGAGCGTGATGGCGGCCAGCAGGGGCTACCGGTTCCTGTGTGTGACGGACTCCCGCTGCAACCTGTCGACCCGGCTGTTGATGGAGGCGCTCGGCGCCCATGTCCACGTCGTCACCGAGCCCAGCCCGGACACGGGTTTCCTCGGTGCCCGTCTGGAGTACATCCGCGGACTGTGCCTCCGGGACAAGCGGTACGTGTGGCTGAGCCAATACACCAACGCACACAACTGGAAGGCCCATTACCACCGGACGGCACCGGCCATCGCTCGCTGGTTCCCTCATCTCGACGTCCTGTTCGTCGGCGCGGGCACCACCGGAACGCTCATGGGATGTGCCCGCTGGTTCAGACACTGGCACCGCCCCGTGCGGATCGTCGCGGTCGACACGGTCGGCTCCGTGACCTTCGGCGGCGCGCCCGGGCGCAGGATGATCCCCGGGCTGGGCATGAGCATCCGGCCGCCCCTGCTGGACACGTCGTACGTGGACGAGGCGATACAGGTGGAGGAGGCCGACACCATCCGGGCCTGCCACCGTCTGGCCAGCCACGGTTTCCTCTTCGGCGGCTCCACTGGCACCGTGGTCAGCGGAGCGGTCGACTGGCTGTCCCACCGCGACGACCAGCGCGCCACCGCCGTCGCCATCGCCCCGGATCTCGGCGAGCGCTATCTCGACACCGTCTACCAGGCCAACTGGATCCACGCTCTCTACGGCGCCGACCTGCTGCCCACTGACGCGCGGTCCGACGCCGATCCACGTCAGGCCCGGCCGGCTCCGTCGGCGCGGTCACCCGGCACGCCGTAGGTCCCGGCCGCGCGGTCTTCCGCCCCTCGCGACCGCGCCACCGTCACGGCCGTCAGCACAAGACCGGCGCGGACCGCGAACCGTCCGTCGAACCCGGCCGGCGCCGTCGGGTCGAGGGCGGGCTCGGCCAGACGCCCGTGGAAGGTCTCCTCTGACGGGTCCACGGTGAGGAGCACATCCGTGAAGTCCAGCCACTTCCGGGTCAGCGGGAACCACGCCTTGTAGACGCTCTCCTTGGCGCTGAACAGGACCCGGTCCCAGTGGACTCGCCCCCGGGGCAGGTCGTCGAGAGCCGCCGCTTCCGCTGGGATGGTGACGGCTTGCAGAACGCCGCTCGGCAGTCCGTCGTGGGGCTCGCCGTCGATGCCCAGCGAAGCCAGATCCCGCTCCAGCGCCACCGCCGCGGCGCAGTAGCCGCGGCAGTGCGTGATACTGCCGACAACCCCCCGCGGCCACACCGGCTCTCGATGCGTCCCGATCGGAATCGCGGCGGCCGGCCGCCCCAGAGCCCGCATGGCGCGCCGGGCACAGGTCCTGCCTGCGGCGAACTCCCACTTTCTGGCCTCCGCCACCCGCCCCAGAGCCGCGGCCTCCTCGGGCAGCAGCCGCACGTCGCTGTCGCGCCCCACGATCTGCGCGGCGCGAGCGACGGCGGGCAGGAGCCCGGCGATCGACTGCGAGGGCCGGGTCATACCAGCAGTTTCGCCCGCGTCGGTCAGTGCGGCGAGTGCGCGGTCGACGGTGTCCGGCTCATTCGGGGCCCGCGGGCGTGGCCTCCGTGACGTCGCCGGCGTAGACGAGGGCCACCCGGTGGTTGTACTGGACGGTGTACATCTTCCTGCCGCCGAGGACGACCCTGCCGCTGGACGGGAAGTAGTCGTCGGTGACGGCCGGGGGCCGGGTGGCGACGTAGGCCTGGCCGGCCGGGACGGTGTACTGGGCCAGCGGTTTCTGGGTCGAGGCGCCCAGGCCGGACGGGTACTCGGAGGCGTCCGGGTAGCTGGAGCCGTAGACCGGCACCGGCGCGTCACCGGAGGCACGGACGACGGTCACGCCCTCGGCGCGGGAGGTGTTGCAGCCGTGCGGGTTGTGGAACCACACCTTGGACCCGCTGAACCAGATCGCCGTCCAGTCGCCCTCCTGCCCGGCGACGACGAACTGCTGACCGGCCTGTGCGGTGCTGCCCCAGTCGTTGATCCGGTCGGTGCCCGAGGCGTTCGGGTGCAGCGCCTGGTCACCGAAGAGCGGGGCGTCGTCCTGGGGCGCGGTGCGCAGGTACACGAAGTTCGCCGGACCGGACCGTTCGGCGCACTCCGTGGTGGCGCCGGTCGGGTCGTCGGACGGGCAGACCTGCACGGTCTGCTGGTTGCGGTCGAATCCGGGGGTGATCGTGACCACCGAGCCGGCCGGGCCCACGCCGTGCCGCCCGGTGACCGGAGCACCGAGCAGGCTCATGAAGTGCTCCCAGTCCCATGCCGGTCCCGGATCCCAGTGCATCCCGGAGACCAGCGCCGTGTTGGGCCCGGCCACGTTGTCGTGTCCCAGGATGTGCTGCCGGTCCAGCGGTATGCCGAAGCGGGCGGCCAGGTACCTCACCAGTTCCGCCGTGGCCTCGTACTGGGCCTCGGTGTACCAGGTACCGCCGTGGGCGGCGTAGCCCTCGTGTTCGATGCCGATCGAGTGCATGTTGGCCGAGTAGTTGCCCGCGTGGAACGCGAGGTCCTTGGTCGGCACCATCTGCGTCACCGCGCCGTCGGAGGACCGCATCACATAGTGCGCCGCGCCGCCGCCGGGGGTCTGGAAGATGTTGATCGCGGACTCGTAGGACGACTCGGTGTCGTGGATGACGATGGAGTCGATACGGATGCCGTTCGCGGGGCGGTCGGAGACCTGCCCGTTCGAGGGGGACGCCGCGACGAAGGTGCACGACACGGTGACCGGACACTCCGCCGTGGTGCTCTGGGCGGTGACCGACTTCCGCGCGGTCGACCCCGAGCCGGCCGTACGCAGGTCCGGCACGGCGCGCAGGGTGACCCGCTGCCCGTCGTCGGTGGTGCGCGAGACCCCCTTGCGCAGGGTCGCGTAGACCCGGTCGGCGTACGCGACCGCCGCCCGGCGCTCGGTGGAGCCGCTGAACCGCGCCACCGCCTCGTACCACGCGCCCGGGTCCGGGGACAGCTCACCGGCCGATTCCTTCTGGTACGACGCCAGGAGCGCGGCGCCGGCGCGTATGTTGGCCGCCGGGTCCGTACGCAGCGCACGGGCCGTCAGACCGGTCAGGCGAGCCGCCTTTTCGAGGGTGTGCAGCGCCGGGTCCGCCGCCGTCTTCGCCAGATCCGCCCGGCCGACCGCGCCGGTGTCACCACCGGCCAGCATCGCCGGCGTGACGTCCGTCAAGTGCATGGGCCCGTAGCCGCCGTCGGCGCTGTACCTGCCTTGATGCGCCTCCCAGGCCGACTGCTGGTACGCGACGGCCAGCAGGACCGCCACCGGCACCCGGTACTCGGCGGCAGCGGCGGCGAACTGGTGCTGCCGCTGGGATGCCGCGCCGGTGACCGCGGGTGCGCCGCCGGGCACGGCGACCGCCACGGAGGGCGCGGACATGCCGGCCGTGGCCAGCAGCCCGGCAGCGACGAGCGCGGTGCCGCGGCCCCGCGCAGGGATGATGCGTCTCATCAAGGTTCCTGGACTCTTTTGGAGGGAGCCGAGCTCGGGCGCGGCATTCAACCCCCTGCCCTGAGCGGGCAGTTGACGAAACTAGCACATGTCGCGCCACTGACGGGGGCAGGCTCCGAACGGGCTCGCGTCGCCCGAAGAGACGTCAATTCGGGCATAACAGACACTTAGCCATTACTGTCATTTGACATGATTTCAAACTATGAGAGTAATCGGCTCCAGAACAGCGGGCCGAACAAGCGACGTCGCCTGACACTCGGACTGTTCCCGCTGGTCGCGGCCCTGCTGACGACCGCGACCGCGTCCGCGTCCGCGCACGCCACGGCACTGGGTGCCGACTGGGATGCCATCGCACGATGTGAATCGAGCGGGAACTGGCACGCGAACACGGGCAACGGGCACTACGGAGGCCTCCAGTTCAAGCAGTCGAGCTGGATCGCCGCCGGCGGACTCAAGTACGCCCGCCGCGCGGACCTGGCGACGAAGAAGCAGCAGATCGCCGTGGCCAGGCGCCTCGCCGCCCTCCAGGGCATGAACGCCTGGACATGCGCGTAGCGCCGGCGTACCGCGCCGGCTGGATGATGGGCTGCGAGTACGACTTGTGGTGGCTCCGCCACGGGGGCGGGGCCTGGGCATGGCGGACGGCGAGCGGCCGGCACCGCTCCTGGCCGAGGTGCGGACCGCCTTCGACCGGGCGGGATGCTGGATCGTGCGGGGCGACGACGATCCCGGTCGGCGGGCGGTTACCCGCTCGCCGAGTGGCTGCCCGGATGCGAGACGTGGGCGGGAGGGTGACGCATCGCCTCCAGCGGACAGCAGGGTACGGGGCCTCGTTCGGGACCCGGTCGGAGAAGTGCCTCGCGCTCGGCCGGTTTCGACGTCGACCGGAGTCCAGTGCCGCCGACGGGGGTAGCCATGGGCCGCGAAGCCCGACCGCCCCCAGAGCAGGCAGGAGCCGTACCGGTGGGACACACCACGCCCGACGAGTGGGACGCGTACTACACCAGCGGCCGGACCTTCCGGCATCTCGGCGACGCCGAGCGCGAGCTGCTCGCCACGCACGCTCCGGCGCCCGAAGGCGGTCTCGCCCTGGACGCCGGCTGCGGGCTCGGCGAACTCGCCCGCCATCTCGCCGCCGCCGGTTACACCGTCGACGCCATCGACCGCTCCCCCGCCGCCGTCGACCTCGCCCGGTCCGACACCGGGGACGGCTGGAGCATCGACTACCGGTGCTTCGACATCGAGCGCGATTCCCTCGACGGCCTGCCGCATCCCGCGTACGACCTGATCACCTTCCGGCTCAGCTGGGCCTTCGTCCGCGACCGCACCCGCGTGCTGAACCGCCTTCGCGAACGACTGCGCCCCGGCGGCACCCTCTGCGTCATCACGCCCGTCGCCGAGGAAGTACCGGACGGCCGGCGGGCCATCGCTCTCGACGAGGACGAGCTGGGCCTGCTGAGCGCGGGCTGGGCCGTCGCCGAACGCCATGACGCGGAGGGCCTCGCCTTCCTCGTCCTGCGCGAACCCGCCCCGGCCCGGGCCGCGTACGCCGGCGAGCGGCAGCCCTCCGCGCACGCTCTCACCGGCGCCGGTGTCGTCGTCACCGATACCGGGGGGCGCGTCCTGCTGGGCTGGTCGACGCACGGGGCCTGGGAGTTGCCCGGTGGCAAGAACAGCGCCGGCGAGGACTTCTCCGAGACGGCCGTACGGGAACTGGAGGAGGAGACCGGCCTGAAGGCGAGCCCCGCGGACGCGCGGCTGCTGGCCCTCCTGATGGACACCGTCCACGGCATGCCCCGTATGACGGCCGCCGTCCGCGTCCTCGCCCACACCGGTGAACCGGCGGTCACCGAGCCGCACTTGATCCACCGCTGGGAATGGCACGAGCCCGCCGACCTGCCCGCCCTCGCCCAGCCCCTGTTCACCCCGAGCGCGCACGTCATCGACACCGTCTGGCCCGGCCTGCTGACCGGCCTGCCCCCCCGTTCACCGTTACCCGATCGGAACCCACGGGGAGCCGGGGTGACACCGATTGCCCGACCTTCACCATTCATGCACCAAGTCGCCACCTCGCGGTCGCCTTTTGGGTAGGCTCCAGGCGCTTCATCCGCACCATCGAGGGGGGACTCCTCATGCGTACCCGTTACGCCGTGGCCACCGCCGCCACCGCCGTCATAACCGCCGTGCTCACCGCCGCGCCCGCGCAGGCCACCGAGTACACCTCCGCCCTGAAGATCAAGGGCGTGCAGTACGACGCTCCGGGCCCGGACTCCAACCGGTGCACCGGCGGCAACACCAAGGACGAGTACCTGACGATCAAGAACTACTCGCACAGCACGACGGTCAACCTCAAGGGTTACGTCGTCAAGGACGCCACCGGCAACCGCTTCACCTTCCCCGCCAACCACTACCTTCAGCCCGGCGACTACGTGAAGCTGCGCGGCGGCCACGGCACCGACTCCGACGCCCACAACGTGGTCTACCGCCAGAACTGCAACTTCATATGGAACAACGACAAGGACACCATCTACCTCTTCAAGCCCTCCGGAGCCCACGCCGACACCCACTCGTACACCAGGGCCGGCTCCGACCCGGACGGCAACGGCTACATCACGTACCACGGCTGACCGGGCGCCCGCGGCCCAAGCGGCCGGCCCTCGCGAAGGGGATTCATGGCTCAGTCGACTCGTCGGAGACTCCTGGGCTCGGCCGTCGGCGCACTGGGCGGCGCCACGGCCTTCTCCCTCCTCCCGCCGAGCGTCCAGAAGGCGGTCGCCGCCGGGCCACCCAAGCACGGTTCGCTGCGTGACATCGAACACGTCGTCATGCTGATGCAGGAGAACCGATCGTTCGACCACTACTTCGGCACCCTGTCGGGCGTCCGCGGCTTCGCCGACCCCCAGGCCCTCAGGCTGGACAACGGCCGCAGCGTCTTCTACCAGCCGGATACGCGGAACCCGAAGGGCTACCTCCTGCCCTTCCATCTCGACACCCGCGGCTCCAGCGCGCAGGCCATCCCGTCCACGTCCCATGCCTGGTCGGTGCAGCACCAGGCATGGAACGGCGGCAAGATGGACCAGTGGCTGCCGGCCCACCGCAAGGCGGACGGAGCCAACGGGCCGTACGTGATGGGCTACTACACGCGCGACGACATCCCGTTCCAGTTCGCGCTCGCCGAGACCTTCACCATCTGCGACAACTACTTCTGTTCGGTGCTCGGCCCGACGTGGCCGAACCGCCTGATGTGGATGACCGGCACGATCGACCCCGGCGGCACGCGGGGCGGCCCGGTCATCAGCAACGTCGCGCCCGAGCCGTACCGCTGGACGACGTACGCCGAGCGGCTCCAGGCGGCCGGCATCGGCTGGAAGGTGTACCAGCAGGACGACGACTACGACTGCAACATGCTGGAGCGGTTCGCGGCGTACCAGAACGCGCAGCCGGGCTCGGACCTGTACGAGCGGGGCGTACGCCCCCAGCCGGAGGGCACCTTCGAGGACGACGCCCGGGGCGACCGGCTGCCGGTGGTCTCGTGGATCATGCCGACCAGCTACCAGTCGGAGCACCCGGACCACCTGCCCGCGGCGGGAGCCGACTTCGTCGCCTCCAAGATCGAGGCGATCGCCTCGAACCCGAAGGTGTGGCGCAAGACCGCCTTCATCCTCAACTACGACGAGAACGACGGCCTGTTCGACCACGTGGCGCCGCCCACCCCGCCCGCGGGCACGGCGGACGAGTTCGTCCGGGGCCTGCCGACGGGCGGCGGCTTCCGCGTCCCGGCCATCGTCGTCTCGCCGTGGACCGTCGGCGGCTGGGTGGCGTCCGAGGCCTTCGACCACACCTCCGCGCTGCGGTTCCTGGAGCGGTTCACCGGTGTCGAGGAGCCGAACATCAGCGACTGGCGGCGTTCGGCCTTCGGTGACTTCACCTCCGCCTTCCGCTTCACGCACGCCCGCCCGCGCCCGCCGCGTCTGCCCGACGACACGGCGCAGCAGCTGGAGAAGGCCGAGGAAGAGGTGGCCACGCTGCCGAAGCCGACGCTGCCGGGCGCGGACCAGACGTTCCCGCACCAGGAGAGGGGCCGCCGCCCGCATGTGTGATTCCTGCCGGACCGATTCCGCCGCGGAGCGAGACGGAGTGAGCACGGGGAAGATCGAAGCCATCGAGACCGCCAGGCTGAGTCTCGTGCCCCTCGCCGTCGAGCACGCGGACGAGATGGCCGAGGTGCTCTCCGACCCGGCTCTGCACGTCTTCATCGGCGGTGCCCCGCACTCGCCGCAGGCTCTGCGGGCACGGTACGAACGCCTGGTGGCAGGCTCACCCGATCCCCGGGAGACGTGGTGGAACTGGGTGATCCGGCTCCGCGAGGAGGACCGCCTGACGGGAACGGTGCAGGCGACGCTCACCACCACCGAGCACGGCTCCGCGGCCGGAGTCGCCTGGGTGGTCGGCACCCCGTGGCAAGGACGCGGCATCGCCACGGAGGCGGCGCGCGGACTGATCGCCTGGCTGTGGGAACAGGACGTGCGGGTGGTCCGCGCCCACATCCATCCGGACCATCGGGCATCCGCTGCCGTCGCCGCCGCCGCGGGACTGGCACCCACCGGTCACCAGTATGACGGCGAGATCAGGTGGGAGCTCCGCTCGGACGCGATTTCCTGATCATTCGCTCCCGCGCCCGCCCCGCGCGATCACGCGCCGCTCGTGCCGGCGTGGTGGTGGAGGCGGGCGGAGAGCCGGCGGTACGCGGCGCCGAGCACCGCTGCCAGGAACAGGAGGGGCCAGGACGTGGGCGCCGTGACCACGAAGGCCCACACCCCGGCGAAGCCGGCGTTCTGGTGGGTTCCCACGATCCCGTGAGCCGGTGAAGGTTGCCTGAGTACGCGTACTCACGTTCGTACACACGCCCCACCCACCTGCATTCGAAGCGTGGTCACGGGAAACTCGTGATGCAGCGATCGACGAGCGGACCGGGAGGCGAGGGATGTGATCGCCGTCAACCCGACGGACAGCGCGTCACTGCTCGCCGCCTTCGGCGCGCTGGGGGTCCTGCTGGTGATCTTCGCCGAGTCGGGCCTGCTGGTCGTCGGGTTCTTCCTGCCCGGCGACACGCTGCTGTTCCCGGCCGGTGTGCTGTGCGCGGCGAGCGGTGACCAGGATCCACGGCTGGAGCTGTGGCAGGTGCTGGTGTGCGCGGCCGTCGGCGCCGTGGCGGGCGGGCAGGTGGGCTATCTGCTCGGGCGGCACGGTGGGCGCCCCCTGCTGGCCCGTACCTCGAAGCGGCGGGTGAGGGAGGGGGCGGCTCGGGCGGAGCGGCTCCTGGCCCGCTACGGATACGGCAAGGCGCTCGTGATCGGCCGCTTCGTCCCGATGGTGCGCACCGTCCTGCACCCGGCGGCGGGCGCGCTCGGCGTGCCCACCCGGACGTTCACCGTCTGGCAGATCGTGGGCGGCCTGCTCTGGTCGCAGAGCCTCGTACTCGCCGGATATCTCCTGGGTTCGTCGGTCGCCCACATCGACGACTACCTGCTGCTGCTCGTCGCCGTGATCGTCGTCCTCTCCCTGCTGCCGCTGCTGGCGGAGGCCCGCCGGTCGCGGCAGGACCGGCGGGACCCCTCTCGTCCGACCGGGGGCTGACCGCGTCGGTCACGTGGGCCGGCGCGCCAGGTCCGTCTCGCGGACGAGCGCCCAGGCGTCCGCCACGGGGCCTATGTGACCGAGCTTGTCGGGGTTGAGCACCGTGCGGATCGTCTGGATCCGTCCGTCGAGGATCTCGAGCGTCCAGACGTTGATGACCTTGCCGTCCCGGTCGCGGAAGACCGCTCCCGGCCAGCCGTTCACCTCGTGGGGCTGCACGGCGCCGCCGATCCGGGCGAACGGCGCGACGAGAGAGGCCAGTACCCGGGCCACGTCCTCGACGCCGGTGATGCGGTCGGCGAACTGCGGGGCCTTGCCTCCGCCGTCGCCGACCATGTGCACGTCGGCGGCGAGCAGTTCCCGCAGCCCTTCGAGGTCGCCGTCCCGGAAGGCTTCGAGGAACCGCCCGGCGAGTGCGTCGCGCTCACGCCGGCCGGCCTCGAACCGGGGCCGACCGGCGTCCATGTGGCGGCGCGCCCTGACCGCGAGCTGGCGGCAGGCCGCCTCCGAGCGCTCCACGGCCGACGCGATCTCCGGGAAGCCGAAGCCGAACACCTCGCGCAGCACGAACACGGCGCGCTCCAGCGGGCTCAGCCGCTCGAGCAGCAGCAGTGCCGCCATCGACACCGAGTCGGCCAGCTCCGCCGAGCGCTCCGGGTCCTGGTAGGGGTCGGTCAGCAGCGGCTCGGGGAACCACGGCCCGACGTACTCCTCCCGCCGCACCCGGGCCGACCGCAGCACGTCGATCGAGAGCCTGGTCACCACGGCCGAGAGGAAGGCCTTGGCCGAAGCGGGCTCGGCCGGGGAAGCCTCGTAGCGCAGCCAGGTCTCCTGGACCGCGTCCTCGGCCTCGCTCACGCTGCCCAGGATGCGGTAGGAGATCGCGAACAGCAGCGACCGCAGCTCCTCGAACTCCTCGGCCCGCGTCACGCCAGCTCCTCCTTGAAACCCTGCCGCCACGAGGGATGGCGCGGCTCCCAGCCGAGCTCCCGCTTGGCCTTGGCGTTGGAGAAGCCGCGCCCCTCGGTCATCATCACCACCGCCTGCTCCCCGGCCAGCAGCCGGGCCAGCCACACCGGGACCCGCATCGGCCGCTTCGCTCCCGCGCACGCGGCCAGGTAGGGCAGCCACTCGCTCGCCGGGGCGGGTTCGTCGTCCACGACGTTGAACACGCCCGTGGCCTTCTGCTCCAGGGCCAGGACGGTGGCGCTCGCCGCGTCGTCGAGGTGCACCCACGAGCTGTAGCCGGTGCCGCGCCCGACGAGCGGGTACTGCCGCTTGCGCAGCAGCTGGACCTGGTCGTCGATGGCGCCCGGGCCGTAGAACGCGCCGTAGCGCAGGACCGCGCCGCCGGCCTCGACGACCACGTCCTCGACGTGGCTCAGCGCTTTCAGCCCCTTGTGCGCCGCCGTCTCCCGGAGCTGGTCCAGCGGGTCCTCCTCGGTCTTCACCCATCCGCCCTCGCGTATTCCGTTCCAGCTGGCGTAGCCCTGTGCGACGACGTGGGAGACGCCGGTCGCCTCGGCGGCGGCCAGCAGGTGGTCCGTCCCCTCGGTGCGCAGCCGGTTGGTGGTGGCGAACCATCGGTCCGGGTGCTTCAGATCGGGCTTTCCCGCGTGTGCCGGGGAGATCGCGGTCATCTGGTGGACGATCGCGTCCGGCCGTGCGGCGGCCACGGCCTCACCGACCGACACCGCGTCCAGCCCGTCCATCACGACACCGTCCGCGCCCAGCCGTGTCAGCGCGCCCAGCTTGGCCGCGCTGGTCGTCGTGGCCGTCACCTGGTGGCCCCGTGCCACGAGCTGCGGTACCAGCCTCCGTCCCAGAACCCCGGTCCCGCCCGCCACGAACACCCGCATGATCGTCACCCTTCCGACGCAGAGCCTGTCTCCGACACCTGAGACGAGACGGCACCGGCCGTTTGTGACATGGGGAGAGGAGCCGGGAGGGAAGCCGGGTCACTCCGGCGTCGCCGTCACCGCGCACCATCCGGTTTGCGCCAGGTCATGATCTCGGTCGGCGGGAGGTGTTCCGCGAAGCCGCCGTCGGCGGACGCCTGCCGCAGCACCGCGCGCAGGTCCCGCTCGAATTCCCCCAGCCGGTCGCCGAACAGGTGGGGGGCGGAATCGGATCGGGAGAACACATACGCCACGATGTCGTCGGCGCCGCGGTCCACCACCTCACCGGCCGGCACCACATGCCGTTCGAAGTCCCCGAAACCGGCCCGCGCCAGGACGAGGTCCTCCCGGCCCGGCGTGCCGTTGACCAGCGTCCCCCGCCCGGCGCGGCGCACCGGGCCCAGGTACCGCCGCACCAGCTCGGCGATCCGCGCGTACGGCGGCTCCGGCAGCGGCAGGGGCGCCGGTTCGGCGGGCCGGTCCTTGAAGTCGCTGATGTGGACGAACGCGCCTCCCGGCTCCAGCATCCGCAGCACGGTCGCGGCGACCCGGTCGCGTTCGGTCCAGTGGAAGGACTGGGCGAACACCACCACGCGGAACTCGCCCAGACCGGCCGGGAGGTCCTCGGCGCGGGCCGGCACCCAACGCACGTCGGTCACCCCGCGACGCCCGGCCCGCCGCTCGGCCTCGGCGAGCATGTCCTCGTCCGGGTCCATGCCGACCGTCTCGGCGAAGAACCGCGCCAGGGCGAGCGTCACGGTGCCCGGCCCGCAGCCCACGTCGAGGAGCCGGCCCCGCCCGTCCAGTCCGAGAGCCGTGGCCAGTGTTTCGTCGAAGCCCGGGGCGTACGGCAGCCGGCCGCGCTCGTAGTAGGCCGCGCTTCCCCGGAACAGCGTGCTGTCCCACTGCCATCCGTCAGGCATGCCGATTCCGCTCGCGAGTCGGTGAGGGGCGACCACCGTACGCGACGGGCGCGTCCAGCGAGTACCGGTTCTGCCCTGCGGCCGCGTGTGACCCGACCGGGAGCGGAGCGCCCCGGGGTTGCCCGGGGCGCCGTTCCGCGGCAGCCGCTTCTCCAATGGCCGCGGAGTACCCACCCGTTCGGCGGGGGGCATACCGAGAGTGGCACGCCGGGCGGCCGAAGCGGTGGCCACCGGCCCGGAGGTCAGCATCTCGTAAGGTCCGCGCCCTGCTCCACAGGAACCCCGTGGTCGCATCCCGGCCACTTTTCGTCGGGATGGACGACCCCGAGCACGCCCGGCTGCGCCGCATGGTCAGCGGTGCCTTCACCATCAAACGCGTGGAGGCCCTGCGGCCGGCCGTGCAACGCATGGTCGACGACTTCCTGGACACCATGCTGGCCGGCCCCAAGCCCGCCGACCTCGTCCAGGCACTCGCCCTGCCCCTGCCCTCCCTGGTCATCTCCGACCTGCTCGGCGTCCCCTACGAGGACCACGACTTCTTCCAGACCAACAGCAAGACCCTCGTGTCCGCTGTCGCCACCGCCGAGGAACGGCACTCCGCGCACACCGCCCTTGCCCAGTACCTGGACGACCTGGTTGCGACGAAACCGACCCACCCGGGTGACGACCTGCTCTCCGCCCTCGCCGTCCGCGTCCACACCGGCGAGCTGACCCGCCGCGAGGCCGCCACCATGGGCGTGCTCCTGCTGCTCGGCGGACACGAGACGACCGCCGACATGATCAGCCTGGGCACCCTGCTGCTCCTCCAGCACCCCGACCAGCTCGCCCTGGTCCGCGACGCCGACGAGCCCACGGCGATCGTCTCCGCCGTGGAGGAACTCCTCCGCTACCTCTCCGTCGTCCACCTCGGCCGCCGGCGCACCGCCCTGGAGGACATCCGGATCGCCGGGCACACCATCCACGCCGGAGAAGGCGTCATCCTCCTAGGCGCACTCGCCAACCGCGACCCGTCCGTCTTCCCACCCTGCGCCTGGCCACCGACGTGGACCGGATTCCCTTCAAGTACGACTCGGTCATCTACGGCGTGTACGAGCTGCCGGTCACCTGGTAGCGCGCGACCTCAGCAGGATGCGCGGTACGGCACGCCGTGCACATACGTTCGCCATTCGGATCGTGGCAGGCCGGTGCCGACACGTCGGCAGACATCGCCTGCCACACGGTCCGGGGCGATGTCGTAGCTCTCCAGCGGTACGTGCTCGCCGGAGACATACAGAGTGCGGTCGTCCGCACGGAAGGCCAGCGCCATGACACGCCCCCCTGCGGTGGAGAGGGACGAGCCTATCGGCAGTCGGGTCGTGACGTCCCACAGGTGAACGCTGCCGTCGTCCGTGCCTACGGCCAGAGTGGTCCCGTCGTGGGAGAAGGCGAGGGCCGAGACCTCCGTGCTGCCGGCGGAGGTGACAGGCAACTCACCCAGGCGGCGCCGGGCACGGCCGTCCCAGAGGGTGACCCATCCGTCTTCGTCGCCTGCCGCGAGGCGGTCGCCGTCGTGGCTGAGCGCTACGACGGTGGGTTCTCCCTGGGTGAGGGTGTGACGCGTCGTCCGGCCCGTTGCGAGATCGACGACCTGCCCAACCGGGGTGACGAGGAACCGGCCGTCGTCCGGCAGGGCCAGGGAGTCTCCGGAGGCGTTCAGCCATCGGCCGGTTCTGGTGTGATGGCGTGTGTCCCATCGCTCGATCCGGTCACCGAACAGCGACAGCAGAACGGCTCCCCTGTCGTCCGGCGCCAATGCGTCGATGCTCGCCACTTCGTCGGACGGTACGGGGACGCGGAAAGTGGTGCGTCCGGCGGGTCGGCTGGTGTCCACGGCGGTGAGGATGAGCTCGATGTCGTCCTCGTCGGTGGAGGAGTAGAGGAAGGTCCGGCCGTCGGGGGAGAACGCCAGCTTGTCCGTGCAGCCCGGCTCCTCGTTTTCGACGGGGCATGGAGCCGTGGGCAGGCGACCGGGCAGCACCTTGTCGTGCGTCACGTCGACCAGTCTCAGGCGGTGCCGACCGCCCGACTGCCGTGCCACGGCGAGCAGTCGGCCGTCCGGGCTGAACGCGACGCCGGTCGTCACGTCATGGCGGTAGCCCGGCTGCAAGGCATGTCCTAGGAAGAGGGACCTCACGGTGGTGCTCGCACCGCTCGACACGTACCGGATCTGTCCGTCGCGCTGGTCGAGTTGCAGGTCTGAGGGACTCTGTGCCGTCACCGGAGCCCGAAACACCGGCGTGTGCGGTGCATCCAGGCGCCACAGGAGCACCTCCTGGTCGTCGCAGGCGACGGCGAACCGGCCGTCCGGCGTGTACGTCATCGCCTCGAGCCCGCGATGTCTGATTCCCGTCCGTTCCTTTCCCGATAACACATCCCATATACGTGTGCCGCTGTTGGTGGTGATCGCCAGTTCGTTGCCGACCGGGACGAAACGAATGCCCGCGGATGCGCACTGATCGCTGTGCACCGCCGTCCAAGGGCCCGGTGAACGGCGGTGTGTCGCAATGTTCCAGACCTCGATCCTGCCGTGGGAACAGTCGGCGAGGAAGCGGTCGTCGGCGCTGACGTCCCCGCCGCCACCGAATACGGACCACGTGACGAAGGAAGCACTGCCGAGAAGCGCCCCCGTGCCGAGGTCGAGGATCTCTCCCGGGCGGGGCGCCTTACCGGTCTGGAACAGCAGCTTGTGGCGGCGCACGTCCCACAGTCGCGTCACGTTGATCTCCGTGGCTGTGAGAAGCAGGGTATGGCCGCTCGGGCCGAAGACGGGGGATGCCACATAGATGTCCGGCAGCCGCCCGGTCCGCCGCCCCGTGCGCACGTCGTACAGGTTCACATACCGACCGGTGCCGACTGCCAGAATCCGTCCGTCCGGTGAGAGCGCGCTCCTCGCCGTGGCCCAGTCCTCGGCCACGGGGATGCGGAAAGAGGAGAGCCGATGATGTCCGCGCACGTCCCATCGTGTGACTCGCCCGCTTTCGACGGACACGGCGACGCGTCCGCCGTCGCTGAGATACGTGGCATCGGTGTCGGGGTCGGCGGGCCCCGGAATCCGAAAGGCATCCTGGTTCTTCTGAGCCATGGCCCCCAGCAGCGCCGACCGCGTCTCGGGCAGGTCGGCGATCCTCCAGGCGGCCAGGCTGAGCTGCATGGCGGTCGCCGGGTCGGAGGCACGCAGGCTCTCCGCCACGGCGGCGACGCGGCGCGCCTCGGCCTGCACCTTTCTGCGCTCGCCGGCCCGGTTCTGCTGCCAGGCCACCAGTCCGGCCACGAGGGCCAGGGCGACGACCGCGGAGATGACCATGGCGAAGGTACGGGTACGCCGTGCCGTACGCGCCGCCGACCGGCGCTCGTGCTCCGCGGCCTCGATCCCGGCGGACAGGAAGGACCACTCAAGCTCGGTCAGGGCGGTGCGCTGCCCGGGGGCGGCGAAGGCCTCGGCGGCCGCCGCCAGACGCGTGCCGCGGTACACCGCCCCGGGATCGCGGTCCAGGTCCTGCCAGACGCGGGCCGCCTCGGTCAGCCGGCGGTGAGTGCGAAGGCGGTCGCGTTCCGCGTCGATCCAGCCACGCAGTCGGGGCCAGGCACTGATCACGGCCTCGTGCGCCAGGTCCACCGTGTCGCCGTCCAGGGTGATCAGCCGGGCGGCGGCGAGGCGTTCCAGGATCACGGCGGCATCGTCCCGGGCGTCCTCGGGTGCCGAGCCCACCAGTTCGGCACGTTCGGCGGGACGGCGGGTGTCGGACGTGCCTTCGCCAGGGCTGATGAGGCGCAGCAGTATGCCTCGGGCCAGGGCCGACTGGGTGTCGGTGAGCCGGCCGAAGGCCTCCTCCGCGGTGCGGGCGATCGCTCCGTGCAGGCCGCCGGCAGCCTCGTACGCCACCTCGTTCAGGGCGCGGCTCCTGCGGCGGCGCCAGGTCTCGAGCAGGGCGTGGGACATCAGCGGCAGCGCGCCCGGTTCCCCCTCCACCTCGGTGAGGAGACGCGCGGTCAGGGGACGTTCGACGATGCAGCCCGCCGCCTGGGCCGGTTTGACGATCGCCTCCCGTAACTCGTCCCGGCTCATCGGGGCGACCAGCAGCGTGGCATCCTGGAGCGCGGCCGTCAGGCCGGGGTGAACGGCGCACCGTCCCAGGAAGTCGGCCCGCACACCGATGACCACGCGCAACCGGCTCGCGGGGTCCGTGGCGGTCAGGAGCCGGTCGATGAACCGGTCGCGTTCGGCGGGGTCGTCGCACAGCGTGTAGAGCTCTTCGAACTGATCCACGATCAGCCAGGTGTCGCCGTCCGCGTCCTTCGGCACGAGACGGTCGGCGTGGACCCGCATCGGGTGGCCGCCGGGCGTGAGGACGCGGAGCGCGGCCGGCCGCGGGTCCTCCCGGTTCGCGGTGCGGAGCCGGGGGATGAGGCCGGCGCGCAGCAGGGAGGACTTGCCGCTGCCGGACGGTCCGAAGACGGCGGTGAAGCGGGTGCTCCGAGTCAGCTCGACCAGGCGGTCGGTGAGTCGGTCCCGGCCGAAGAACAGGGCGGCGTCCGCGGCTTCGAAGCGGGCCAGGCCGCGGTAGGGCGGCTCTGCCTCCGGGTCGTCGGCGCGGGGCTCGGCCACCGTTTCGGCGTGAGCCGTGCGCCACCGTCGCTCCCACTCCTCCGGGTCGCCGGCACAGGCACGCACGTAGGCCAGGACGACCGGCAGGGTCGGCAGGCGCTCGCCGGCGGCTGCCTGTGACAGCGTGCTCGCGCCGTGACCGGTGCGCTCCGCCATGGCCCGGTAGGTGGGGCTGCCCGCCTCGGCGCGTAACTTGCGCAGCTCGAACGCCAGCCGTTGCACGGGACCCGCGGTCGGATCCAGCGGACTCTCAGGACGCCCCGCCATCGATCGCTCCTCTCGCCCGCCTCCCCCGTGGCGGCGGCGCAAGGGCGGACAAGGTACAAACCCTTCCGGCGGGAGGGCAACCCAGCGGGTCGTTCTTCGGTCGACATCCCGTGGCCGACGCGGCGGCGAATTCGGTCGGGCCCGGATGGGGTCGGTGCGAGAGTGGCCGGATGGTCGACGAGATGAAGTTCGAGCCGGATCTGTACCGGGGCACCGCCGGACACTACGACCGGTTCCGGCCTCCCTACCCGGAGGCGATGATCGCCGACCTCGTTCGCCGGGCCGCTCCGTCGGGGCACGGACGGCTGCTCGACCTGGCGTGCGGCACCGGTCAGCTGGCCTTCCCGCTGCACGGCCGGTTCGCCGAGGTACGGGCCGTGGACGCCGAACCCGACATGACCGAGGTGGTCCGCGCCAAGGCGATCGCGATGGGAGCGGACCACGTCCGGGCCGTCACCGCGAGGGCCGAGGACCTGTGTGCCGAGCCGGAGAGCTTCGAGCTGATCGTCATCGGCAACGCCTTCCACCGGCTCGACCGCTCCTTGACCGCCCGGCGCGCCCACACCTGGCTGGAGCCGGGCGGTCACCTCGCGCTGTGCTGGTCGACCAGCCCGTGGGCGGGCCCCCGGGACTGGCAGCGGGCACTCGACGGTCTGCTGCGCGCCTGGCAGGACGCGCTGGGCGTGTCCGGCCGCGTTCCGCCGGGCTGGGCACAGGCACGGCAGCGGGACCCCGACCGCGACGTGCTGTCCCGTGCGGGGTTCGAGCCCGTCGAGCGGCACGAGTTCTCCGTCGAGCACCACTGGACGATCCGTGAAATCGCCGGCCATGTCCGCTCGACCTCCTTCCTGCCGCCTCCGGTGCTCGCCGGCCGCGCCGCCGAGTTCGACGCCGAACTCACCGCCGAACTCGGCCGCCACACGGTCGACGACCGCCTCACCGAATCGGTCAGCGTGGCTTACGAACTGGCCCGAAGGCCAAGGGATTGAATCGTGATCCGCCCCCGCCCGGGCGGCGACGTCACCTCCGCCCGTGCCACGTTCGCCTCCGTCCACGGCACGGCACACTGCTCCGGCACCCACCGCTTCACCGCGTGACGGACCCCTCGGGGGCGGGCACCGCGAGCAGGAGGAGCGTCACGTCGTCGTCGTGGGCGGCGGTGTCCGGGATGAGGGTTTCGATCAGCCGGGCCGCGGCCTGATCGAGGATCTCCGCGTCCGCGGGAGCACCCTTCAGCGCGACCTGGAGGGTGTGGGTGAGGACGTCGATCTGGGCGTCGATGTCGGTGCCGGGTCTCTCGACCAGCCCGTCGGTGTAGAGCGCCAGGGTGCTGCCCGGCGGCAGCGGGTGGGTCGTCTCGTGGAAGGGCACCGCGCCACCGGACGGATCGTTGACGCCCAGCGGCACGCTCACCGGTGCCCGCAGTCGGTGGGCGGGGCCGTCCGGAGTCAGGGCGATGACGGGCAGGTGGCCGGCCGAGCAGAGGCTGACCTCGCCGGCCGCCTGGTCTATGACGAGGTAGACGCAGGTGACGAGCTGGTCCGCCAGGTCGCTGACGAACACGTCCAGTCCGGCCATGAGCCGGCTGGGCGGTATGCCCGTGCGCGCCAGTGCGTGGGAGGCCGCGCGCAGCTGGCCCATGACGGCTGCCGCCTCCAGGCCGCGGCCCATCACGTCGCCGATGACGACACCGGTGCGGTCCCGGTCCAGCGGAATGATGTCGAACCAGTCCCCGCCGACTCCGGGGTCCTGCACGGACGCCAGGTACCGGTGGGCGCTGGGCAGGTGCGGCAGGCGGGGCGGCTCGCCCATCAGGCTGTGCTGGAGGGTGTGGGCGATGCGCCGGTGCTGCTCGTAGCGCTCGGCGCGTTCGGCCTCGGCCTGTCTGCGTGCGGTGATGTCCCGTACGGTCAGGAACACCAGCGTCTCCTGTTCGGCCTGGAGGCTGCTGACGCTCACCTCCACGGGGAACTCGCTGCCGTCGCTGTGCAGCCCGCACAAGCCCTTGTCCAGGACCATCGGCCTCGGGTCGCGCAGCCGCAGGTAGGCGGCGAGGAGCGCGCTGTGCCGTCGGCGTCCCGGACGGGGCACGAGGTCGGTGACCTCGGTGCCGGTGAGGTCGCCCGGACCGTGCCCGAACAGGCGTTCCACCTGGGCGTTGGCCATGACGATGGTGCCGGCGCCGTCGGTGATCAGGGTGGCGTCGGGCGCGGATTCCAGCAGTGCGAGGAAGCGCCGGTTGGCCCGCTGGACCTCGCGCTGGGCCGCGACCCGCTCGGTGATGTCGGTGACGACACCGCAGACGGCGTAGGGCGTACCGGCGGGATCCTTCAGGGGGAAGAGGGTGGTGAGGAAGTCCCTCGGGCCCTCCGGCAGGATGAGCAGCTCCTCCCGCTGCACGGGACTGCCCTGAGCCAGCATGTCCAGGTCCGCGGCCCGCACGTGACGCGCGAGGCCGGCCGGCATGATGTCCTCGTCCGTACGGCCCAGTACCCGGTCGCGGGGCAGGTGCGTGCTCTCCTCGAACTGCGCGTTGACCGCCAGGTAACGGCCGTCCAGGTCCTTGATGAACACCACCGCGGGCGTGTGGTCCATGAACGCCTGGAGCAGTTCGGTCTGCCGCACCTGCCACTGGGCACGGGCGTGCGCCACCTCGACACGGCAGCCCACGACCAGGGCGACGAAGATGACCGCGGAGAACACCACCGCGTGGCCGCACACCAACAACGCGAAGCCCAGTCGCGCCCCGTACAGTCCCGCGTCCTCCCCTGCCAGGACGGCCCAGCCCAGCAGCAGCGGCGCCACCAGGGCGGTGGCGAACAGCCGGCGGCCCAGCGCGCCCGTGGTGCCCGCGTTCATCAGCAGGCCCGCGACGCCTTCGTCGGGCCGGGCCAGGAAGGCGGCCAGCCCCAGCAGGACCAGGGCCATCCCCGTGTGCAGGGCCATGCCCGTGTAGCCGCCGAACCGTTCCAGTTCGGGGACGTCGTAGACGAACGCGTAGAACCGCATCATGCCCAGCCCGAGGACGGCCAGACCGGGGATCTGGCTCGTCCAGGCGGGCAGGCGGGTGCTCGCGCACCATGACGCCAGGCTCGTCAGCGCCAGCGCCGCGGCCGTGTTGGGCGCCATGCGGCCGGGCACACCGGTCGCCACCCGCGCGGTGTCGTCGTCGAAGAGGAGCTCGTCGATGCCGAGGCGCGCTCCGGTCGCGTACTCGGCGAGGGTGAGCACGGCGATCAGGCCGGCGAGTGCGGCTGCCGCGCGGGCCACGGCGATCGCGCGCGGGGACGCGGGTCTGCGGGCCACCTCGAACAGGGAGACACCGAGCGCCAGGAGAGCCACGGCGGTGTTCACCTTCATGGACGCGTCAACGTGGGGCAGCACGCTCTTCAGCGCGTCGATGCCGAAGATCCAGCCGACCAGGCCCACCGCCCCGAGCATGGCGGCCACCAGCGACGCACCCTGAGCAGCGGCTCGCGCGGCGGCCAGGGCGGGTTGCTGGAACGGCAGGCCCTCGGCCTGCACCGCTCCGGGTACGCGGGGCAGCTCCGACGTCGACTGCTCTTTCGTCACCAATTCTCATCCCTGTGGATGAACGGCCCGATCAGCACTCATCAGCACTCATCAGCACTCATCAGCTTAAGTGCTGTGAAAAATGCCCATAGAGAGACGAAGAGCATCAAAGCGCGCCTCACACCACGGCGTGGGCGGCCGGGGCCAGGTGGTCCGTGAACCAGTCGCGGGCCAGGTCGGTGACGGCCTCCAGGGCACCGGGCTCCTCGAAGAGGTGGGTGGCACCCGGGACGACCGCGAGCCGGTTCTCGCAGCGCAGCCGGGCCTGTGCCTGGCGGTTGAGGCCGAGCACCGTGGGATCGTGGCCGCCGACGATCAGCAGGGTCGGTGCCGCCACGGCAGGCAGGCGAGGACCGGCCAGATCGGGCCGGCCGCCGCGGGAGACGACCGCCGCGACCCGCTTGCCCTGTTCCGCGGCGGCGCACAGGGCGGCGGCCGCGCCGGTGCTGGCGCCGAAGTATCCGACCGCCAGCCCTTCGCTCTCCGGCTGTCCGCGCAGCCAGGTGGTGACGTCCACCAGGCGCCCGGCCAGCAGGTCGGTGTCGAACACGTTGGCCCTGTCGCTCTCCTCGTCCCGGGTGAGCAGGTCGAAGAGCAAGGTGCCGAGGCCGGCCCGGTTGAGCCCGGCCGCGACGAACCGGTTGCGCGGGCTGCGGCGGCTGCTGCCGCTGCCGTGCGCGAACACCACGAGCCCGGTCGCGCCGTCGGGCACGGTCAGATCTCCGCGCAGCCGCAGGGCACCGGCGGCCATGTCGACCTCCCGGTCCGGTGGCACGGGGTCGGCGGCGGTTCCGTGCGGTCGGCCCGCCGCCTGTTCCAGGAGGCCGACCACCTCGTCGTCGCCGAGCTGGGAGAAGTCGTCGTAGAACTGGCCGATCGCGTAGAAGCTCCTGGGCGTGTCCAGGCAGACCAGTTCGTCCGCCTCCCCGCCGAGCCGCTCGGTCCAGTCGCGCGGTGCCACGGGCACGGCCAGCACGATCCGCGCGGCTCCCCGTGCGCGGGAGATCCGGCAGGCCGCCCGTGCGGTCGACCCGGTGGCGACACCGTCGTCGACCACCACCGCCGTCCGCCCCGCCAGGCCGACCGGCTGCCGCTCGCCCCGGTACCGCCGGGCGCGCAGCGCCAGCACCTCGCGCTCGCGGCTCTCGACCTCGGCGAGCTGCTCCCGGGTGACCCGCGCGCCGCGCACCACCTCGTCGTTGATGACCCGGACGCCGTCCTCACCGATCGCCCCCATGCCCAGCTCCGGCTGGTACGGCACCCCCAGCTTCCGGACCAGGCACACGTCCAGCGGGGCGTTCAGCTCCCGGGCGACCTGAGCCGCCACCGGAACCCCTCCCCGGGGCAGCCCCAGCACCACCACGCTCCGGTCCTTGAGGTACGCCAGCCGGGCGGCCAGCCGCTGCCCCGCGTCGAGACGATCCGTGAAGAACATGACCGGCCTCCTCGTCGGCGCCCGCGTCCCCCCTTTCATTTTCCCGCCGTGGGCAAGCCCGGACGACCGCTTAGCCTGGGAGTATGCGCGGGGGCCTGGTCACCCTGTTCCTCTGCGGTGACGTGATGCTGGGCCGGGGCGTCGACCAGATCCTTCCGCACCCCGGGGACCCGGCGCTGCGGGAGACGTACGTCCGTGACGCCCGTGGCTATGTCGAGCTGGCCGAGGCGGTGAACGGGCCGATTCCCCGGCCGGTCGGCTTCTCCTGGCCCTGGGGCGAGGCGTTGCGGATCCTGGACCAGGCCGCGCCCGACGCCCGGATCCTGAATCTGGAGACCAGTGTCACGCGGGCGGGCCGGTTCGCGCCCGGCAAGGCGGTGCACTACCGGATGAGCCCCGCCAACCTGCCGTGCCTGGCCGCCGCCCGCCCCGACGTCTGTGTCCTGGCCAACAACCACGTGCTGGACTTCGGGACCGGCGGGCTCGACGAGACGCTCGGCGCCCTGGCCGGCGCGAAGCTGAGGACGGCGGGGGCGGGCCGGGACGAGGACGAGGCGAACCGGCCGGCGATCGTCCCGGTCGACGGCGGGGGCCGGGTACTGGTGCTCTCCTGCGGTACGGCGTCCAGCGGCATCCCGCACGGATGGGCCGCCACCGGCGGACGCGGCGGGGTGGCCTTCCTGGCCAAGCCGTCCGGTGCCGCCGCCGCCCGGATCACCGGCCGGGTGCGGCAGGTGAAGCGGCCGGGCGACATCGCGGTCGTCTCGGTCCACTGGGGGGCGAACTGGGGTTACGGCATCTCACGTGACGAGGTCGGCTTCGCGCACGCCCTCGTCGACGGCGGGGTGGACCTCGTGCACGGCCACTCCTCGCACCATCCGCGCCCCATGGAGGTCTACCGGGGCAAGCTGGTCCTGTACGGCTGCGGCGACTTCGTCGACGACTACGAGGGCATCAGCGGCTACGAGCGCTTCCGGGACGATCTGCGGCTGCTGTACCTCGTGACCGTGGATCCGGGCACCGGCACTTCGGCCGCTGTGCGCATGGTGCCGCTCCAGGCGCGGCGGATGCGTCTGGAGCGCGCTTGCCGTGCCGACGAGGAGTGGCTGCGGGCCGTTCTGGACCGGTTCGGCAGCCGCGACTTCGGGTCGCACGTCGTCCGCGAACCGGACGGCACCCTCCTGCTGCGGTCGCCGCCCGAGCGGCAGCCGTGACGGGGCCCACGGTTCCGGGGGCCCCGCACGAGCCGTCGTCGGTCATGCCGCCGCCGAGGGGCGGATGTTCTGGTTGAGGCGGAACATGTTCGTGGGGTCGTAGGCGTCCTTCACCCGCACGAGGCGTTCGTGGACGGCGTCCGGGTAGGAGGCCCGCACCCTGTCCTCGGCGGCGTCGCCGGTGAAGTTGACGTACATGGCCCCGTGGCCGTGATGAGCGATGTCCCTGCGGGTGTCGCGGGCCCAGGCGACGTGGGCGTCGAAGTCCGTCGCGTCCGGGGATCGCGCGATCACGTTGCACAGCACGCCCGGCTCCCGCTGGCTGAAGGCCGTGGCGTCGGCGGGTACGCGGGCGTAGGCGCCGCCCAGTTGGTGCAGATGCAGTTCGCTGGAGGGTGTGGGCGTCGCCAGGTGGTGGCGCAGCAGGGCGTCGACCGAGGCGTCGGACGGCTCGATGAACGCCGACGTGAAGTAGTTGTGCGCGCCGGCCGTCCACAGCGGGTCGAGCATCGACTGCATGCCGGTGTACGGCATGGGGCCCATGAGGTCGGCGATGGGGGTGCCCAGCCTGCGCAGCGGACCGACGACCGGCTCACCGGCCGCGGGGTCGCCCGCGTACATGCCGACGAGCACCAGGACGCGGGTGCCGTGCACCTCGGGGGGCAGGAACGGCAGCGGAGGTGCCGTCGTCAGGTTGATCAGTGTGGTCAGCTCGTCGGGCATGTCCGCGATCAGCTCCCGCCAGCCCGTGATCACCTGCCGGGCCTGCGCTTGGGGGTAGACGATCAGGCCGCCCAGGATCTGGGGCCCGACAGGGTGCAGCTCGTACTCGAACGACGTGACGACACCGAAGTTGCCGCCACCTCCTCGCAGCGCCCAGAACAGCTCGGGGTGTTCCTGCTCGTCCGCGCGCACCACGCGGCCGTCCGCGGTGACGACCTCGGCCGCCGTCAGGTTGTCGGAGGCCAGCCCGTGGCGGCGCAGCAGCCAGCCCACGCCGCCGCCGAGCGTGAAGCCCGCGATGCCCGTCGAGGAGACCAGGCCGCCGGTCACGGCGAGGCCGAAGGCCTGGGTCTCCTGGTCGAATTCGCCCCAGGTCAGGCCGCCCTGGGCGACCGCCCGGCGCCGGCGGGGATCGACGAGGGCGCCCTTCATGGGCGACAGGTCGATGACGATGCCGTCGTCGACGGTCGAGAACCCGGCGATGCTGTGGGCGCCGCCGCGCACGGCGACGCGCAGGTCCTGGCTGCGTGCGAACTCGACGGCGCGGACGACGTCCGCGGTCCCGGCGCAGCGCACGATCAGCGCCGGGTGCTTGTCGTGGGCTCCGTTCCAGACCGCCCGGGCCTCGTCGTAGGCGGTGTCGTCGGGGCGGACGACGGTGCCGCGCAGGCCTGCTTCCAGTTCGGCGACGGTGGCGTCTCCCAGGACGCCCCTTGCCGTGTCGATCGACATCATCGGCTCCTCGCTCCGAGTGTCTTGCGCTGATGTCCATGACCGTAGGAAGCGTCTCTTAGCACTCACTCAGCAGCCGCTTTGCGCGGTCGGCGTCCGTGGCACCGTGCGCCGCAGCACGGCCGCGCCCCGTGTGTCGCCGAGGTCGGCGAAGAGGTCACCGGCCCGGGCGGCCGCCGCCCCGGCGGCGTCGGGGTCGCCCGCCTCCCGGTGGAGCCGAGCCAGCATGAGGGCGACCCATCCGGCGGCCGGGATCGACCCGGCGATCTGTTCGAGCCGCTGGGCGCGGGTCAGCAGGTTCCGCGCTTGTGTCGCGTCACCCGCCGCCCGGGCCACCAGGCCGAGGTGCAGCAGGCTGTTGGTGACGCCGGGGATGTCGTCGCTCTCCTCGAAGCCCGCGAGGGCGCGGGAGACGGCGGCCCGCGCGCTCCCGGTGTCCCCGGCGGCCAGGTGGAGCAGACCCAGGCAGCCGAGGGTGATGCCTTCCTCACGGCGGTCACCGAGCCGGCGTCTGATCGCCAGCGCCGTGTCGAGGTACTCGCGCGCCGCGCCGTGGTCGCCCCGGCTCCGGTGGATGTTGCCGAGCGTGTTGAGGGCCAGGGATTCCCCGTGCGGGTCGGCCAGCGCGCGGAAGCGGTCGACGCTGTCCTCGGCCGCCGTGGTGGCGGCGCCGGGATCGCCCTCCAGGCGGGCCGCCCAGGCGAGGTTAGCCAGGACGTAGCCGCGGGCCCGGGACGGGCCGACCGTGCGGCCGACGAGCACGGTCTCCTCGAAGAGCAGCGACACCTGGCCCGCCTCGTCGACCTGGACCGTGTACCCCGGCGTCATGACCGTGAAGAACGGGCCGCTGTCCGGCCCGGCGTCCGCCAGCAGCCGGAGGCTCTCGGAGCAGGCCGCGCGGGCCGCCGTCCCCTCGCCGCGGCAGACCGCCCAGACGGCCTCGAGGTGCGCGGCGACGGCGAGGACCGACGTCTCGCCCGCCTCCCGGGCAAGGGCGCGGGCCCGGTCGAGAGCGGTGCGGGCGCGCTCCCAGGCACCGCGCATCCAGAGCAGGACCGCCTGCTGGTAGTAGGCGTGCGAGAGCGCCGCCGGCTCAGGCCGGCGCCGGTGGATCGCCACGATCTGCGCGCCGATGCCCTCCAGCTGGGAGCCGTCACCGAGGCGGATCGCCAGGACGGCCTTCCCCATCAGCGCTCTCGCCCGCTGCGGTGTGGGCGCCGGCGCGGCGGCCAGGGCGTCGTCCAGCCGGCGCCGGCCCTCGGCGAGGCGCCCGCGTTCGGGCCAGAACGATCGCAGGGCGACCGCCAGACGCAGCGCGTCGTCCGGCTCGTGGCCCAGGAACGAGCGCAGGGCGGCCCGGAGATTGTCGTAGTCGGCCTCCAGCTCCAGGGGAGTCGCTCCAGAGACTCCCGTGGACGGTTCGCGGTCCCGGGCCTCGGCGAGCTCCAGGTAGAAGCGCCGGTGGCGGGCCTCGGTCGCCGCCTGTTCCCCGGCGGCCCGCAGCCGCTCGGCGGCGTACTGCCGGATCGTCTCCAGCAGCCGGTAGCGAGCCTCGTCCTCGTCCTGCGGGGGCTCCACCCCCACCAGGGACTTGTCGGCCAGCCTGCCGAGGAGCTCCAGCACCGGGGTGCGGTGGGGGCCGTCGGCGCACACCTTCTCGACCGCGGCTAGCGTGAAGCCGCCCGCGAAGACGGCGAGCCGGCGGAGCAGGCGCCGTTCGTCGTCGTCGAGCAGTCGATGGCTCCACTCCAGGGTGGCCAGCAGGGTCTCCTGCCTGGTCACGCCGTGCCGGCTGCCCCGGCCGAGCAGGGCCAGGGCGTCGTCCAGGCGTTCGGCGATCTGACGCGGGGCCAGGAGGGGCACCCGGGCCGCCGCCAGTTCCAGGGCCAGGGGCATTCCGTCGAGCCGGAAGCAGATCTGGGCGACGGCCTCCGCGTTCCCCGAGGTCAGCCGGAAGCCGGGGGCGGCGTCGGCGGCCCGCTCGACGAACAGCCGTACGGAGGCGAAACGGCCGAGCTCGGCCACGGACGGCAGCCGGCGCGGATCCGGAAGACACAGGGACGGCACCCGGAAGGTGCGTTCCCCGTAGCTGCGCAACGGCTCCCGGCTGGTCGCGAGCACGAAGACGCCCGGGCAGTGGGCCATGACGTCGGAGACCAGGGCGGCGCAGGCGTCGACGAGGTGTTCGCAGTTGTCCAGCACCAGCAGCAGGTCCTGGTCGCCGAGTTGGGCGATCAGCGCCCGCTGGGCCCCGCCGGACGGCGGCGGTTGCACCCCGAGGGCCGTGGCGACCGCTTCTGGGACGAGGTGGGGTTCCGTCAGCGCGGCGAGGTCCACGAAGCACGCCCCGTTGCGGAAGCGGTCCTCGCGCCGGGCCGCCACGGCGAGCGCGAGCCGGGTCTTGCCGCAGCCGCCGGCCCCGGTGAGGGTGAGGAGCCTGCTCCGTTCGAGCAGCTTCTCCACCTCGGCCGTCTCGCGCTCCCGGCCGATGAGGGCCGTCGCCGGTATCGGCAGGCGGTGCCGTGGGGCCTCGGGGCGCTGTTCCCGTGCCTCGACCGAGTCGGCGAGCAGGGCGCGGAAGAGGCGGCGTGTCTGCGGGTCGGGGTCGGCGCCGGTGTCACGGCGCAGCGCGTCACGCAGACGTTCGTACGCGGCCAAGGCCTCCCGGCGCCGCCCGGCGTCCGCCAGGGCCCGCATCAGCGCCCGGTGGGCTGGCTCGTCCAGGGGGTCCTGGGCGATCAGGGCGCGCAGCACGTCGACGGCCTCGGCCGTGTGGTGGTCGTGCTCCAGCGCCTCGGCCAGTCGCAGCCTGAGTGTCGTACGCCGGGTCTCCAGCGCCGCGGCCGCCTCGCCGGCCCATGGTTCGTAACGGTCCTCGGGCAGCAGACCGGCGTCGGCCAGGGCGAGCGCGGCACGGTAGTCCGCCGCCCCGCCGCCGTCCGACGCCCGGCGTACCGCCTCGTCGAGGTCGTCGAGGTCGATCCGCACACCGCCGTCGGGGCCGAGCAGCACCAGGTCGTCGCGGAGTACGACGACATCGCCCGGTGCCCCGGTGGCCGTCAGCGCGCGCCGCACGGCGTGCAGCACCTGGTGCAGGTTGTTCGACGCGGCCGCCCGGTCGAGGTCCGGCCAGAGAAGGTCGTAGAGGCGCTCCCGGTGCATCCGGTGGCCCGGGGACAGGCACAGGAGTTTGAGCAGGCTGCGGGCCTTGCGCAGCCGCCAGGCCCCGGCGGCGACCGGGCGGCCCGCGACCGTCACGGCGAAACCGCCGAGAAGCCGGATGCGCACTTCGTCGGCCATGGCTGCCCTCACGAGCAGGCTACCGCCCGACCGGATCGAGGACCCGTCGGTGGACTACAATATTCACCAAGCGATGAATTGGGATCTCCCGAAGGGCAGGCTGCGATGGAGCGGACCACGTGCTGCGTAGTGGGGGGCGGTCCCGCCGGCATGGTGCTCGCGCTGCTGCTGGCCCGGGCGGGCATCGACGTGACGGTGCTGGAGAAACACGGTGACTTCCTGCGCGACTTCCGCGGCGACACCGTGCACCCCTCCACGCTGGCGCTGCTGGACGACCTGGGGCTGGCCGAGCGCTTCGCCCGGCTGCCACAGCGCCGGGTACGCACCATCCAGCTGCCTGTCGGGACCGACCGGGCGAACGTCACGGTCGCGGACCTCGCGGTGCTGGGCGGCCCGTACAACTACGTTGCGATGGTGCCCCAGTGGGATCTGCTGGACCTCCTCGCGGACGAGGCCGGACGCGAGCCCTCCTTCCATTTGCGGATGAGCACCGAGGCGACCTCGTTCCTGATGGAGGGCGGTCGGGTCACCGGGGTGCGCTACCGCACCTCCGACGGCCGCGCCGGCGAGCTGCGCGCCCACCTCACCGTCGCCTGCGACGGCCGCGGATCACTGGCCCGCTCGCTGCCGGAGCTGGGACAGCGCCGCTTCGGCTGTCCGATGGACGCGTGGTGGTTCCGGCTGCCGCGGCGCGAAGACGACCCACGTGGACTCGTCGGCGGCGCCGGTGACCGCTTCCTGACCGCGATGATCGACCGCGGGGACTACTGGCAGTGCGCCGCGCTCATCCCCAAGGGCACCGACAGCCGGCGTCGCGCCGCCGGCCTCGACCGCTTCCTCGACGACTACGCCGCCGCCGTGCCCTGGATCGCGGACCGGACGCACCACCTGCGCTCGTGGGACGACGTCAAGCTCCTCGACGTGCGCCTGGACCGGCTGCGCCGCTGGCACCGCCCGGGCCTGCTGTGCATCGGCGACGCCGCGCACGCGATGTCCCCGGTCTTCGGCATCGGTATCAATCTCGCCGTCGAGGACGCCGTGGCCACCGCCCGCCACCTGGTCGAGCCGCTGCGCCACGGGCGGGTCGGACTGCGCGACGTACGCGGTGTGCAGCGCCGCCGCCGTCCCACCACGGTCCTCACGCAGGCCCTCCAGCGGGTGGCCCATGCCCGCGTCATCACTCCCGTCCTCCAGGGGCAGCCACCTCTGGGCAGCGTCGACAGGGCGCGGCACATGGCGGGTCTGCTCGCCGGGTCACGGTTCGCACGCCGTCTTCCCGCGTACTTCATCGGATACGGCGCGCTCCGCGAGCGTCCCCCGGCCGCGGCGGTCCGCAAGCCCTAGGCCGATCGCGGCCGGGCGTCCCGGGCTTCGGACCCGCGCGCCGACTCGCACGCGTCCGCGGGGGCGAGCAGAGCGCGGGACCCGCCGGACGAGCGCCGAAAGCGACACCACGCGCGGGGCCGCGGTCACCGAACTCCCGGGCCACGACAGCCTCCCGGCAGGCAGCCTCCTCGACGGCCGCCTGACGGGCCGGCTCCCGAAGGCCGTTGCTCCTCGAACCGGACGACCCCGCTCGTCCGCACGACCCGCCCGCGCGCGCCTACTCCGCCGAGCCACCCGTTCCGGGGTTGACGGCGGAGAAGAGCCTGCCGATGGCGTCCCGGGAGCGACGCGGGTCCGCCTCGTCCAGTGCCGCCAGGGCGGCGGCAGCGGCCACGCGTACGGGGGTGGGCAGTGCGGCCTCGGCGGCGATCCGGTATGCGGCGCCGCGCCGGGCCAGCCGCTCCTCGGCGGTCACTCCCCCGGCGCTCATGGGGAAGACGGCTGCCTCGTACTGGGCGACGACGGCGAGGAGGCCGTGGGAGAGGCCTTCGGCATAGCCGCGAGCCATCGCCTCCTGTTCGGCCACGGCGAACCTGGTCATGACACGCCGCCGCACGAACACGGAGCCGGTCAGGCAGACGGCCCCGGCCGACAGGCCGGCGAGAACCGACGCCGTCCAGCCGCCGAGGAGCGCGCCCAGCACTCCGCCCGCCACCACGACCAGGCAAGTGATGCCGCTCCAGAGCAGTACGAGGGCACGAGCGGGCGTCAGGGTCGTCATGCCGTGCAGTGTGCCAGGACCGTCGGGGCCGGGTCGCGACGGGTCCGCACGCCGAACTCCCCTGCCCGCCCCCACTCTTGACGAGTACACGCACAACGCGAAGAATGAGCGGGCCGCTCTGACAACGTTGTCCAGGGGAGGGGTACGGACGCCCATGAGATGGACTCAGCGCATTCGCGGTGCGGGCACGGTGATCGCGGCGGTCGCTCTCCTCGGCGGGGCCCTCACCGCGCCCGCGGCCGAGGCCGCCGCCGACCGGGACGGCCAACTCACCGACCTCGTCAACCCGTTCATCGGAACCGAGAACGAAGGCAACACCTACCCCGGCGCGGCCGTGCCCTTCGGGATGGTGCAGTTGTCGCCGGACACCGGGCACAACACCGGTTACGACCACGCCCAGAATCACATCCGTGGCTTCTCCCTCGTCCATCTCTCCGGCGTCGGCTGCGGCCTGGGCGGCGACCTGCCCGTGCTGCCGACCACCGGCGACGTCACGGAGACCGACTACGCGAAGTACGAGGCCGAGTTCAGCCACGACACCGAGAAGGCGAGCCCCGGCTACTACAGGGTCGGGCTCAAAAGCGGCATCGACGCCGAACTGACCGCGACCGCGCGCACCGGAGTGCAGCGCTACACCTTCCCCGCGACGGACAAGGCCAACGTCCTGCTCGACGCCGGCCAGTCGCTGCACCGGACGGTCGCCTCCAAGGTCGAGGTCCTCGACAACCGGACCGTGCGCACCGCGATCACCGGCAGCGGCTTCTGCCAGGACACCAAGCCGTACACCGTCTACACGATCACCCGCTTCGACCGCCCCTTCACCGCGTACGGCACCTGGGACGGGGCCACGGTCACCGGCGGGTCGAGGACCGGCCGGGACGGCGCGTACGTCCGCTTCGACACGACCGGGGACCGGACCGTCGAGGCGACCACCGCCCTGTCGTACGTCGACGCCCACGGCGCCGCCGTCAACCTCCGCGCCGAGGGCGGCCGTTCCTTCGACCGGGTGCGCGACGCCGCACGGCGGGCGTGGGAGGACCGGCTCGACGACGTGCGTGTGCGGGGCGGCAGCGACACCCTCCGCCGTACGTTCTACTCGTCCCTGTACCGGTCCTTCCTCGCGCCGAACGTCGGCGGCGACGCCGACGGCCGCTACACCGGCCGGGACCAGCGGATCCACCGCGCGCGGGGCTTCACGTACTACCAGAACTGGTCCCTGTGGGACACCTACCGCACCCAGTCCCAGCTCCTGTCGCTGCTCGCGCCGCGTGAGGCCCGGGACATGGCGATATCCGTGATCAAGATCGACGAGGAGAGCGGCTGGCTGCCCAAGTGGGGGTACGGCACGGTCGAGACGAACATCATGACCGGCGACCCGGTGACCCCGTTCCTCACCAACGCGTACCAGCAGGGCTTGCTGAAGGGCTATGAGGACCGGGCCTACCGCGCCCTGAGGAGGAACGCCGACGGGGTGCCGCCCGCCGACTCGCCGGCCGTGGGCCGCGAGGCGAACGCGGCGTACATCGCGGACGGCTTCGCGCCGTACATCAAGGGCCGCCCGCACGCGAAACCGGGAGACTCGGACTACGACCACGGCGCGTCCGCGACACTGGAGTACGCCCTCTCGGACGCCATGCTCGCCGAGATGGCCCGCGACCTCGGCCATGCCGCCGACGCGGCGCGCTACACCGCCCGTGCCCAGAACTACCGCAGGGTGTTCGACGCCACGACCGGCTTCTTCCGGGCGCGCGACGCCTCCGGCGCCTTCACCGGGCCGGACGACCCGGCCAGGAGCGAGGGGTTCCACGAGGGCACCGCCTGGCAGTACCAGTGGCTGGTGCCGCAGGACCTGCCGGGCATGGTCGCCCTGATCGGCGGCGAGCAGGCGGCCAACGACCGGCTGGACTCCTTCTTCGCCTACGACCAGCTCGTGCGGGATCCCGCCAGGACCGCCCGTGAGGTATGGGTGAACGGCCCGTACGACTACTACAACGCGGACAAGTACAACCCGCAGAACGAGCCCGACCTCATCGCGCCCTACACCTATCTCTCGACCGGCGAGCCGTGGAAGACGACGGACGTGGTGCACGCCGCGCTGACCCTGTTCACGGACAGCCCGACCGGCATGACCGGCAACGACGACCTCGGCACGATGTCCGCCTGGAACGTGCTGTCGTCGATCGGTCTCTTCCCGGTGCAGCCCGGCTACGACACCTGGGGCCTGTCCACCCCCGTCTTCGACCGCGTCGACCTCACCCTCGACCGGCGCTACTACCCCCACGGGGCGCTCACGGTGACGGCGCCCGGCACCTCGGACGCCCGCCGCTACATCCGGTCGGCCCGCGTCGACGGCAACGCCTACGACCGCACGTACCTGACGACGCACGACCTGCGGCGCATGCGGTCACTCGCGTTCGCGGTCGGCGCCGAGCCGTCCGGGTGGGGCACGGCCGCCCAGGCCGGACCGCCTCCGCTGAACTGACCGAGCCGACACGTCACGCCCTTGGGCATGCCCTCCGGGAACGCCGGGCACTGCTTGACGATAGGTTGATCGCCATGAGCGAGAACGTTTACTTCGACATCACCATCAACGACGCTCCGGCCGGCCGGATCGTCTTCCGGCTCTTCGACGACGTCGTGCCCAAGACGGCCAGGAACTTCCGCGAGCTGGCCACCGGCCAGAACGGCTACGGTTACGCCGGTTCCTCCTTCCACCGGATCATCCCGCAGTTCATGCTCCAGGGCGGCGACTTCACCCGGGGCAACGGCACCGGCGGCCGCAGCATCTACGGCGAGAAGTTCCAGGACGAGAACTTCAACCTCAAGCACGACCGCCCCTACCTGCTGAGCATGGCGAACGCCGGCCCGCACAGCAACGGGTCGCAGTTCTTCATCACGACCGTCGTCACCGACTGGCTCGACGGCAAGCACGTCGTCTTCGGCGAGGTCGTCGAGGGCCAGGAGCTCGTCGACCAGATCGAGGCCCTCGGCAGCGGCAGCGGATCACCCAAGGGGAAGGTCACGATCGCCGCGAGCGGGACGGTCTAGTCGGCGCGGCCGGTGCGGCGGGCCGGTTCGGTGCTCGCCCGTTCCCCGGGCGGGTCAACCGGCCCGCGCCTGCCGCGGTGGCGTCCCACGAGGAGAGCACGCTCACCTCAGCTCATCCTCAGAAGATCAGCAGAATGATCGCCTCCGCCAGGGCCCTGCCCTACGGTCGACGGGTCCGACTGCCGCAGGAGCAGTCCCCAGCGGATAGGCGTCTCTCGGAGATCCCGGCTCGTCGTACGACGGTTCTCTCATCGGCGGCGGCAATCGCCGCCCTCGCCGCGCTGGCCGTCGGCTGTGCCGGCGAGCACGGCGACAGCCGTCGCCCCTCCCGCACCCCTGCACCGGCCTCCCCCTCCCCCGCCCAGAGCGTTCCCGGGGAATCCGTGACCGAGGCTCCGGTCCTGGCGGAGGGAGAAGTCCTCGCCCAAGTGGCCGACGCCGGCGGCAGCCGGGAAATGGACATCCGGGGCGGGACCGGGCCCGGCGCGCTGTCGGTCCTCGTCAAGTGCCAGGGCAAGGGACGACTGACCGTCTCCGTCGAACCGGCCGGGGTGAGCTTCCCGTTGGGCTGCGTGGACGGAAGAGTCAGCAGCATCCTCAACCGGCTGGACGTGAAGCGCGCCCACGAGCACGGCACGCTGAGCGTCGCCGCCTCGGCCGGCGTCCGCTGGGCACTCACCGTCGGACGGTCCCGCGGACGGTAGGAGCGACCTACTCGGCGGTGTCGTGGAAGTAGTGGCCCTTGTCGAGGTCGTCGACGAGCCCGGGGCCCGCCGGCTGCCAGCCCAGTAGTTCGCGCGTCAGGGTGCTCGAAGCCGGGCTGTCGAGAGCGATGAAGCCGGCGAGCCAGCCGAAGTGTTCGGCCGCGGCCTCCGGCGCGACGGTGGCCACGGGGACATCGAGGTGGCGCCCGATCACTTCCGCGACGGTGCGGATCGGCACCCCCTCTTCGGCCGTCGCGTGCAGCACCGACCCGGCCGGAGCCTTTTCCAGGGCGAGGCGGAACAGGTGGGCCGCGTCGGAGCGGTGCCCGGCGGGCCAGCGGTTGGTCCCGTCTCCGACGTGGCCGGAGACGCCCTTGGCGCGGGCGATGCCGATCAGCGCGGCCATGAAGCCGTGGTCCCCCTCGCCGTGCACCGTCGGAGGGAGCCGGACCACGGACGAACGGACGTCACGGGAGGCGAGGGAGAGCGTCAGCCGCGCGGTGTCCAGCCGGGTCCGCGGACCGTCGCCGAGATGATCGAGGGCCAGGTGGGGGCCGGTGTCCTCCTCGGTGGCGACGCGTCCCGGGGTGAGCCCGAGTATGCCGGAGGCGAGGACGAACGGCCGGCCGGAACCCGCGAGTGCCTCGCCGAACGCCTCGACGGCGCGGCGGTCCGCGTCGGCGGCGCCCTGGAAGTCCCCCGAGAAGGCGATGTCGTGCTTGAAGGCCAGGTGGATCACGCCGTCCGACTCGGCGGCCGCGCTCCGCAGGACGTCGAGATCGTCCAGGGTGCCGCGCCGCACCTCGGCCCCGGCCGCGGTGAGGGCGGCGGCCGAAGAGTCGGAGCGGGCGAGCCCGACGACCTGGTGGCCTGCGCCGATGAGTTCGGGAACCACGGCGGAGCCGATCCAGCCGGAGGCACCGGTGACGAATACGCGCATGAGAAGCCCTTCGCATGGGTCGACCGCCCTCGGCGCGGCGGATGGCCGCACCCCCGGTCGACGTCAGTGACTGACATCGACCGTAACACCGATGTCAGTCACTGTCATCACGTAAGATCAGGCCATGGGGCGATGGGAGCCGAACGCGCGCGGGCGACTGGAGCAGGCCGCACTGGAGCTGTACGGCGAGCGCGGATACGAACAGACGACGGTGGCGGAGATCGCCCAGCGGGCCGGGCTCACCGAGCGGACCTTCTTCCGGCACTTCGCCGACAAGCGGGAGGTCCTGTTCGCGGGCGCCGCCTCGCTCCAGGAACTGTTCGTGAGCACCGCCTCCGGGGCGCCCGGGTCCGCGGCGCCGATCGACGCGGTGGCCGCGGCTCTCGAGGCCGTCGCCGCGAGGTTCCAGGAGCGCCGCGCTCACGCCCGGCAGCGCCATGCGGTCATCGTCGCCAACGCGGAACTCCAGGAGCGCGAGCTGATCAAACTCGCCGCACTGTCCGCGGCACTCGCCGACACCCTGCGCGGGCGCGGCGTGAAGGAGCCGGCGGCGAGCCTGACCGCGGAGGCCGGGGTCGCCGTCTTCAAAATCGCGTTCCAGCGCTGGATCGACGCGGACGACGAGCGCGACCTCGGGCACCTCGTCCGGGAGTCGCTCGACGAACTCAAGACTGTGACAGCGGGTCACGCGCGGCCCTGAGCGGGGCGCAGCATCTGGCTCGCGGCCAGGTTCCGGTACAGGGGGCTGCTGGTCAGGAGATCCTCGTGGCGGCCGCTCGCCGTGGTGCGGCCTTCGTGGAGTACGACGATGTGGTCGGCGTGCTGCACGGTGGACAGGCGGTGTGCGATGACGAGGAGGGCGCACTCCTGGGCGACGTCCTTCATGACGGTGGTGAGCGCCGATTCGTTGATGGCGTCGAGGTGGGAGGTGGGCTCGTCCAGCAGGAGGAGGGCGGGGCGGGCCAGCAACGCGCGGGCCAGGGCGACGCGTTGGCGTTCGCCGCCGGAGAGGGTGCTGCCCCGTTCACCGATGACGGCGGCCAGACCACCGGGCAGCCGGTCGACGACCTCTTCGAGCCGGGCGAGTTCGACGACGCGCCGGATCTCCGCTTCCGTCGCGTCGGGCACGGCGTAGGTGATGTTGTCGCGCAGGGTGCCATGGACGACATGGGTGTTCTGGTCGACGACGGCGATGCGTCGCCGGCACGCGTCGCGGCCGAGTTCGCCTGCGGGCCGGCCGTCGAAGAGCACGGCTCCGGCGTCCGGCTCGTAAAACCTCGCCACCAGTGCGAACACGGTGCTCTTGCCGGCTCCGGACCGGCCCACCAGGGCGACGTGCCGGCGGTGGGCGACGGTGAAGGAGACACCGCGGAGCACCGGACGTGCCGGGTCGTAGCCGAAGTGGACGTCGTCGAGGGCGAGGGCGGGCCTGCCGGTGGCGGGGCGCTCGCCGGTGGCGGACGGCCTGACCCGGTCCGGGGGGCGGGTGCGGTGGCCCGGACGTACCGGTGCCGTCTGTTCGACCGGCAGGTGGAGGACCTGTTCGATGCGCTGGTAGGCACCCATTCCGCGCTGGACCAGGCCCGCCGCGCGGAAGACCGAGGACAGCGGCAGGACGAGGTAGGAGGCGTACAGCAGGAAGGCGACGAGGTCACCGAGGGAGCCCGCGTGGCCGTTGACGCGCAGACCTCCTACGACCAGGACGACGAGGAACGATCCCTGGACGGCGAGTTCGACCGCCGGGCTCATGACGGAGGCGAGCTTCGCGGTGTGTACCCCGGCGTCGTAGGCCGCGTCGACGCGTGCGCCGATGGTGGCCGCCTCGCGCTCCTCGGCGCGGTGCACACGGACCATCGGCAGGGCGCCGAGGGCCCGCTCCAGGTCGGCGGCGAGGGCACCGACCGAGCCCTGCATGTGTTCGGAGGCGCGTCGGATGCCGGTGAGCAGCGAGGCGACGATCACGGCGGCCGCGGCCACGGTGACGGTCACCAGGAGCAGCAGCAGCGGGTCGAGCCAGGCCATGAGGACGACGGCCCCGGCGGCGGCGAGGCTGCCGGCCACCAGGTCGACGAGTGCCTGGGAGACGACCTCGCGCAGCAAGGTGGTGTCGGCGGTCACCCGGGAGATCAGGTCGCCGTTGCGGTGCCGGTCGTACTCCCTCATCTCCAGTCGCAGCAGGCGTGCGACCAGGCCGTGGCGGAGCTGGCGTACGACGCCTTCGCCCATGCGTTCCAGGAGGAACCGGCCGATGGCTCCTGTGGCCGCTTCCGTGACGAACAGGACGCCGAGGAGGGCCAGCAGCGGCCAGATGATCCGCGTATGACCGCCGGCGGCGTCGACGAGGTCCTTGGCGACGAGCGGCTGGGCCAGTCCCAATGCGGAGCCGACGAGGGTCAGGACGGTGGCGACGGCAATGGCGGGCCGGTGGCCGGCGGTGAGCCGGTACATGGTGGCCACCGCCGTCCGGGTGGACCTGTCGGCCTCGGCGGCCATGGCGCGCCCGCCGCCCGGCACCGCCGTGCCGGTCATCGGTCCCCGGGCCGTGGGAGCGGCGCGACGGCCATCAGGCGGGCGAAGTAGCCGTCCGGCACGCCTTCCCCGACGGGGCGGCCGTCCGCCTCGATCCAGGCGTGGGCGGTGAAGGGCGGCACGACGCGTACCCCGGTGCACCAGGTCGGCCACGTTCCGCCGAGCCGGCACAGCAGAGCCGCTCCGAGGGAGCGCGGCAGGCAGCCCTTCGGCCCGGCGCAGCGCAGGCTGGCGGCGCACATGGCGTCCCGCGCGTCCTGCGCCTGAGCGGTGGTGGCGGGGGCCGCCCCGCGGCACAGGAGGCCGAGCACGGCGCGGATACGGCGGGGCGGCAGGAAGGAGAGGGCGATCGCGGGCAGCAGGACCAGGCGGGCGGCCAGGCGTCGGGTCGCGGGTACCCCGGTGGGGCGTTCCAGCGCACTGGGCGTCGTCATGAGGCCAGTTCCGCGCCGCGCAGCTGCCGTACGAGCGTCTCGACGTCGGTCAGGGCCTGTGCCAGGTCGATGTCGAACTCCCTGACCAGGGCGGCGGCCGCGTCGGCTGCCTCGCCGCCGTCGAGCAGGGTGCGGACCACGAGGGTGGCCGTCGGGTTCAACTCCCAGTAGGCGCCGGTCCGTTCGTCCAGCAGCACTGTGCCGTAGTCGGTCTCGGCCGTGGTGACGTCGGCGCCGAACCGCAAGGGCATGGGTGGCCGCCTTTCTGAGGTGGTCGATGACTTCGGGTCGGTCAGGGCCGGTTCAGGGGTGGGGGGACGTGCGGGCGCCACGGGACAGGCCCCGGAGCCATACCTCGGCGGCGATGGTGGAGTAGAGGATGGCGTCGGACAGTCCCCGGGAGGCGGGGCGCTGGGCGAGACGGCGCAGTGCTGCCGGGTCCACCAAGCCGAGGTCCGCCAGCCGGGAGTCCTCCCACAGTGCCAGCAGGTCGGCGCGGTGTTCCCGCAGCCCGTTGGCCGCGTCCATGGAGGCCGTGGCCTTGTTGGTCCGCCGCAGACAGGCCTCGGGCACGATCCCGCGCATGGCGGCGGTCAGGACCGGCTTGTACTGCCAGGGTGTGACGCGCTCGCTCGGCCGTACGGCGAGGCACGCCTCGATGACGCGGTCGTCGAGGAAGGGCGAGGCCATCGGCAGGCCGGCGCGGGCCGCCATCCGGTCCCACTGGCGGATGACGCGAGTGCAGGAGCGGATCTGTTCGAGGTCGGTGTGCAGGCCGCGGTCCGGGTGCAGCGGCTCGGCCGTCGCCGCCGCATCGAGCAGGGCCCTGCGGGCCAGTCGCTCGGCATCGGGGGTCACCCAGTCGAACAGGCGCGGCGCCATCCCCCAGCCGAGGCCGGTGGCGACGGACGGGGGCGACGGGTCCCGCAGGTGGCCGGCGGCGTCGGCGAGCCACCTGCCGTAGGGCCGGGAGTCGGCGAGCGCGCGGGCCGTGCCGGCCGGCGGCCAGTGCCACAGCGTCCGGAAGCCGCGCAACCGGCGCAGGGCGAACAGCGGGCGGGTGCGCAGCAGCCGGTGGTAGTAGGCCTCGGAGCACCAGGCCACGTGGTCGCCGCCGATTCCGGTGAGGTGCAGCCGGCTGCCGCGCGCGGCGAGGCCGGGCAGGTGGTACAGGACCCGGGAGCGGTCCATGACGCCGATGGTGGGCTCGTCCAGGAGGTCGTCGATGCCGAGCAGGTCCTCGTAGACCAGCGGGGACGCGTCGGCGTCCCAGATCACGTGCTCGACGTCCGGCAGGTGTGCCGCCGCCCGCTCCGCCCAGTGGAGGTCGGTGTCGGCGGGATCCCGTCCCGGCCAGGTACTGGCCACCACGCGGGCGGGAGAGCGCTCGGCCAGGAAACAGACGGAGGTGGAGTCCAGGCCGCCGGACAGGTCGCAGCTGACCACGCCGCCCTGCCGGGTACGCGCGCCGACGGCTTCCCGCAGCGCCGTGCGGATCCGGGGTGCCGCTTCGGCGAGGGGTGTGACCGGCTCCGGCGGGGTCCACCAGCGGGTGTGGCGTACGGTGCGGCCGTCCGCGGCGATGATCACAGCGTCCTGCGGGGGCACGGCGGTGACCTCGCGCCACAGGGATGTCTCGAACAGCGGGTAGGGGGCGGGCCACAGCAGGCGCACGGCCAGCTCCTCGACGTCGGGGTCGAGGCGCAGGGCGCCGGCGAGGGTGTCGGCGCGGCTGGCGGCCACTCGTGAACCCTCGATCTCGGCATGGAAGACCAGGCGCAGGCCGGAGGCGCTCCCCTGGACCCTGACTCGACCGTCGAGGGAGGCGACCAGGTGGAAGCTGCCGGGCAGTCTGCGGGCCAGCGCGTCGAGTTCCGCGAGGTCACGCAGGCGTGCGGTGTGGCGGCGCAGTTCGTCGGCGCCGACGGGGCAGCAGCCGATGACGGCGATGGCGGCGTTGCCGGTGCTCGCGGTGACGATCTCGTCGTCGTGCCAGTCGCCGACCAGCCAGGGCCGGCCCGACGGGTGGGTGAGGGTTCGGCTCGAGGGGCGGGTGAAGGAGCGGGCCACGGCGGCCGCGTCCGCGAGGTCGGTGAAGACCGCGAAATGCGCGTCGCCGGGGCCCGTCCCCGCACTTGCGTGCACTTCAGTCATGACGTCGGATCAAGGACCGTCGCTCGTCAGTTCTTGCTGAGGATCAGCCGGTCGTTGCCGTGGCGCTGGAGAAGTCCTGTCTCCTTCCGGAACGTACCGAGTCGGACGAGCGTCGGTGCCTCGTAAGCCTTCTTCATGACGTCTCCTCACGTGATCTTCTTTTCGCCCGCCGCCTCTGGCCGGCGGGCGATGGGCACGGCATCTAGCTACGCCCAAGGCGCGAGATCACGACAAGACCACCCATGAAAGTCGGACAATATGCGAAAGCTTATTCTTTGCCAGTTTTTACCCTCTTCGCTTGTCACTGTCGGCAAGGGTGAGGTGCGGCGGCGGGCTGTCCGCGCGTACGAAGGAACGTCACACCGGACGCGGACCGCGTGAGGGAGCCGCCGGGGCGCATTCGACCCCGCCGGCGTGCTCCCTTCATGCGGGCCTGATGTCGTCCCGTTCGCCCTCCGCCTGGGACGGTTCGGTCCTGGGGACTTCCGGGTGCTGCTCCATGGCCGCGCGTTCGGCCGGTTCGTCGCGCTCGCCCTCGGCCTGCGAGGGTGTGTGAGAGTACAGCCAGGAGTCGTACTCCGAGGCTCCGGTCTTCATGACGAGCCCCTCTCTTCCGCTCAGGTCTCGATCACGGCATCGCAGTCGGGGCACACCACGGACGCGTACTGCGGGGAGTACCAGGGCGCTCCGGGGTGCTCGGCGGGCCTCCAGGAGGCCGTCCGCATGGCGAAGGTGTCCTTGCCGCAGAAGGTCCGCGGCCCGGTGGAGGAGGACATCCCCGGCGCGGCGGGCGCCGCGTGCACCTTGCGGACGGACTGCTCCTCACCGCCCTGCGTTCCCGAGGAGGCGCGCGCGGCCTTCGGCTTGTCGAGCTCGTACACGACGACGATCCCGCTCATGTCCCCATGGTAGGCGGGCCGTGGCGGGCGGGCCCCATGGACACCACCGTGGCACCGGGCCGGCCGGCGGGCTGGGGGCCGCCTGTGCCCGGGCCCTGGCGGGCGCCGGGGCCCGGCCGACCGTGGTGGACGTGGCCGAGGCGAAGCGAAGTCACCGCGGGACGATCCGGCGCTCGCGGACGCCAGGGTGCGGGTCTTCCCGGCCGATGTGACGAGCTCCGCTGCGTGCGAGGACGCCGTCGCGGCGGTGGCCGGCGAGCTGGACGCGCTGGTGCACGCGGTCGGAACGAACGACCGCCGCCCGGTGCTGGACACCCCCGACCAGATGTGGGACCGGATCGTCACGCTGAACCTGTCGAGCGCGTTCTGGACCGGGCGGGCCGCGGGACGCCTGATGCGTGCGGCCGGGCGGGGCAGCATCGTGTTCTTCTCGTCGGTCTCCTCCCGACTCGCGCACAGACACCACGCCCCTTATGCGGCGAGCAAGGGCGGCCTGGACCAGCTGGTGACGCGGTCGCCCCGGGCTGCACGGAGACCGAGCCGACCAGGGAGTACCTGGACAGGCCGGGGGTGCGCGAGGAGATGGTCGGCCTGGTGCCGGCCGGACGCCTGGGCACGCCGGACGACGTCGTCGGCGGGGTGCTCTTCCACGTGCTCGCCGTGGACGTCAAGGGAACCATGCTGTGCGTCCACGAGTTCGGCTCCCGGATGCTGGAGCAGGGCCACGGCGCCATCGTCAGACGCTGCTGAACCGGGCCGACTGGAAGTTGGGCCGCCGCGAGGACATGGTCGCCAGGACCCCGCTGGGCCGCATCCCCGGCCCGGCCGAACTCGCCGGCACCGCGCTCTTCCTCGCCACCGACGACGCCTCCCACATGACCGGCGTGTACCTCAACGCCGACGGCGGCTTCAACATGACCGGCGCCTGAGACCGCGACCCCCGCGCGGTGTCCGAAGACGGCGCCGCGCTGAGCCCGGGCCCCCTGTAGGGTCTACCCGCAATGGGAACATCCGCTACGGGAGGAGCCCGGGATGGCCCTGACCGCCCGGCAGCGCGCGGAGGCCGCCCGGCTGCTGCGGCAGGCCGAACACCACAAGGCGCCGATCGATCCGCTGTCGGCGCTGCTGCCCGGCCTGGACCTGGCCGACGCCTACGCCGTCCAGCGGGACAACATCGCCCGGCGCCTGGCCGACGGGGCGACGGTCATCGGCCACAAGGTCGGTCTGACCGCCGCCGCGATGCAGCGGCTCCTCGGTGTCGACCAGCCCGACTTCGGGCACCTGATGGACGACATGGTCCACCGGGACGGTGCCCCGGTCCCCGCGGCCCGCTACTGCGCCCCGCGCATCGAACCGGAGATCTGCTTCCGCCTCGCCGAGCCGCTGCGCGGTCCGGGCGTCACCGTCGAGGACGTGCTCGGGGCGACCCATGCGGTGGCACCCGCGCTGGAGATCGTCGACAGCCGGATCCGCGACTGGAAGATCACGCTCGTCGACACCGTCGCCGACAACGCCAGCTCCGCCGGTCTGGTCTGCGGCCCCTGGACGCCCCTGGCGGAGGTGTCCGACCTCGCCTCCGTCCTCGTCGACCTGTTCGTCGACGGCGAGCGCGTCGCCACGGGCAGCGGCAAGGAGGTCCTGGGCCACCCGGCCGCCGCCGTCGCCTGGCTGGCCAACACCCTCGCCGCCTTCGGCGCCGGGCTGGAGCCCGAACACGTCGTGCTGCCCGGCACCATGACCACGGCCCCCTTCGTCGGCGCCGGACAGCGGGTCGAGGCGCGCTTCAGCCACCTCGGCCCGGTGTCCGTGTCCTTCGTCTGACGCGCCGGCCGACGCGTCAGGTGTTCGTGAGCATCGTCAGGAGCTCGTGAGGACGACGAGTCGCTGGGTCGCCCGCGTCATCGCGACATAGCGGTCGACCGCCCCTTCGACGCCCTCGCCGAAGTCCTCCGGGTCGACGAGGACGACCAGGTCGAACTCGAGCCCCTTCGTCAACTCCGGAGCCAGCGACTGTACGCGGGGCGTCGCCCGGAACGCCGGATGGCCGATGACGCAGGCGATCCCCTCGGCGTGCTCGGCCAGCCAGGTGTCGAGGACGGAGTCCAGGTCCGCAACGGATCCGTGCGCGACGGGGATGCCGTTGCCGCGGATGGAGGTCGGCACGTTGGCGTCCGGGAGCACGGCCCGGATGACCGGCTCCGCCGCCGCCATGACCTCTCGCGGAGTGCGGTAGTTGATGCTCAGCGAGGCGAGGTCGATCCGGTCGAACCCGACCCGCTCCAGCCGTTCCCGCCACGACTCCGTGAACCCGTGCCTGGCCTGGGCCCGGTCCCCGACGATGGTGAAGCTCCGGGACGGGCAGCGCAGGAGCAGCATCTGCCACTCCGCGTCGGTCAGTTCCTGGGCCTCGTCGACCACGATGTGCGCGAAGGGACCGGCGAGCAGGTCCGGTTCGAGGGCGGGCAGTTCGGACTCGTCGACCAGGCTGACCTGGGCGTCCTCGCCGCGCAGCATCCTCACCAGGCCTTCGCCGTCGTCACCGTCGGCGCCGGAGTCGGCGGCGGCCCCGATGAGGTTGTCGACGACCTGCGCCATGCGCTCGCGCTGGGCGGCGAGGACGGCCTCGTGCCGGTGCCTCCGCCGCGCCGCCTCCGGGTCGCCGAGCCGCTGCCGGGCCGCGTCCAGGAGTGGCAGGTCCGGCACCGTCCAGGCCTGGGCGTCCGCGCGCTGGAGCTTGCCCACGTCGTCGCGGCCGAGCCAGGGAGCGCACATCCGCAGATAGGCGGGCACCGACCACAGGTCTCCGACCAGGTCGGTCGCCTCCAGCAGCGGCCATGCGCGGCCCAGGGTGTCGACCAGCTCCCGGTCGCGCTGAAGCGACCTGCGGAACCGCTCGCGCGGGACGTCGTCGCCGTCGTACTTGTCCAGCAGGATGGTGACGAGCTCCTCCCAGATCTGGTCGCGTGCTTCGTTGTGCGGCGTACTCGGCCCCGGTGCCCGGAACGCCTCGGCCCAGTCGTCGGCGCTCAGCCAGAGGTCCGCCCAGTCGGTCGTGACCGTCATCCCCTCGGCGGGTGGCTCCTCGTAGAACCTGACGGCCGTCTCGATCGCCCTGACCATGTCCGCGGACGACTTCAGGCGGGCCACGTCCGGGTCGGCCTCGGGCGTCGCCTCCGCTCCCTCGTCCACGAGGCCCCGCAGGACGCAGGTCTGCACGCCCTCCTCGCCGAGGCTGGGCAGGACGTCGGAGACGTAGTTCAGGTAGGGCCGGTGCGGGCCGACGAACAGGACGCCGCCCCGACGGTGGCCGAGACGGGGGTCGGAGTACAGGAGGTGGGCGGTGCGGTGCAGGGCGACGACGGTCTTCCCGGTGCCCGGGCCGCCGTCGACGACGAGGGCGCCACGGGATCCCGCGCGGATGATGGCGTCCTGGTCGGCCTGGATGGTGGCGAGCACATCACGCATCCGGGCCGACCGGTTGGCGCCCAGGCCGGCGATGAAGGCGGACTGGTCGTCGAGCGCGGCATGCCCTTCGAGCCCGTCGGCGGTGAACACCTCGTCCCAGTAGTCGCTGATCCGGCCGTCCGTCCAGCGGTACCTGCGGCGGCTCTTCAGGCCCATCGGGTCGGCGTGGGTCGCCGCGAAGAACGGCTCGGCCGCGGGTGACCGCCAGTCGAGCAGCAGCCGGCGGCCCTCGCTGTCGGTGAGGCCGAGCCGTCCGATGTAGACGGGCTCGGCGTCGTCCGCGGCGACCATGTGCCCCAGACACAGGTCCAGGCCGAAGCGGCGCAGGGTGCGCAGGCGTCCGGTCAGCCGGTGGACCTCGATGTCCCGGTCCATGGCGGCCCGGCCCGTCCCGCCCGGCGCCTTGAGTTCGGCGTCGAGGCGGTCGGACAGCTCGGCGACCGACTGCGCCAGGCACTGTGCGATGGCGGCGAAGTGCCGTTCGTCGTCGGCGACGAGTGCCGGGGCTGCCTTCGCGCAGAGGCGTTCGGGCAGGTCGAACGCGCTCGTGGTCAGGGGGTTCACTGCATCAGCTCCGATGTGGGGGCCGCTCGCGCCCATGGCGCACGGCGAGGTGTCCGGATCGCTGTGCCCGCGGGTCCGGGCCGGCGGATTCCGTGTGGTCACGCGGACGCGGACGGCGTGTCCCGGCTGATCCCCTCGAGGACCAGCCGCGCGGCCACGGTCGCCCCGTCGGTGCGGACCGTGCCGGCCACGGCGGTCGCGCGAGCCCGGGTCTCCGGAGCCAGGGCCACCTCGAGCGCGGCCGACAGGGACTCGAAGGTGGGGGTGGGGCCGTCGTGCGCCGCGCCGATGCCCAGTTCGGCCACCCGGGCGGCCCAGTGCGGCTGGTCCACGATCTGGGGGACGACCACCTGGGGCGCGCCGGCCGCGGCGGCCGTCGTCGTGGTGCCCGCGCCGCCGTGGTGCACGACGGCTGCCACCCGGCGGAACAGCGCCTGGTGGTTGACCTCCCCGACGGTGAAGCAGTCGTCCCGGTCGTCGACGGCCGCGAGGTCGGCCCAGCCGCGCCCGACGAGCACGCGGTGGCCCTGGGCGCGGACCGCTTCGACGGCCACCCGGGCGACGTCCGGCGAGGTGCGCATGGCCATGCTGCCGAAGCCCACGTACACCGGCGGCGCGCCGGCGTCCAGGAAGGCCTCCAGCTCGTCCGGGAGCGGGCGTTCGTCCGGCAGGATCCACGCCCCGGTCTGCACGAGGTCGAGATCGGTCATGTCCTGCCATGGGCCCAGGACCGGGTCCGCCGCCAGCCACGGCCGGTCGGTGAGGACGTGGTCGCGGACGTTGTCCACCGGGTGCAGGCCGATCGCCGCCCGGTGGGTGTTGAGTGCCTCGCCGTACAGCGCGTTCACGCGCTCGCCGTCCACCTTCCACAGCGTCCGGATGTCGGCGTCCGGCGGGGCGGGGCGGCCCGGCCGCCCGGGCGGCGGGAGGTGCGAGGACGGCATTCCGAACGGATGGCAGCACGCGAACACGTAGCGGATGCCCAGTTTCTCGGTCACCGACCGCGCGCCGGCCGGCAGCAGGCCGGTGGCCACCAGCGCGTCACATCCCTCGGCGGCCGGGGCGACCGTGTCGAAGTGCGCGGCGACCAGTTCGGGCGCGAGCTTGAACGCGTCCGCCGGCGACGGATTCGGCCTGGTCACCAGCGAGCGCACCGACGGGCCGAACGGCACCGGCTCCGCACCGGCACGGGCCAGCAGCTCCGCGAACTCCTCGTCCGGCGGCACGCACACCCGGACCTCGGCACCGAGTGTCCGCAGCGCCCTCGCGAGCCCCGCCAGCGGTTCGACGTCCCCTCGTGACCCATACCCCATCAAAAGAACGCGCACTTCGTGAATCCCCTAATTCCGCAGGTTCTGGCCTCGGCCGATGATTCTGCGGCACGATGGGGGCCTTGCCGCAAGCCCCCCAGTGCGCTATAAGTTGAGAGTGGCAAGGAGTGGGTGCACTCCTTGCCTTTGTCGTTTCGCGGCCATTGTCACTGCGCACGGACCGTCAGCCAGTCCAGGGCCGCGACCCGAGGACCTCCCTTCGCGACGAGGTACAGGCTGTGGGTGCCGGCCAGTCGGCGGCGCAGGGCGAGCGACTGCTCCTGCCAGGTGTCGGTGGAGCCGGTGGCGCGTACGCGCAGCGTTCCGGCCACCGGGCCGTCCGGGGCGTCGAGCCGGAGCTGGAGCGCGCAGCCCGCGGTGCAGGTGGAGGCGAGGCGCACGGTGAGCCGGTCGCCGGTCACGCTCGCCCGCCGGAAGCCGATCCGGTCGCCGGAGCCCAGTACGCCGGTGGCGGCCGTGCCGCGGGCGACACCGCGCACGGTGGTGGCCTGCTCGGCCTGGAGCGTGCCGGAGGCGTCGGGGCCGTCGCCGTACAGGCGCAGGTCGTTGACCACCCAGGGAGCCGGGCCGCGCGCGGTGAGCGTCATCCGGACGTACCGGGCCGTCTGCGTCGGGAAGACCGCGTCCTGGGTGAAGGACCGCCCGGAGACCCGGGCGAGGCTCCCGCTCCAGTGCGTGCCGTCGCGGCTCACGGACACGGAGAAGCCGTACGGCTGCCCGCTGGTGTCGCGCCCCGCGTCGAGGGAGAGCCGGTCGAAGGTCTCGGTCCCGCCCAGGTCGACGGTGAGCGACTGGCCGGGGGCCTGCGCGGCGGCGGCCGTCCAGCGGGTGTCGATGTCCCCGTCGACGGCTGCGGCGGCGTCGGTGCCGTCGCTCGTGGTCGCGGTCCAGGTGCCGTGCCGGACGCGCTGTGCGCAGCCGGGGAGGTCGCAGCCGGTCGACCAGACCGGCGCTCCGTACTCGTACGCGCCGACGTCCGGAGCCGAGCCCCGCACGTCCGTGGTGATCCCGTCGATCGTCTCGCCCGCGTCGATGGCGGGTGAGCCGTCGGTGAGCCACAGTTCGCCGTTGACGGCGTCGGTGTAACCGGGCTTGTCGGTGATGAGGTTGGAGCGGACGACGGGCAGCGGGTCGCCGGTCCTGGTCGCGCTGACCGGCGTCGGTCCGACGATGTTGCTGAGGTACGAGCCGGAAGCGTCGGTCGCGCCGCTCAGCAGCGTCGAGTTTCCGTTGACGCCCACGCCGTAACTGGAGTTGTGGTCCTGGTTGGCGATGCTCGGTCCGGTGTGGCCGTTGAAGAACGTACCGCGGGTGCCGGTGTTCCAGGCGACGTTGTGGTGCAGCAGGAAGTGCCCCGAGTAGTTGTCGACGTAGAAGCCGACCTGGCCGTCGGCGTCGTGGGAGGTGTTGTGGTCGATGGAGCTGCCGGAGCCGTCCAGGCTGCAACAGACGTAGAAGGGTGACCCGTCGCGGGAGGTGCGCATCGCCTCGGACATGTCGTTGTAGGCGATGCGGTCGCCGTGGAACTCCGTGCCGCCCAGCTGCCACGCCGTGTCGATGGCGGCGCGTCCGGTGCGCCGGATCGTGTTGTGCGTGACGGTGTGGTCGTCGCCGTTGATCTCGATGCCGGGTGTGTAGCTGCCCATCCAGCCGACGTCGTGGATGTAGTTGTCGGTGACGGTGTTGCCGGTGCCGCGCACCAGGACGCCGTCGCCGGCGGACCGCGAGATCTCGCTGTTCTTCAGGGTGTTTCCCGTGCCGAGGATCTGCACGCCCGAGTCGAGGATGCGGGAGGCGACGATGTGCCCCTCGAACGGCGGGACAGCGAGGTCGCTGTCGGGCGGCATGGGGAGGGTCGAGAACTCGGAGATGTACGTGGCGTGGAGTTGGTCGATCACAACTCCCGTAGTGTCCCTGCCCGTTCGCAGGGACGTGCCCCACAGGTTCAGCCCGCGCACGGTGAGGTACGAGCTGCTGCTCAGGTCGACGCCCCAGAGGCGGTGCTTGGCGGTCACCGTGTGCCCTGCCATGCCGCCCTTCGGCGGTACGAGGTAGAGCCGGTGCGCGGATTTGTCGTAGTACCACTCCCCCGGCTGGTCGAGGGCGGCCTTCGAGCCCACGAGGTAGTAGTTGCGGTAGTTCTGGTTGCCCATGCACAGGGGCGGGCAGCGGTGGTTGCCGCCCTTGAAGTCCAGCTTGCCGTGTGCGGTGGCGGTGACCGTGCCGGTCTGCTGGGCCCACGGGTTGGAGCCGGCCCACAGGTGCACGGTGGCGCCGGTCCAGTCGGCGTCCGGCAGGTCGGTGTCGTCGATGTGCTGGTCGGTGGAGGTGGGATCGGCCTCGGCCCAGGTGGTGTTCAGCGGATCGGCGCCGGAGTTCGGCCAACGTCCCTCGGCCGCACGGTCGTTGTCGAGGAAGACCGCATTGAAGTCGGGGTCGAGCGGAAGGTTCGTGTCGGCGGCGACCAGTCCGTCCCCTGCGTCCTTCCAGCCGGTCACCGGCTCGGTCCCGTCTACGGTCACCGGGCCGTCTCCGTACGCGGCGAGGGTGATCGGGGCGTCCTTCGTGCCGGAGGGCGGGGTGATCTGCTCGCGGTAGGTGCCGTGGTGGACGAGGCAGGTGTCGCCGGGGCGGACCCGGGAGAGGCAGCCGGTGATCGTGCGCAGGGGGCTCGACGGGGAGCCGTGGGCGTGGTCGCTGCCCCAGGGGGCGACGTGATAGGTGCGAGCGGGGGCCGCCGCGTGCGCCTGGACCGGGAGGGCCAGCAGCGTTGTCACGGCGGCCAGTACGGACAGGTGTCTCGGTCTCATGTGCCGTCTCCAGTCGTCGGGGGTCGCCGCCAGGCCGCCTCGGCTTCGGGGCCGCCGGGGGCACCGAGCACCGCGCATCTGAGCCAGTGCTCCCCGGGCGGGATGCGACCGGTCAGCATGGGCAGTGCCGTGCGCCGGGCCAGGACGTTGGTGCCGGGCAGGCAGTCGATGACCTCGCCCCGGCGCACGCCGTCGAGGTCCCGCAGACCGGTGAAGCCCGCCGGTGCGGACACGCGGGCGTAGCCGACGCCGGTCCTCAGGCTCACCCCTGGGTCGCGGTCGACGGCGAAGGCGCCCTCCGCCGTGTGGAGGGTCCGCCCGGTCCGCAGGCGGTGTCTGCGCACGTGCCACGGGGGCGCGGCGGTCAGCCAGGTGGTGATCTCGACGTCGGGCCAGGGCCACCAGGTGCTGAGCACGGTGTCGCCCCTCAGGTGCCAGCCGGCCGGTTCCTCGCGCACCCGGTAGTGCCTCCCGCCGTCGTCGCTGAGCGCGAGCATCGAGTCGTACGCGCCCTGCTCCAGTCCGAGCGCACCGCTCGGCAGGCTGAAGCCGAAGCGCGTCGAGTAGGCGAACTTGGCGTACTTCGCGGCGCCGTGCCGCACCCAGGGGTGGTGCTGGCGCCCGGCGAGCAGTGTGACGTCCCCGCCCGCGCGCATCAGGACCGCGCCGGCGTGCGGCTGCGAGCTGACTGCCGGGAGAAGCGGGGCGGGCTGCTCCGCGGCGGTCCAGAACGGGTGGTCGGCGGTCAGGGCGAGCGGCAGGAACGCCTTCAGGGACCAGTACGGTGAGCCCGGCGCGTTGTACTGCTCGGCCAGCGCGGGCTGCGGATAGCCGTATCCGATGGACAGCAGCCCGTCGGGACCGGTCACCGGGCGTCCCTGCCACCACCGCAGGTGCCGCAGCAGATAGCCCTTGACCTCGCCCCATGGCAGCGCGTCGACCCCGGCGAAGGGCAGTGCGCCCCAGAAGGCGGCCTGCGCCCAGCGGTAGGTGAGGCTGCGGCCGTACGGGACGGCTGCGCCGTCGTCGGCGAACCAGTGCCGGAAGTCGTGCGCGAACCGGGCGGCGCGCTCGCGGAACCGGTCGCCGTCACCGGCGAGCCGGGCGTACAGCAGGCCGTAGAAGTGCATGGCCCAGGGCACGTAGTAGTCGCGGCGTTCGGTGGGTCCGTCGCAGTACCAGCCGTCGCCGAGCCAGAAGGCCTCCAAGCGGTCGAGGCGGGCGGTGATCAGCTCACGGTCGTAGGCCACGCCCACCCGGTCCAGGCCGAGACCGATCAGCACCGGGAAGAAGTGCCAGTTGTTGTCGGCGGTCTCGCACGGCAGGGCGCTCAGCAGCCAACGGGCCAGCCGGTCGCGTTCGGGGCCGGTGAGCGCGTCCCAGAACCATTCGGGCGCCACCGCCAGCGCGAAGCCGATGGCGGCCATCTCCACGATCCGCTGATCGCGGTCGCCGGGTTCGCCCCAGTACTCGGGGTGGCCGGGATCGCTGCCGGACGCCAGCCCGCGCGACCACAGTTCTGCGTGCGGCACTGAGCCCTTGCCCGCGGAGAGCGGGGCGAGCCCCCACAGCGGGCGGGCGAAGGACTCCAGTTCGGCGGCGGTGTCGTCGTGAATCGCGGTGTTGACGCCGAGGCGCACCCGGGCCCGTCCCGTGCTGAAGTGCGGCACGACGGCAGCCGCCAACCGCCGCAACTCCTCCTGTAGTTGCTCCCTCATCAGCCCTTCTCCGCCCCGGCCGGCAGCCCTGTGCGCAGGAAACGCTGTGCCAGCACGAATCCGACGAGGAGCGGCGCACAGGCCACCAGACCGGCGAGCGCGGCCTCCGGCTGGTGGATGTCGAGGTCGGCGAAGCCGCTGGAGTTGTTGACCGCGCCGGTGGACTGGAGCAGGGACATCAGGCCCAGTTGGAGGGTGAAGGTGCGGTCGTCGGAGAGCATGACGAAGGGGAGGAAGAAGTCGGTCCAGCAGCGGACGAAGCCGAAGAACGCGATCAGGGCGATCGCCGGGCGGGCCAGCGGAACCGCCACCGACCAGAACAGCCGCAGTTCGCCCGCGCCGTCGACGCGCCCGGCGTCCAGCAGGCTGTCCGGCAGGTTGGCCTGGAAGTGCAGGAAGGCGAGGTGGACACCGAACGGGTAGAAGGAGAGCGGCAGGACGACCGCCCAGACCGTGCCGGTGAGGCCGGCCGCCGACATCTCCAGGTACAGCGGCAGCACCAGGGCGGCCGGGGGCAGGATCATCGTCACGACGGAGAGGGTGAGCAGGGTCCGGCGGCCCGTGAAGTCGTGCTTGGCGAGCACGTAGCCCGCGGGCACGCAGAGCAGCAGGGCGAGGACGACGCTTGCGACCGCGTAGATGACGGAGTTCCCGATCCACAGGGTGATCTCGCCGTCGTTGTACGACATCAGGTGCTGCCAGGCGTCGCCGACGTTGCCGAGCGCGCCGAAGCCGAGCGGGGATCCGGTCGTCAGGTCGTCGGCGGTACGGGTGGGCGCGAGGAGGAGCCAGAGCAGGGGCAGTCCGAAGAAGACGGCGGCGCCGAGCAGGAACAGGGCGCGGGCGCCGCGGGTCAGGGCGGTCATGGTCCGGCTCACCCGGCTTTCGTGGGGTCCGTGGCGTACATGCGGGTGCGGGTGATCACGATCCACGCGGCCAGCAGCCCGACCGCGAGCATGGCCAGCGACAGCGCCGCCGCTGTGCCGAAGTCGCCGTCCTGGGTGGCGTAGACGTAGGCGAGCTGGTTGACGGACCAGGTGGGGCTGATCTGGCCGGGGGCGCCGGTGCCGAGCACGGTGGGTTCGACGAAGACCTGGCTGCCGGCGGCGAAGCTGGAGATCAGCACGAAGGCCACGTAGGTGCGGACCAGGGGCAGCTTGATGTGCCACATGGTGCGCCAGGCCGACGCCCCGTCGACCTGGGCGGCGTCCAGGACGTCCTTGGGGAGTGCGGTGAGTGCCCCGTGCAGGACGACGATCCAGCCGCCCGCGTGCACCGCGACACCCATCACGGCGAGGACGGCGATCAGACTGCCGCCGGAGAGCGCGTCCGTGGCGCTCTTGACGTCCATGAGCCTCAGCAGCGGTCCGAACGGGCTGTTGTCCGGGCTGACCATGAACAGCCAGAGCAGGGCCGCAGCCGAGCCGGTGACCGCGCCCGGCAGGTAGTAGACGAGTTGGAAGGCGCCGGAGGACCGGCCCGGCCGGGCGTGCAGCGTGAAGGCGAGCGAGAGGACGGTCAGCAGCAGGACCGGCAGCCAGAGCAGGAGGTACAGGGCGACGTTCTGGGCCGCCTCGCCGAGCCGGTAGTCGTCGAGGACGGCCGTCCAGTTGCGTCCACCGGCCCAGGAGCCGTCGTGGACGAAGGAGGTCCACAGGGCGTATCCGGCGGGCGCGAGGCCGAAGACCGCGAGGAACAGGGTGTACGGGCCGACGAGGATCCACACGGCGGTGGTACGGCTCCGGTGTCCGCGGCGCCGGGGTCCGGCCGGTGCGGCGGTGGCCGTCGCCGGTGGCCGGGTGGGGGTCAGCGTCATCGTCCGACCGTGTATGCGCTGGTTCTGGCCGCCGCGGCCAGCTTGTCCTGCCAGCTCTTCAGCGCGTCGCCCAGGTCGCCGCCGGAGTCGGCCGCCTTGCCCACGGTGTCGTTGAAGCTCGTCTGCCACGCGGCCTCGAAGCGGACAGCGCCGAAACCGGGGCGCAGCGCGTTCGCCGACGCGGTGAGGGCGGGCATCGGGTCGGCGGCGTAGTAGGGGTCCTCGGACTTGGCCTCGCCCCACTTTTGGGCTGCCGCCGCGAACGCGGGGTAGGTGGGCTGCTTCGCCTGAAGGGCGACGTCGGTGGTCATCCAGCGCACCAGGTCCACGGCCTGCTTCGTACGGTCCCCGGCGTGCGCGGAGACGAGGAAGGCTCCGCCGCCGACCTGGCCGGCGTAGGACTTGGTCTCGCCGGGCCAGGTGGGCATGGGCGCGGCGGCGATCCGTCCCGCGGGGATCTTGAAGGCGGGCCCGAACATGAAGTCGCCGAACCAGGCGGGGCCCGGCAGCATCAGGATCTTCTTCTCCTTGCCGAGCTTGGCGAAGGCGGGGTCGGTGGGCACGACGGTCGTGACCGCCTTGGCCCTGGCCATCGGCTGGAGCAGGTCGGCGACCCGGGTGCAGTTCTGCCGGGTGAGGTCGACGCGGACCCTGGTGAGGCTGAGGGTGTCGCGGGTGGGGCAGCCGCTGCTGCCGAAGTAGACGCCGGCGCCGTACTTGCCGTTGATCGCGCCGACGACGGTGCCGGGGTGCTCCTCGGCCGCCTTCAGCCCGACCCGCTGGTACTCGGCCCAGGTCTTGGGGACCTCGTAGCCGTAGCTCTTCATCAGTTTCGCGTCGTGCCAGAGCACGGTCGGCGCGATGTCGTTGCGCAGGCAGTACGTCTTGCCGCCGAAGGTGCAGGTGTCGAGCGAGCCGGGGGTGAATCCGTCGCGGACGGACTTCGGTACCAGGCCGTCGAGCGGGGCCGCGTAGCCGAACCTGTCGCTCGCCAGGGTGGCGGCCTCGGCCGGGTTGGCGAGGAAGACGACGTCCGGCCAGCCGCTCCTGGTGCGGTTGGCGAGCGAGACCTTGGTGGGGACGTAGCCCGCGTCGGGCGGGATCGTGACGATGCGCATCTTCAGGCCGGGGTGCGCCTTCTCGTACTGCTGCGCCGCCGGGGTGCGGGTGTTGTCCACCCACACCAGTAACTCACCCTTGCCGTCGCCCGAGGTGCCGCTGCCGCCGCCGGTGCCGCCGCAGCCGGCCAGCAGGAGCGCCGCGCCGACGGTCAGGGAGGCGGCCCGCCAACTCCGGCCCGGACGCCATCTCTTCATCGAGAACCACCTGCCACCTCTACGCTGGAGGGTTGGATTGCGATAGTTTTCGCAATCTGCGACCGCTCCGGAAACGTAGGAGATTCATCCGATGACGTCAACAGTCCGGACAGGATCCGGCGAAGCGAGGCGGCGCACTCTGGCCGAAATCTCCGATGAGGCGGGCGTTTCGGTCTCCACCGTCTCCAAGGTGCTGCATCAGAGATCCGACGTATCCCCTGAGACCAGGGCCAAGGTGCAACGCCTGCTGGAGAAGCACGGCTATCTGGCGCGGCAGCGGCCCGCCGCCACCGCGGCACCGCCCGGCGGGCTGATCGATCTGGTCATCAACGAGTTGGACAGCCCCTGGGCGGTGGAGCTGATCCGCGGCGCCGAGGACGTGCTGCACGAGGCCGGCATGGGACTGGTCGTCTCGGCGACCCACGGGCGGCGGAATCGGGCGCGCCAGTGGCTCGACTCGCTGGCCACGCGTCCCACGCGCGGCGCGATCCTCGTCGTACCCGAACTCACCGCGGGGCAGCAGGCGGACCTCGCCGGCCTCGGCATCCCGTACGCCCTCGTCGCACCGATCGACGAGCCGGCGCCCGGCATCCCCTGGGTGGGCGCGACCAACTGGCCCGGCGGGTTCGCCGCGACCCGTCACCTCATCGAGCTCGGCCACCGGCGTATCGCGGTCATCAGCGGTCCGGAGCGCCGGCTTACCTCACGCGCCCGGGTGGACGGCTACCGTTCGGCACTTGCGGAGGCCGGGCTCCCCTTCGACCCGGAGCTCGTCCGCTACGGCGACTTCACCCATGGTCTCGCGCATCAACACGCCCTGGATCTGCTGGCGTTGCCCGACCGCCCCACGGCGGTCTTCGCGGGCAGCGACCATCAGGCGCTGGGCACCTACCGCGCGGCGGCCGAGCGGGGACTGCGCGTCCCCGACGACGTCAGCGTGGTCGGCTTCGACGACCTGCCGTTCGCGGACTGGGTGACCCCCCGCCTGACGACGATGCGCACTCCCCTCGCCGACATGACCGGTCTCGCCGCCCGGATGGTCCTGCGGCTGCTGTCGGGTCAGGAACCGGAGACCACACGGGTGGAGGTGGCCACGGAACTGGTCGTCCGGGAGAGCAGCGGGCCGCCGGCGAAAAGGTGACGGCGGTCAGGCCGCCGCGTATCCGAGCTGGCGGCGCATGAAGGGGGTCATGAGGGTCTTCGCCTTGGCCAGGGTGGTGGTGAGGGTTCCGAGGACCGCCGTCTCGCCGCCCGGCACGGGCAGCATGGTCACCCCGTCGGCCGGACCGAACGGCACGATGAGCGGGGTCCGGTGGACCGCCCGGTAGGAGCGGGGCTTGCTGCCGTGCCGACCCGAACTGCGCAGGTAGGCGCGGATGTTGTGGAAGGCGACCGCCGCCTGGGCCAGCGCTGCCGGGGTGACCTTGAGCTCTCCGACGTCGTTCACGTCACCGACCGCGAACACGTCCGGCCACCCTTCGACGCGGAGCATCCGGTCAACCTTGACGTGACCCGTCCCGTTCAGCCAGTCACCGTGCCCGGCCAGACGCAGCCACAGGGTGTTGGGGGTGGTGCCCGTCGCCCAGAAGGAGAGGTCGGCGGCGAGGACGGCGCCATGGGCGTCGCGGTAGGTGCCGAAGTCGTTGCCGGGGGCCATGAAGGTGTCGAGCCGTACCTCCACGTCATGCGACTCCAGCCAGGCCCGGGCCTTCCGGCCGGCGCGGGCGCTGCCCGTGGAGTGCAGCAGTTCCTGCCCCGCGTGCGCGAGGGTGACCCGGGCGTCCGGCCGGGCCAGGCGGATCTCGGCGCTGAGTTCGACGCCGGAGGGGCCACCGCCGACGACGAGGACGTGTTCGGCGGTGGCGACCTTCCGCTGGTGTTCGTCGAACGACTTGGCCGCTTCCTCGATGGTGACGCCGGTGAAGCGTGCCGGTTCCGGGTAGTCGGCGCCGGTGGCGATCACCAGCACGTCGTAAGGCAGCCGCTCACCGGTGGCGAGTGCGACCTCCCGTGCGGCGGTGTCGACGCGCACCGCCTTGCCGACGATCACCCGGCCGTTGCGCAGCAGACGGTCGTACGGGATGAAGGGGGTCGCCGTCCACTCCGGACGCACTCCGGCGCGCAGCGAGGCGATCCGGTGGAAGAAGACCTCCTTGCGGTCCACGAGCGTGACGTGCGCCGTCGCGTCCAGCCGTCTCGACAGGCGGACGCCCGCATAGCCGCCGCCTATCACCCACTACGTTGCCATCTCGCACCGGGGTCTCCTGCGCTGTGGGGGTATGGGCGCGAGATTAACACTTGAAACTTAAAGCGCCTGGAGAGCTCTGTGTGAGTACTGTGAAGGGAGCGTTCACCGTGTCCAGTACACGATGTTGCGGAAACGTGCCTCGGCACGGCCCGAACCGTGGTTGTACACGCCGTTCTTGAAGTAGCGGGTGGCGGGACCCCGGTCGGCGACGGTCAGGACGAGGGAGTCGTCGAAGTAGACCTTGATCCTCCCGGTCCCGCTGCTCGCCGCGTGGGCGACCTTCACGTTGAACCAGGTGTCGTACGCACCCGTCTTGAGCACCATGCCGTCGTAGCGCCGCACGGTGCCGCCGTTCGTGTCGTAGACGTTGAGCATGATGTCGGTGGCGGGGGTGCCCGAGGGATGGACGCCCCGCAGGATCTGGACGAAGGAGGCGCCGTCCGTGCCGGACGGGAGGTAGACGTCGGCGTCCCACATGTGGTCGCCCGTCGTGTAGTCGACCTTCCAGCGCATCTCGGTGCGCGGGTCGGTGGAACTGCCCTCCGCGAAAGGCTCGTCGGTGGCGTACACCCACATGCGGTGGACGCCCCCGCTGTAGCTGTGCCGGTCGCCGAGGTCGAGGTTCCAGGGCTTGTGCCAGCTGTAGGTGAAAGAGGTCCGGGTCCAGCCGTCGGTGGGGTCGGCGGCCGCGACGGCGGGTGTGGCGGCCGGGAGGGTGAGTGCGGCGCCCCCGGTCAGCAGGCCGGCGCCGGCCCGTAGGACGGATCTCCTGTTCATCGTGTGTCCTTTCCGGTGAGTGAGTGGAGGTCGATCGCGTCGGCCATCGCCCGCAACCCCGTGTCGTCGAAGTGCAGGTGGTCGCCGGAGTCGTAGTCCGGCAGGATCCGGTCGGGCGCGGCGGGGTCGCGGACGACCGCGTCGAAGTCCACCACCGCGTCGAAGATGCCGCCGTACCGGATCAGGTCGTTGACGGACTGCCGTACGGCCTCGCGGGCCGTGGTCCAGCCGCCGTTGCCGCCGTACGGGGTGATCGTGCCGCCGACGACACGGATGCCGCGGGCGTGGGCGCGTGCCACGATCTCGCGGTACGCGGCCTCGAACGCGGCGGGGTCGGTCTGGTTGGGGCTGCCCTTGATGTCGTTGATGCCCTCCATGACGACCAGGGCCCGTACACCGCTGCGGGAGAGCACGTCGGCGTCCAGCCGGGACAGGGCGCTGGGGCCGGTGCCGTCCAGCAACACGCGGTTGCCCGCGATGCCGGCGTTCAGCACGCCGAGGCGCTCGCGCGGCGGCAGTTCGCGCAGTCGGGCGGCGAGCCGGTCGGGCCAGCGGTGGTTGGCGCTCGAGGTCGAACCGGAGCCGTCGGTGATCGAGTCGCCCAGCGTCACGACGCTGCCCGCGGCGGGTGCGCCGAGCACGTCGACGCCGGTCAGGTAGTACCAGGAGCCGGTGGTCCGGGTGTACGACGTGCCGTCCTGGTCGGCGGTGTGGTCGCCGGCCGGGGCGAGGAAGGAGGTCTGCAGGCCGGAGCGGTGGTACGTCGCCGGGCCTGAGTCATGGGGCGTGTACAGGCTGACCAGGAGGTTGGCGTCCGCGGGCACCCGCAGCGGCACCGGATCGCTCACGGCGTCCCGCCCCGCCGGTATCGCGGCGGCGGTGGCGCCGTGGAAGGTGACCGTGCGCACCGAACCGGGCACGGCGTCCGGGCTCTTCGGGGCGCCGGTCTCCTGTACGGCCACGGTGACGGCCCCGAGTTCGAGCGGCGCGGTGCCGAGCCGGTTGGAGATCCGGATCCGGGCCGCGCGGCCTCCGAGGCTGGTGTGGATCACGTTGCGCACCGACTGGTCCGGGAGTTGGGCGATGGTGCCGGTGGCGGCGGCCTCCCAGGTGCCGGTCCAGGGGCTTTTGTGCGGGTGGCCCAACGGGGTCGCGTTCGCCGGGGATGACTGCGACACAAGGGTCAGTGCGGCCGCGAGAGCCGCGAGTGACGACGCGATCGAGCCTCTGCGCATGGAGTGCCGTCCTTCCGGTGGGGAGACGGAGGCGGGCAGGGAGCGGGATGCGAAGGCAGGGAACTCCAATACATCGGAGGAGTCAAGGACTTGAGTCAGGATTAGTCATGTGAACGTGAAGCTCACAGCCGCGTTTCCAGCCCAATGCGGCGCCATCACCCAACTGTTGGCCTTGTTGACAGAGACACGCAGGGTGCCTAGGTTCGCCGATACACCCGATGTATTGAAGATCTGTCAGGTCTGGAGGACGACGATGACCTCGCAGCCGGAGAAACGCTCACCGGTGCCCCGAAGAGCGGTACTCGGCACCGCCCTGGGAGGAGCGGCAGCCTCGGCCCTGCCCGGAACCGCTCACGCCGGACAACCCTCGGCCACGGTGCGATCGACGGGCACCAAGGCCGGACGCCCGTGGAAACTCCGCGACACCATGACCACCGACAGCGCCTGGGACCGGTTCCTGCGCGGCCAGGACCTGCTGTGGACCAGGCTGCCCACCCTCTGGTACGAGGGCCCGTTCCTCGGCGACGGCCTGCTCGGCAGCATGGTCTACCAGGAGCCGGGCGCCAACCGGATCCGTTTCACCGTCCAGCACGGCCGCGTCCAGGACCACCGGCCCGAGTTCGGCAGCGGCTGGGGCACCTGCCGTCTGCCGGTCGGACACCTCACGCTCGAACCGGCCGGCACCATCACCGCCGTCGACTGGCGGCTGAGCCTGTGGAACGCCGAGCTCACCGGCACCGTCACCACCACCGCGGGCACGCTCACCCTCTCCGCCCACATCCACGACGAGGTCTTCGCCGCCCGTGTCACGGCCGGCGGCGGGGAACACGTCACCTGGACGTTCCACCCGGAGGAGGCCGTCAGCCCCCGGCGCATCAGCGAGGCCCCGCCCTCCGGATACACCGCCAACCCGCCCTGGACCACCCGCACCGCCGCCGACGGCACCGAACAGGTGCTCCAGCCCCTCACCGGCGGCGGCCAGACCGCCACCGCGTACCGCCGCAACGGCCACGACCTGCTGCTCAGCGTCGGGCACAGCTCGCCCTCCGACACCGCCGCCGAGGCCGACTCGCTGCGCAACCTCCGGCGCGCCACGTCGTACGGCGCCTTACGGCGACGGCACACCCGCTGGTGGCACGAGTTCTACCGCAAGAGCTTCGTGTCGTTCCCCGACCAGCGGCTGCAGAGCTTCCACTGGATCCAGCTCTACAAGGTCGCCTCCGCGAGCCGCGCGGGCGGCCCCGTCATGGCCACCTCCGGGCCGTGGCTGGAGCCCACGCCCTGGCCGGCGGTCTGGTGGAACCTCAACGTCCAACTGGAGTACTGGCTCATCCATGGCTTCAACCACCCGGAACTGGACTCGCTCGCCACCACGCTGCGGCAGAACCAGGAACAGCTGGTCGCCAACGTGCCCGCGGCCTACCGCGCGGACAGCTCCGGCATCGGCCGCAGCTCCGACATGTTCGCCGACCGGGAGGTGGGCAGGCCCGGTACCGGCGCCGAGACCGGCGACCTCACCTGGGCGCTGCACAACGTGTGGCTGTCCTACCGGCACTCCATGGACGAGGCCCTGCTGCGCGACACGGTCTTCCCCGTACTGCGCCGGGCGGTCAACTACTACCTGCACTTCCTCACCCCGGGCAGCGACGGCAAGCTCCACCTGCCGAGCACCCTCTCCCCCGAGTACCCCGTCGTGCCGCCGCAGGACACCAACTACGACCTGGCCCTGATCCGCTGGGGCTGTCAGACGCTCCTGGACTGCGCCGAACGGCTCGGCGTGGACGACGAGTTGAAGCCGCGCTGGCAGGAGGTGCTGGCCCGGCTCACACCGTATCCGGTCGACGACAACGGCTTCATGATCGGCGCGGACACCCCGTACGCGCAGTCCCACCGGCACTACTCGCACCTGCTGATGGTGTACCCGCTGTACCTGGTCAACTGGGACCAGCCCGAGAACCGGGAGCTGATCGCGAAGTCGGTGGCCCGCTGGCACGCGCTGACCGGCGCCCACCGGGGCTACAGCTACACCGGGGCCGCCTCGATGTACGCGATGACCGGTGACGGCGACACCGCGATCACCTACCTGCGGAAGTTCTTCGACCCCACCACCCGCTACCCCTGCCGGGCCAACACGCACTACACGGAGGCCGGACCGGTCATCGAGACGCCGCTGTCCGCCTCGCAGTCGCTGCACGACATGTTCTGCCAGAGCTGGGGCGGGACCATCCGCGTCTTCCCGGCCGTCCCGTCCGCCTGGGCGGACGTCACCCTGCACGACTTCCGCACCCAGGGCGCCTTCCTGGTCAGCGCCGTCCGGAAGGCGGGCGTCACCCGGTTCATCCGGGTCAGGAGCCTGGCGGGCGAGCCCCTCAGGCTCCGCCACGGCCTGACCGGGCCGCTCACCGTCCTGCTCGACGACGGCAGCCCGGCCCACACCCACGACCTCGGTGACGGCACCCTCGGCATCGACCTGCCGCGCGGCCGGGAGGTGCTCGTGCACTCCGGTTCCCGGCCCGACCTCGTCATCGCGCCCGTCGCCGTCAGCGAACCGGGCGCGGCCTGGGGACTGCCGTAACGGCCACACACCTCGGAGGGATCACATGGCGGTTTCTCTCACCAGAACCAGAACCGCGGTCGCCGCGCTCTCAGCGGGCCTGGTGGCCGCACTCTTCACGACCGTGCCCGCGCACGCCGAGCGACACGAGCGATCGTGGTCGGTGTCCGAGGCGGCACGCACACCCCGAGCACGGATCGCCCTGGACGACACCACCGGCACCCTGAGCCTCACGGTCTCCCGTGACGGCCGTACGGTCGTCGAGCCGTCACCCGTCGGCATCGTCACCGAACGGGCCGACCTGTCGCAGGGGTTGCGCTTCCTGCACCGCAAGGACCGTACGGTGAAGGAGCGTTACCGGACGAAGTCCGGGAAACGTCTGGAGCGCAGGGTACGGATGAACGAGTCCCGGCTCTCCTTCACCACCGGCGCCGGCGCCCGGCTCGACCTCGTCGTCCGCGCCTCCGCCGACGGCATCGCCTACCGCTACGTCCTTCCCGCCGGGTACGGCGACGTCCTCGGCGAGACCTCCGCGTTCAACCTGCCGCCGGACGCCAGCGCGTGGCTCGGCGCCTACCGGGTCGACAACGAGGGCCGGTTCAACCAGTACACCGCCGCGACCGCCCCCACCGGCGAGTACTCCGACCAGGCGCTCTTCTCCACCGCGGGCGGCTACACCCTGCTCGCCGAGTCCGACCTCACCGGCGCCTACTCGGGCGCCCGGCTCGCCCACGACCAGGGCACCGGCACCTACCGGATCAGGCTCGCCGACGACCGGGTCCACACGGGCGGCCCCCTCGCCACCCCCTGGCGGGCCATGGTCACCGGCGACCTGGCGACCGTCACCCGCTCCACCTTCACCGACGACCTCGCCCCCGCCGCCGAGGTCGCCGACACCTCCTGGATCCGGCCCGGCACCGTGCTGTGGACCTGGCTCGCCGGCGGTCGCGCGGCCGGCCAGAGCCTCGCCGCGCAGAAGGCGTACGTCGACTACGCCGCCGAGCGGCACTGGCCGTACGAGGCCGTCGACGCGGGCTGGTACTTCAAGACCGACGAGTGGGACACCACCGACCCGAACTGGCAGACCGACAGCTGGCTCCCCCAACTCGTGGACTACGCGCGCGCCAAGGGCGTCGGGATCGTCGTCTGGATCCACCAGCGCGACCTCGACACACCGGAGGAACGCGCCCAGTGGCTGCCCACCCTGGAGCGGTGGGGCGTCAAGGGTGTCAAGATCGACTTCATGAACTCCGAGGCGCAGTCCATGCTCCAGTGGTACGACGCCATCCTCCGGGAGACCGCCGCCCACCACCTCATGGTCGACTTCCACGGCTCCACGATCCCCAAGGGCATCCAGCGCACCTGGCCGCAGGCCATGACCATGGAGGGAGTCGGCGGCGAGGAGAAGCGCACCAACACCGCCGCCCACCTCACCATCCTGCCCTTCACCCGCAACGTCATCGGCTCCATGGACTTCACCCCCGGGGGCTTCCAGCGCGTCGGGCAGCGCCCCGACTCCGACGCGGCCGAGGTCGGGCTCACCGTCGCCTACGAGTCGGGTCTCCAGATGTTCGCGGGCACCCCCGAGTCGTACGACGCCCGGCCGCTCGCCCGGGCCTTCCTCGACCAGGTCCCCGCGGCCTGGGACGACACCCGGCTGCTCGCCGGGCGACCCGGCCAGGAGGCCGTGCTCGCCCGCCGCGGCGGCGACCGCTGGTTCCTGGGCGGGGTGTACTCCGGCGCCGCCCGCACGGCCGGGGTACCGCTGTCCATCGGCCCCGGACGGTGGCTGGTGGAGACGATCCGGGACGGCGCCGACGGTCTCGTCCAGGACCGCCGGATCCTGCGTGGCGGCGACACGCTCGGCGTCGACATCGCGGCCGACGGGGGCTTCGCCGGAATCGCCTGCCGTTGGCATCCGGGCGTCACCACCTGCTACCGCTGACGACCCGCGACGCCAGGGCTCAGTGGACGGAGAACCCGCCGTCGACGAAGACCGCCTGGCCGGTGACGTAGGCGGAGGCGCGGCTCGCCAGGAACACCGCCGCCCCCGCGAAGTCCTCGGCCAGGCCGTTGCGCCCGACCAGCGTGCGCGCGGCGAGCGCCGCCACCTTCTCGGGGTCGGACGACAGACGTGTGTTGAGCGGCGTCATGACGAAGCCCGGCACGAGCGTGTTGCAGGTGACCCCGTACGGCGACCACGCCTCGGCCTGCGAACGTGTCAGCGACTCGAGCGCCCCCTTGGAGACGCCGTAGGCGCCGCTCTGCACGAACGCCCGGTGCGCCTGCTGTGAGGTGATGTGGATGATCCGCCCGTAGCCGCGTTCGGCCATACCGGGTCCGAAGCGCTGCCCCAGCAGGTGGGGCGCCTCCAGGTTCACCGCCATGGTGGTGTCCCACACCTCCTCGCTCAACTCGCCCATCGGGGGCCGCAGGTTGACCCCGGCCGAGTTGACGAGGATGTCGGGCTCCCCGAACACCCCGGCCGACTCCTCGGCGGCCGCACGCACACCCTCCCGCGTGCTCAGGTCGCCGCTCACCCAGGCCGCCCGGCAGCCGTCGGCCGTCAGCTCGTCCACGGTCGCGGTCAGCTCGGCCTCCTTGCGGGCCACGATCACGACGCTCGCCCCGGCGCGCGCGAGGGCCCCCGCGATGGCTCGCCCGATGCCGGAACTCCCACCGGTCACCACGGCGACCCGGTCGTCCAGCGAGAACAGTTCGGAGAGATACGCCTTCGAGGTCATGATCGCACCCTAGGCGGCGCGACCACGGCGACGGCGGCCGGGGCGCGGTCAGGCACCCCTCTCGCGCACGTCCCCCGGCGTCTCGTGCCCGCCCTCGCGCAGCCCCCGGGCGGCCCGCTCAGCCACCGGCGCCAGTCTTTCCGCCGCACTGTCCACGACCTCCAGGTCGGCCTTGGTGTGGGCGATCGCCGCGTCGATGAGGAGGGCCACCAGGGGGTCGTCCAGATGGGAGCGGCGCAGCCGGGTGAGGCCGGCGAGTTCGGAGACGTACTTCTGGCGCTGCGCCGCCACGAGGGTGTCCAGTGCCTCGGGGCCCAGTGCGGACGCCCCGAGCAGTTTCAGGAACAGCTCGTCCCGGAAACCGCCCGTGCGTACCCAGGCGGTCGTCGCCCACTCGCGCAGTTCCTCCTGCCCGGCCGGGGTGAGGGTGTAGCGGGTCTTGTCGGGGCGGTCCGACTGGGCCACGTGGGAGCGGGTGACGTAGCCGTCGCGGACCAGGCGGTCCAGGATCTGGTAGAGGTGGCCGATGTTGAGGCCGCCCCACTGCGGGCCGATGGCCTCTTCGAAGCGTGCCTTCAGTTCGTAGCCGTGGTTCGGGCCCTCGGTCAGCAGCGCGAGCACCGCATGGTGCAGTGGCATTTACACACCTCCTGGATTGTGACAATGTACCGCTGCATTGCCGCAATGTAGAGGTCGCACTCGCGGACGGCAGTGCGGAAAGGGTGGGAAGTACGTGGACGTGACGTTGAGGGGTGTGTCCCGCCGATATCCGGGGGTGACCGCACTGGACGCCGTCGATCTGGAGATCGAGGACGGCTCGGCCGTCGCGCTGACCGGTCCGTCGGGCTCGGGGAAGTCCACGGTGCTGCACCTGCTCGGCGGGATGGACCGGCCGGACGAGGGCACCGTCGTGGTCGAGGGCAAGGAACTGACGGCACGTCAACTGGACGCGCACCGGCGCCGGGTGGGTTTCGTGTTCCAGCGCTTCCACCTGCTGCCCGCGCTGACCGCGCTGGACAACGTGCTCGCACCGGTGCTGCCGCGCCGGGTGGACTTCGACCGGCGGGCCCGGGCCGGCGAACTGCTGGAGGCGGTCGGCCTGACGGAGCGCGCGAACGCCCTGCCCTCGGAACTCTCCGGCGGTCAGCAGCAACGGGTCGCGATCTGCAGGGCGTTGATCAACCGGCCGGGACTGCTGCTCGCCGACGAGCCGACCGGCAACCTCGACAGCGCGACCGGGCGGGAGATCATCGACCTGCTGCTGTCGCTGCGCGAGCGCTATGGAATGACCATGCTGGTGGCCACGCACGACGCCGAGGTGGCCGCGAACTGCGACCGGATCGTCCGGCTGGGCGACGGCCGGATCGTCGCCGACGAGCAGGTGGCACCGGCCACCGACGTCCTCGACCGGCTCGGGGGCCTGCGTCCGTGATCGCCATGATCCTCTCCCAGTTACGCCGTCGCCGCGCCCGCGCCCTCGCCCTGGCCGCCGGGATCCTCGTCGCCGCCACCAGCTTCACGCTGCTCACCTCCGCGGTGACCACCAGCCGCGCGCAGACCACCGGCCTGGTGCAGCGCAACGCCCGCTCGGCGTACGACGTGCTGGTCCGGCCGCCCGGCACCGACACGGCCGTCGAGCGGCGACACGGCCTGGTGCAGGCGAACTTCCTGTCCGGCGTGTTCGGCGGCATCACCCTCGACCAGTACCGGCGGATCAAGGACCTGGCCGGAGTCGAGGTGGCCGCGCCCGTCGCCAACGTCGGCTACCTCATGGTGCACGCCACGCTGCGGATCGACGTCTCCCGGTTCCTGGACGGCAAGGCCCCGGCCCAACTGCTGCGCGTCAAGCCCACGCTGACGGCGGGCCTCGGCAGCTACCCGGTCGCCGACCAGTACGTCTACCTCACCCACAACCCGATCGTCTCCCGCGACGACCTCCTGGAGGACACGGGACTGCTGGGTCTGGAGCAGGAGAAGGCGAAGCGCGGGGACTACTACGTCTGCTGGTATTACAACTATGACAAGTCGGACACGGCGCAGGGTACGGACGGCACGACACTGACACCGCAGGCCGAGCCGCCGTACAACCCCGCTCCGGCCTCCCCGTTCGACACCGACGCACGCTCACGCCTGAGCTGCCAGTCGGGCAAGGGGAAGGCCGTGGCCGAAGTGCCGGTCTCCTTCCCGGTGTTGCTGTCGGCCATCGATCCGGCCGCCGAGGACCGGCTCGTCGGACTCGGTGCCGCGGTCACCTCCGGACGGATGCTCACGGCGAAGGACCGGCCGGTCTGGGGTCCCGACCCGTTCGACAAGGGCCCGGTGGCCCAGCGCCAGCACGACTACCAGGTCCCGATCATGCTCAGCAGCCACACCCTGACCGCGGGCAGGGTCAAGGCGACCGTGCAACGGCTGGACGCCGGCGACCCCGCCGCGCTGCCGGCCAAGCTGGGCAGCCCCGCCGCGCACGCCTTCGTCAAAGGCCTGCACGGCACCACCGTCGGCAAGGTCGCCGGCGATCTCGACCGCGCCTTCCGCTCCGCGAGCTCCTCGGTCAGCTTCCAGGCGGGCAACTACTGGACGGTCGGCCCGGTCGCCTACCGCGACACCGGGGACGGCCTGGCCGCACGGACCCGGTCCGCGCAGTCCGCCGACGTCTGGCAGGACAACTTCGACCACCGGCCCAGGACCGACATCCCCGAGGAGAACGCGGGCACCCAGTTCCGTACGGTCACCGGCCTCACCGGTACGGACTGCATGGGCAACAAGTCCTGCGGCAGTCCGGACTCGGGGCGCGCGCCCATCCCGATGCTGCGTCTGGTCGGCCGTTACGACACCGGCAAGCTGCGCGGCTTCTCCGCCCTGTCCAAGGTGCCGCTGGAGACCTACCAGTCCCCGGAGGTCACCGGCGCGGACGCGGCCTCCCGCCGCGCCCTGGGCAACCAGCCCCTGCGGCCCGACCGCAATCTGGGCGGCTATCTCGGCGCGCCGCCCACCCTGCTCACCACCCTCGACTCGGTCTCCGCGTTCACCCACAGCCGCCACAAGCCCACCGCGCAGGAGAAGGCACCGGTCAGCGCCATCCGTATCCGGGTGGCGGGCGTGACCGGGGTCGACGCGACCTCCCGGGCCCGGGTCAACGCCGTCGCCGCGCAGATCCACTCCGCCTGCCCGAAGCTGCACGTCGAGGTCACCGTCGGCAGCTCGCCCGCACCGCAGACCGTCGCGCTGCCCTCGGGGATCCGCATCAGCGAGAACTGGGCCGCCAAGGGCGTGGCCCTGCGCATCCTGCGGGCCGTGGACACCAAGAGCGCGGCCCTGTTCGTGCTGGTGCTGGTCGTCTGCGGGCTCTTCCTCGGCCAGGCCGCGCTGGCCTCCGTACGATCCCGTCGCGCCGAGATCGGCACGCTGCGATGTGTGGGCTGGAGCGCCCCGGAGATCCTCCGGCTGATCCTCGGCGAACTGGCGGTGATCGGACTGGGCGCGGGCGCGCTGGGCTCCCTGCTCGCCTTCGTCCTGGGCGGCTTGCTGGACGTGCCCCACGCGGCACTGAAGGCGGTCCTGGTCCTGCCCGTCGCGCTGTTGCTCGCGCTGGTCGCGGGGCTGGTCCCGGCCTGGCGGGCGACCCGGCTCGGGCCCCTGGACGCGGTCGTGCCTCCGGTGACCGCCACCGGCCGGGCCCGCGCCGTCCGTTCGGTCGCCGGACTGGCCATGCGCAACCTGCTGCGCGTCCGCGGCCGTACCGCGCTCGGCGCCACCGGCCTGGCCCTCGGTGTGGGCGCCTTCACGGTGCTGCTGTCCGTCACCCTCGCCTTCCGCGGCGAGGTCGCCGGTTCGCTGCTCGGCAACGCGGTCGTCGCCCGGGCCCGCACGGCCGACTACCTGAGCGCCGTCCTCTCCCTGCTGCTCGGCGCGGCGGGGGCGGTGGACGTCCTGGTGCTCTCCCAGCGCGAGCGCGCCGCCGACCTCGCCGTCCTGCACGCCACCGGCTGGACGAAGCGCGAACTCGCCCGACTCACCTTCTACGAGGGCCTCGGCCTCGCCCTCCTGGGCGGCCTGGCCGGAGCCGTCTTCGGCCTGGCGGGTGTCCTCGCCCTCGGCCGGGGTGTGCTCGACGGTCGCCTTCCCGCCCTGGCGGGCGCCGCGCTCCTGGCCGTCCTGGCCGCGGTGGCCCTGGTCTGCGGCGCCCTGGCGGTACCGATCCGCGCGCTGTCCCGCATCGCGCCGGCGCAACTGCTGGCGGCGGAATGAGAAGACCGCCCAGAAGACCGCGCTCCCCCGGTGTCAGTGAAAGGCGTGCACGACGGCATGGCCCTTGCCGCGGCCGATCATCCATCGGTTGACCGGAGTGGTCAGCAGGAACGCCAGGACGAGGGAGAGGAACAGCGAGACCCAGAAGAGGACATCGGTGAGCCCGGCGTCCATGGCTCCGGGCACACCCACCATGACGGTGTTGTCGATCAGTTCCATCACCGCGATGGACACCGTGTCCGCGGCGAGCGCGACCTTCAGCGCCCGCCGGACGGGCAACCCGGCACGCAGCAGTCCGCGCATGGTCAGTGCGTAGCCGAAGACGAAGGCCAGTACGACGGAGATGACGACGGTGCCCGCGTTGTGCAGGCCGGCGGCGGTGCCGACGACCATGCCGAGGACTTCGCCGATGGCACACCCGGTCAGGCAGTGCAACGTCGCCTGCGCGGCCGTTCGCCAGGAGCCGTGCGAGAAGTGGTCGCGGTGCTCGTGCTCGTGTGCGCTGTGGTCCATCGTGGGCTCCTCAGGTCGGATGAGCTCTCCACGAGGACCTAACGATATACCCCCCAGGGGTATTCCCGGCCGCTGGAAACGCCATGGGCCCCGGATCACATGACCCGGGACCCATGGACGCGCGGACGCTGCCGTCAGTGCGTGGCGGTGACGCTTCCGCCCGCCGTGAGACCCTCGGGCGTGGCGAAGGCCAGCACGTCGGCGCAGAGGTCCGCGACCGGCGTCTCGATGTGGAGACCCCCGGAGCCGCCGGCCGCGAGGCCGCCGGCGACGCGGTCCAGGTCGGCGTCGGATATCTGGGCCGTCTCCACCCGGGAGGCATGGTTCATGACGCGCTGTTCCCTTCACATAGGCACTCTTCCGTGGCGTGGTCCGCTCGCTCGATCCCCGACAGCACGAGCCGTCAGGCGATAGCCGACAGCGGCGACCTGCGCCACGCGAAGGATCAAAGCACGCCCGTCCAGGGGACGGCCAGCGGCGCACGAGGTGAGCAGACCCCGTCGCGAATGCGACCTTCACCGGCGTGACGACCCGGTGACCGAGGACGCCCACTCCTTCACAGGGCCTGCTGCGCCGCAGCACGCGCGACCATTGCCCTCGGCGCGCGGCGCACACTCGGACCCACCGATCCCCGGGCTGCGGCACGGCCGTGACCACTGCTCAGGGGTGGTGTGCAGATTCAACGGATTTCCCGCAACGGCGCGGCCTCACCCGGACGGACGAGTGCGGCGGCACCGGGCACCGGCCCAGCAGGCGATCTTGGCCCGGCTGCCGCAGGATGGTGCCGGTTGCCCGCCCACCTTGTTCCCCGAGGGAGCCTCGTATGGCAGTGATGACGGAGGAGCTCGTACCGGCGCTGGAGGACGCACGCCAGGCGCACGCCGCGGTCCTCGACCGGCTCCGGGCGGATGCGACGGTCACGCCGGCGGGTCCGAACCGGGAGATGCTCGAACGCCAGGCCGCCGAGGTCCAGGTCGGTGTGCAGCGCATCCAGCGCCAGGTGCGCGATCTGCAACCGCAGGGGCTCGTGGGCACGGCGGCGAGCATGACACGGTACGTCTCCCACGGCGCGGTGCGCACGGCGATGCTGCCGCTGAACATCGGCGCGGCGGCCGTCAAGGGCATGCTGTCCGGCAGGCGTCCCGCCGACGCACGACGGCTGCTGCGGAACGCGGAGAGCGAGTACTCGGCTGCCGCGCGGGCGCTGGCGACGTGCCGGGCGGGAGAGGTGCTCGCCGAGCAGGTGGACGACGAGACGACCGCCCACCTGCTCGCGTCGCTGCGCCGCCAGGACGAGGAACTGCTGCTGGAACTGGAGGAGAGCCTCGCCGAGCACGCCCGTGCCGTGGCGGAGTCCGCCGCCGGCTTCGGGCCGGGCACGAGCAGCGACGGCGGGCTGGCCGACGCGGCGGTCCGGACGGTGCGGACCGCCATCGTCCAGGCCTCTGACGTCATTCAGAGCGGCGTCCGCAAGGCCAGGGGTGTCGCCGAGGGCGCGGTGCGGCAGGGGCCCCGGCCCAGCCCGAGTCCCGAGGATGTCCTGGGCGCGGTGCGGAGCGAGGAGGACCTGCCGATCCACGGGTTCAGCCAGCTCAGCACGGATCAGATCCATCGGCGCCTGGGCACGCTGTCCCCGTCGGAGCTGACGGTGATCGAGGCCTACGAGCGTACGCACGCCCGCCGGAAGGGAGTCCTGGACGGCATCGAGCGGCTGCGCGGCGGCAGCCAGGAAAGCGGCCGGCAGCCATGAGACACGAGCAGCGCCACCGCCGGCGCCGGGAGGTCGTGTCCGCCGCCGGGAACCCATGCGTGGCTGACGCGGACGGCCGATGCCAACGGCCGGCTACTCGCCGGTACCCGCCATGGATCGGACGGCTCCCCTGAGGTAGGGTCGCCCCCCGGCCGTCAACCATTCACCGGTGAAGGGCCGTTGCGGGGAGCGTCGGAGGGCTGCAAGCACGATGGAATCGCACCTGGTCGACGGAGGGTCGACCGAGCTCGGTGGCGCACGCCTGGAGGACCTCGACCCTCAGCCGTTGCTGACGCGGGACTACGAGACGCGCCCGGCGCTGGTGTACGAGCGGCTGCGCGAGCGGCACGGGCCGGTCGCGCCCGTCGACCTGCTCGGCGTGCCGGCGTGGCTGGTGCTCGGCTACCGCGAGGCGCTCCAGGTGCTTCAGGACGACGAGGGCTGGCCGAAGGGGCTGGAGAACTGGCGGGCCCGCACGGAGGGCCGGGTGCCCGCGGACTGGCCGCTGGCCCCTTCCCTGGAGGTCAACCACGTCCTCATCCAGGGCGGTTCCGGCTACCGCACGCTGCGCACGGCGTGGGACGCGGCCCTGCGGCCGTTCCAGGACCCGCGCCAGGCGCAGGCCAAGCGGCTCCGCGCGGCCGTCACGTCCTACGCCGACGAACTCATCACCCTGCTCGGCCAGGGCGGCGGCACCGGCCACGCCGACCTGTCGGCACAGTTCTCGCGGCCCCTGCCGCTGATGGCGGCGAGTCACCTCCTCGGCTTCCCCGCTGCCCAGGGGGATGACGCGCTGATGGACATGTGGCGGGTCCTGGACGCCGGCCCGGACGCGGAACCCGCCCTCGGGCGACTCCTGGAGACGCTCGCCGAACTCGCCGCCACCAAGATCCGCGAGCCGGGCGACGACTTTCCCTCCCTCCTGCTGGCCGCCCATCCCGACCTGTCCGTCGACGAGTTGGCCCGCGAACTGTTCATGCTGCTCGGCATGACCTCCGACCATGTCGGAATCCTCATCTCCAACACCGTCGTGGAGGTGATCTCCGGTGAGGTCGACGGCGGCGTACGGACCGTGCTGTCCGCCGGGATGGTGCGGGAGACGATGAACCGGGTGGTCATGCGGAAGCCGCCGCTGGTCAACTTCGTGCCGCGGTTCGCGGCCCGGGACACCCGGCTCGGCCAGTACACCGTCCGCGCCGGCGACCCGGTGTGGGTCTCCTCCTCCGCGGCCCACGCCGACCCGCTCTTCGCCGGCCGGATGACCTCGGGCTCCACGATCAGCAGCCGGGCGCACCTGTCCTGGGGCGCGGGCCCGCGCCAGTGCCCGGCCCGCGAGCTGGCCTCCACGATCGCCGCGGCCGGCGTGAGCCGCCTGTTCGAGCGCTTCGCCCACCTGGAACTCGCCCTCCCCGTCGATCAACTCCTTTGGCGATCCTCCCCGTTCATGCGCGGCCTGCGGTCCCTGCCCGTCCGGTACGAACTCACCGCCCCCACGGTGTCCCCCGCGTCGCGGACACCGGCGCCGGAGGCTGTCGAGGACACCGGGGTCACCGATGACACCAAGGTCACCGAGGAGTTCGTCCCGGACCAGGCCGCCAAGCGGCGGTCGTCACTGTGGCGGTACCTGACGGGGCTGATCCGCACGGGCGGCTGAGTTCCTGGACCGGCTCAGCCGTGAGCCGGAGACGAAGGGGCCGGCCGCCCGGGATCCGCGGCTCCCCCTGGCGCGGTTACGTGAACTTCTGGCCGGTCCGGACCCGTTCGGTGCCGCCGCAATCCCGCGTGGACCGGCCCTCACTCCGCGCCCAGGAGGCGCTGCTCGGCCTCAGGGCTGACCGGTGCGAAGAAGTTGACCAGGTTGCCGTCGGGGTCCTTGAACAGCAGGGAGCGGTTGCCCCAGGGCTGGGTCGTGGGCTCTGTCACGAACTCGATGCCGAGCGGGCGGAGCCGGTCGTACTCGCGGTCCACGTCGTCGACGAGGAATTCGATGATCACGCTCTCGTTGGCTGCCGGTCGCGGCGCCCGCGCGCCGAGCGCCCGCACCGTGCGGACGCTCGCGAGAGCGAGGGCTCCGGTGGCGGTGCGGAACTCGGCGAAGTCGTCGGTGAAACGCTTCGCGGTCCGGCCCGTCGCCCTCTCGTAGAACTCGACCATGCGGTCGACGTCGTCGGTGATGAGGCGGATGGAAGCGAACTGCATGGCGGTCTCCTCGGACGTGTCGCGGGGCTGCGGCGCGGGACTGTCCCGCGTCCTGCCAAGACCGTAGGACGGATACCGGACAGGATCCGCCCGGTATCCGGGAGAGACTTGGCCGCATGACTCGTCCCACCGCGCGCGTGCTCGCCCTCCTCGAGATTCTTCAGGCCGGAGGCGTCCATACGGTCGCCCACCTCGCCGGGCGGCTGGGCGTGGACGAGCGCACGGTCCGCCGGTACGTCGATCACCTGGTCGACCTCGACGTGCCCGTCGAGTCGGTACGCGGACGCTACGGCGGCTACCGGCTGGCACGCGGGTACCGGATGCCCCCGCTGATGCTCACGGAGGACGAGGCGCTGGCCACCGTGCTCGGTCTGATCACCGTGCGGCGGGCGGGTCCGGTCCCCGCGTCCGACGCCGCCGCCGACACCGCCGTCGCGAAGCTGCGCCGGGTGCTGCCCGAGCCGCTGGGCCGGCGGCTGGACGCGTTGCTGGCCACGACACGGTTCACGGCGACCGCCGACCGCGGCGCCGACGGCCCCGCCGGGCGCGTCCTGCTCACGCTCGCCGAGGCCACCGCCGACCGGCACCCGGTGGCGATGGAGTACCGCAGCCGTGACGGCAGGGTCAGTCACCGGGTCGTCCACCCCTACGGTCTCGTGGCCCACTCGGGCCGCTGGTACGTCACCGGCGCGGATGCCGAATCGGGAGACGTGCGGACCTTCCGGGTGGACCGGGCAGGTGACGTGCGCGTGCTGCCGGGCTCCTTCGACCGGCCCGAGAACTTCGACGCCGCGTCGCACACGCTGGCGACGCTCGCCGAGACCCCGTGGACCCACGAGGTCGAGATCCTCGTGCAGGGCACACGGGAGCACATCAGGTCGAGGTTCCCCGAGGGCATCGCGCTCGTCGACGAGCACGGGAGGTGGTTCCGTGTCCGGCTCCGCGCGGAGCGGCTGGACTGGATCCCGCCTCTGATCGCCGGGCTCGACTGCCCGTTCGTGGTACGGAGGCCGACCGAACTACGCGTTCTCGTGCAGGAGTTGGCGCAGCGACTCGCTCGGTTCGCCGCTCAGCACGAGTGAGCCGTGGCCGCTACGGCCGGGATCAGGTCCGCCACCCGTTCGAGCTGGTCGCGTTGCGAGGACAGACCCAGGGCGCCGAGGCGGACGACGATGTGCCGGGCGCCGGCGGCGACGTAGCGCCGTAGACCCGTCAGCACCTGGTCGGCCGAGCCGGTGACGACCGCCTGGATCTTCTCCAGCTCCTCGAGCGGCATGCCGTATGCGGCCCGCGCGTACGCGTCCAGTGCCCGGCGGCCGCTCTCGACGTCGTCGTCGATCCGCACCGACACGAACAGGGCAGGGGTGATGTCCTCGGCCGACCGTCCGGCGTCGGCCGCCGCCGTACGGATGTCGCGGAGCCCGGAGGCGTAGTCGGCGGGGTCGGGCGGGTAGGGCAGCCATCCGTCGTACAGCCGGCCGGTGCGGGCCAGCGCCGCCGGGGTGGCGCCGCCGAGCCAGATGGGCGGGCCGTCGGCCCGGGAGGGTCTGGTCGCGGGTGGGAGGTCGTCGAAACGGAGGATCTCGCCGTGGAAGGAGCCGGCGCCGTCCCACAGGGCCCGCCACAGGGTCACCGTCTCGTCCAGGCGGGCGAAGCGCCGCTCCCACGGCACCTCGGACAGGGTGTAGAGAGGCCGTCCGAAGCGGCCGGGGAAGCCGGCGCCGACGGTCACGGTGAGCCGGCCGGCGGACAACAGGTCGATCGACGCCAGCGACTGCGCGGCCTGGACCGGCCGGCGCAGGAACGGCATCAGCGCGGCCGTTCCCAGGGTCACGGTCTCGGTCGCCGGGGCGAGCGCGGCCAGCATCGTAAGGGCTTCGATGCGCGGGCTGATCAGTGAGTCGTTGACGAAGAGGGAGGAGAAGCCCAGGCGTTCGGCCCGGCGGCCGAAGCCGACGAGGGTGCGGGGGTCGTCGGCCTCGCCCCACTGGGCGGTTCCGGTCGGAAGCAGTACACCGATGTCCATGCCGCCGATGTTCATCGCCGCGGCGTATGGCGACAATTCCCCGGGGGGAATGGCCCGGAGGCCGCCCGGGCCGTTACAACAGGCCCGTGGACTTCCCTCGTGCGCTTCGCGAACGCCGTACCCGCCGTCATCTCAGCCAGCTCGACCTGGCGCTGCTGGCGGGCACCACCCAGCGGCACCTCAGCTTCATCGAATCCGGCAGGTCCGCCCCCGGCCGGAACATGGTCGTGCGGCTGGCCGAGTCGCTGGAACTGCCGTTGCGGGAGCGCAACGAACTGCTGCTGGCCGCCGGGTACGCGCCCGCCTACCCCGAGAGTTCACTCGACGACCCGGTGCTGGCACCCGTGCGCACGGCGATCGACAACATCCTGCGCGGGCATCTGCCGTATCCGGCGCTGGTGGTGGACCGGCGCGGTGATCTGATCGCGGCGAACACCGCGTTCGACGTGATCACCGAAGAGGTGGCTCCCGAACTGCTGGGCCCGGGCACGAACGTCTACCGCCTCGCGCTGCACCCGGACGGCCTGGCTCCCCGCATCAGCAACCTCGCCGAATGGGCGCGCCACATCCTGGCGCGTCTCGGCCACCTGGCGGAGTTGCGCGAGGAACTCACGGCATACGTGCCCGAGTTGGAGCCGTCCGCGGGCCACCTCGGTTTCGCGGTTCCGCTCCGTCTGCGGTCCTCGTACGGTGAGCTGAGCCTGATGACGACCGTGACGACCTTCGCCACCGCCGTCGACGTCACACTCGCGGAGCTGAAGCTGGAGGCGTTCCTGCCGGCCGACCCGGCGACGGCCGAGGCGCTCTCGGCGGCCGCCGGGCCACTGGCCTCGGCCGCTGGAGGTCAGGCGCCGGGGAACATGTAGTCGGTCTTGATCCGCCCGGTCTCGTCGAGCACGAGGATCTCCGAGCCGCCGCCCGCCACGTCGCCGGTTTCGGCGGACACGGCCTCCCAGCCGAACCTGACCACGCCGTGGAGGCGTACCGCGTCGCCGCACGCCCGGAACGTGATTCCCTCCTTCTCAACGAAACGCTCGTGGCTTCGTGCCACCCGGGTCTCGATGGCGTCGTACCCCTGGGCCTCCGACGTCGTGTGCTCGAAGCCGAGTTCCGCGGCGATCCGCCGCATCTCCTCGGGCGGCTGGAGGATATGGGTGCCGTCCTCGGCCCACAGCCGCTCGATGGCCGCGCGGCGTTCGGTGGCCTTCCGGGAGGTTCCACTGTGCGATGCAGCGGTCGGCCACGTCCTGCGGGTCGATGTCGGTCACGTGAATCTCCTTGCCGGTCGAGTCACTTGGGACTCGGGCCGCTGAGGCGGCGTTCCCCCTCCGGCGCGCTTCAGCGCTCGCGTTCCTCCTCCACCGCGGCCTCGTAGGCGCGCAGGGTCTCGACGAAGAGGCGCCGCTGCGCCGGCGCCAGCGGTGTGAGCACGCGGCGCCAGGCGGCGGCGCCGGGGGCGAGCCAGGCCGCGATCGCGTCGTGCTGGTCGGGGGCGATGGCCACGATCCGGCGTCGCCGGTCGGCCGGGTCCTCGTGCCGCTCCAGGATGCCCTTGCCGCTCAGGTCCCCCACCATCAGGCTGACCGTGGTGGGCGCCACCTCCAGCCGCGCGGCCAGTTCGTTGACGGTCGTGGGCCCGTCGAACAACAGGCAGGAGAGCAAGGAGAGGTGACGGGGCGCCAAGGACTGCGTCCGCAGCGCCTCGGGCACGGGAATGCGCTTCACCCGGCTCGCCATCCGAGGCATCAGCAACAGCAACTCGCGTACCACGGAGTCCACTTCACCCGCTCCGGCCTCGCGCCGCGCGGATCCGGCCATCCTGTACCCCTCACCATTTACCTTTGCCAGCAAAGATGCTTTGCTCACAAAGACATCAGACGTCGACTGCCCGTGTCCGCGGGCACGAACGGAGATTCCACCATGCCTCACTTCACCGTGCACATCAGTGAGACCGCCCTGGACGAGAAGGTGGAGGAGGGCCTGATCAGCGGGCTGACGGACGCGGTGGGCTCCGTCTACGGCGAGCGGTTCGGGCGCCTGGTCGCGGTCGACCTCATCGGCATCCCCCCGCACCGGCGCGGCATCGGCGGGGTACCGTCCGGCCAGGCCGCCCCGAACGTCACGCTGAGCCTGCGCGAAGCGGCCTACCGGCACCCGAAGGTGCCGGACGCACCCGCGCGGCTGATCGCGTCGATCACCGAAGCGGTGGCCGGCGTGCTCGGCGAAGAGGTCCGCGAACAGGTGACGGTCGGGCTGCTGGCCGTCCCCGACGGGCGCTCGGGAGTGGGCGGTCAGGTCGCCTGACCCCGGGTCCCGGTCCGCGGTGGGCCGAGCCGTCGGGTCGACGCCCGGATGTTCAGCGCGACGGGCAGGCCGCGCACCGTCCCCACGGGCGCGTCGCCGGACAGGAGCTCGCACAGCAGGCGGGCACTCTCGGTCCCCATGTCCCGTGGCCGGAGGTCGATCGCCGTGATCGGCGGTTCCGCCGTCCGCATCGCCGAGCAGTCCACGCACGACGCCAGCAGCAGGTCCGCGCCGACGGTGCGGCCCGCAGCGCGGAGTGCGGGCAGGCATGCGGCGGCGGCGCCGTCGGGGGCGCACACCAGGGCGTCGATCCCGGGTTCCTCGGCGAGCAGCTTCCGTACGGCGTACCGGACCTGGTCCGGGCCGGCTTCGTAGGGCGTCTTCCGCACGATCGTCGGCAGACCGTTGCCGGCGCACCAGCGGGCATGGGTCCGCTGGAGGGTGAGGGACCAGTCGGAGGTGGCGCCGGAGGCGATGAGGGCCGGACGGCGGGCTCCGCTGTCGCGGAGGTGGTCCAGCAGTTCGGTCATCGACGCCTCGTGGTCGGTCCAGACGACCCCGGCCGGCTCCTTGCCGCCGACGTACCGCTCGGCGGTGACGACCGGCAGCCCGGAGTCCATGAGCCGCCGGACCATCGGGTCCTCGGGCGCCGGATCGCACAGCACCAGCCCGTCGACCTGGGGCACCGCCCCGCCCTTGGGCAGGTTCCCGGAGGACAGCAGGGTGACGTTCAGACCGGCGCGGGCGGCCTGCTCCACCACGCCTAAGACGAACGACATGTAGTACTCGGCGCTGGTCAGGAACTCGGGAACGTTCCGGCAACCGTGGGTTCGGCGGCTGACACATGTCAACGGCCCACCCGCCCGCACCTTCCGCCCCACAGAAATCACAAAGGATGAGCGGAGTGATTGACGCGCACATGGCCACGCCCTACCTTCTGATCGCCTCTCCGAACCTCGTTCGACATATCGATCGACATCGACCACTGGAGTACGTATGAGCCGCCCCCTCCCCAGCCGTCGACTCGTCCTGCGCGCGGCCGCCACCGCTCCCCTGGCCATGACCGGCGCGCTGACCCTGGGCACCGGCACCGCCCACGCCGCCGACTCCGCGTACGTCATGGGCTACTTCACCGAGTCCCCGAACGGCACCGGCACCGACTACGGCCTCCACCTCGCCGTCAGCAAGGACTCGCTGAACTGGACACCGCTCAACCAGAACAACCCCGTGGTCACCCCCACCGAGGGGGCGCTCGGCCTGCGCGACCCGTTCATCCTGCGCAAACAGGACGGCACCTTCGTCGTCCTCGCCACCGACCTCAAGGGCACCGACTGGAGCTACGTCAGCCAGTACGTGCACGTGTGGAACTCGACCGACCTGCGCACCTTCACCGGCTACCACCGGCTCAGGCTGCACGACATGGACACGCACTGCTGGGCGCCGGAGGCGTTCTGGGACGCCGGCCGCGGCCAGTACGCGCTCATCTACTCCGCGGTCAACAGCAGCGGCCACAACGTCATCATGGTCAACCACACGACCGACTTCGTCACCGTCTCCGCTCCCCAGGTCTTCTTCGACCCCGGCTACGACGTCATCGACGGCGACATGGCCGTCGGCGTGAACGGCGTCAACTACCTGTACTTCAAGAAGGACCAGACCCTCGTCGGCGCCCGCTCCACCTCGCTGGACCCGGGCAGCTTCACCGTCTTCAGCACCCCGGCCGCCCACGGCGGCACCGAGGCCCCGACACTCGTCAAGTCCCTGACGGCCGGCACCTGGTACCTGTGGGGGGACACCTACACCCCCAACGGCGTCTTCTACGCCTGGCAGTCCAGCGACCTCTCGGCGGGCACCTGGACGGCACTGGACCAGAAAACCTACACCCAGCCGGTCAACTCCAAGCACTGCGGCATCACCACGATCACCGCCACCCAGTACGACAACCTCGTCGCCACGTGGGGCGCCCCCGCCTGGAACCGACTCAAGTCCTACAACTACCCGGCCCGTTACGTCCGCCACTCCGACTTCGTGGGCCGTATCGACGAGTACCCCTTCGACCCGTACACCGACTCGCAGTGGAAGCTCGTCCCCGGCCTCGCGGACAGCTCGGGAGTCTCCTTCCAGTCGGTCAACTACCCGACCCGCTACCTGCGGCACTACGACTACCAACTGCGACTCGACGTGAACGACGGCACGTCGGCGTTCGCGGCGGACGCCACCTTCCACCGGACGGCGGGCCTGGCCGACGCGAGCTGGTCGTCCTTCCGCTCCTACAACAACCCGACCCGCTACATCCGCCACTACGACTACGCCCTGCGCGTCGACCCGGTCTCCACCGCCACCGAGCAGCAGGACGCGACCTTCCGCGTCGGCTACTGACCCACGGCGTCCGGCTTCTGCCACACGGACACGTGCGCCCTGCTGTCCGCCGTGAACGGGGTCTCGTTCCAGTCGGCCCACCGCTCGCGGAGTTCGAGGTCCGCGAGACGGGCCATCAGGTCCAGCTCGGAGGGCCACACGAAGCGGTGGCGGGAGCGGAACGTCTCGGCCCGCCCGTCGGTGAGGCGGTAGTGGTGGGAGACCAGGCGCTGGTCGACCAGGTCGTAGGTGTCGAAGCCGACGTGGTGCTCACCGACGTGGAAGGGCCGGGCGCTCTCCCCCGGCGGCAGCCGTTGCAGGTCGGGCACGCCGACCTCGATGACGAACCGGCCACCGGGACGCAGATGGCGGGCGGCGTTGCGGAAGCAGGCGACCTGCTCGTCCTGGGTGAGCAGGTTGCTGATGGTGTTGTAGACCAGGTAGACGAGGCTGAACTCGCCCGGCACCCGCACCCGGGCCATGTCTCCCGGTGTCACCGGCATGGCGTCCCCGCCGGGCTTGCGGCGCAGTTCCCGCACCATGGGCTCCGACAGCTCGATCCCGCTGACGGCCACGCCCCGCTCCCGCAGCGGCAGCGCGACCCGCCCCGTGCCGACCGCGAACTCCAGCACCGGCCCGCCTTCCGCGCGGCGCGCCAGGAACCCGACCGCGGGCTCCAGCACCTCGGGCGCGAACATGTACGCGGACGACTCGTCGTACGTCCGGGCCACCTGCTCGGTCCACACATCCTGTTCCATGGCGCACCAGGCTGGCACGCCAACTCCCGGCTGCGCCAACGGATTACGCAGCCGCGCACGGAGGTCCTCCAGTGCCGCGGGGGCCGGACCTCACGAGGTGGCCGGGGTGCGGGCCGCCCGGCCGATCTTCGACCGGAGGCCGGCGAACTCCGGTGATCCCCGGGTCGTGAGCTGCTCGCGCGGATCGGGCAGGTCGATCGGCTGGTCGAGGACGATGTGGGCGGCCGGTGCCGGGGACAGGACGACGACGCGATCACCGACGTAGACGCTCTCGTCGATGTCGTGGGTGACGAGGACGATCGTCGCGCCGTCCGTGCGGTGCACCTCCACGAGGAGGTCTTCCAGGTCCTCGCGGGTCTGGGCGTCGAGCGAGCCGAACGGCTCGTCCATCAGGAGCAGGGACGGGCGGCCGATCAACGCCCGGGCGATCGCGACGCGTTGCTGCATGCCGCCGGAGAGCTGCCAGGGATGGCGGTCGGCGGTGCCGGTGAGGCCGACGCGGTCCAGGATGTCCTCGGCCTCGGCGCGGCGGGCGGCGCGGCGAAGTCCCCGGCGGCGCAGTGGCAGGGCCACGTTGTCGCGGACCGTCAGCCAGGGCAGCAGGGAACGGGCGTAGTCCTGGAAGACGACCGACATGCGGTCGGGGACGCCGGTGACGGGTGTGCCGTCGACGGTGACCGTGCCCTCGGCGGCGGGGAGCAGGCCGGCGACGGTGCGCAGCAGGGTGGACTTCCCGCAGCCGGAGGGGCCTACCACGCACAGGAGTTGGCCGTCCGGCACGGTGAGGCTGATGTCGTGCAGGACCTGGTGGTCGCCGTAGCGCTGGCCGAGGGCGTCGAGTCGGAGCACGGCGGCGGCTCACCGGCCCCGGGGTTCGGTGTACAGGGCGTCCTCGGTGGGGGTGACGCGGACGTGGAGGAGGTACGGGCCGTCCTCGTCGCCGGCGGCGAGCGCCCGGTCCAGGGCGGCGGGCAGCTCAGCCGGATGCCTGACCTCGGCGCCGGGGCAGCCGAGGGAGGCGGCCAGGGCGGCGAAGTCGACGCCGCCGATGTCCGTGCCGGGGACGGGTGTGATGCCGATGCGGCGGCCCAGGGCGCGGACGGCCGCGTAGCCGCCGTTGTCCAGGATCACGTACGTCACCGGGGCCCGGTGGCGGGCCGCGGTCCACAGCGCCTGGACGGAGTAGAGCGCCGATCCGTCCCCGAGGACGCACACCACGCGGCGGCGGTCGGCCAGGGCGCGGCCGACGGCGAGCGGCAGGCCCCAGCCCAGGGCACCGCTGCCGGTGGTGAGGAAGCCGCCCGCAAGGTCGACGGGCACGCGCGCGTGGAGCTCGTCCCGGTGGCTGGGGGCCTCCTCGACGAGGACCCGATCGCCCGGCAGTCGTTCCCGCAGGAGGTCCAGGAGCAGTTCGGGGGTGATCTTCGCGCCGTCGGCGGACACCGCCGGGGGTACCGTGCGGGGCGGGGGCGGTGGCCGGTCGGCCTGTCGCGTCAGCGCGGCCAGGAGGGTCAGGGCGGGCTTGAGCGTGGTGACGATGCTCGTGCCGGTGGGCAGCCAGGCGGCCTGTGCCGGGTCGCAGTCCAGGTGGAAGAGGGCCGTGCCCGGGTGCAGGGGCGGGCCGTCGTCGGCGACGTGGTAGGTGAACACGGGTGCGCCGAGGGCCACCACCACGTCGTACGGGGCCAGCCGGTCGGCCAGTGGGCCCGCGACGGGAGGCAGGAAGCCCTGGAAGAGGGGGTGCGACTCGGGAAAGCCGGAGCGGCCCGAGAGCGGGCTCATCCACACCGCGGCTCTGGTCCGCTCGGCCAGGGCGACCGCCTCCGGCAGGGCGTCCTCGTCGTCCACGCCGGGGCCGATCACCAGCGCGGGGCGGGCGCAGCCCGTCAGGCGGCCGGCGAGCGCGGCCAGGGCTTCGGGGCCCGCGGTGAAGCCGGCGTGCAGTGTGCGGGGTGCCACGGGGTCGGCCGGCTGGTCCCAGTCGTCCTCGGGGACGGAGACGAAGGCGGGGCCGCGCGGGTGGGTCATCGCGATGCGGTGGGCCTCGGCGAGCACGGCGGGGACGTCGGCGGCGCGTTCGGGCTGGCGGGAGAACTTCACGTACGGGCGGGGGAACTGGGCGGGCTCGTCGGCGCCGAGGAACGGGCGCAGCCGGAGCAGCGACCGGGACTGCTGGCCGGCGACGACGACGAGCGGGACCCGGTCGCGGTGGGCGTTGAAGACGGCTCCGAGGGCGTGGCCGACCCCGCCCGCCGAGTGCAGGCTGACGAGGGCCGCGCTGCGGGTGCCCAGGGCGTGACCGGCGGCCATGGCGACGACCGTGGCCTCCTGGAGGCCGAGCACGTAGGTGAAGTCGCCGGGCCAGTCGCGCAGCATGCGCAGTTCGGTGGAGCCCGGGTTGCCGAAGACCGTCGTCATCCCGGTATCGCGCAGGAATCGGACGACGGCGTCGAGGACGGTCCCCTCCGGACGGTCGTCCCGCAGGCTCCTCATATCGGCCTCCATCCGGCGCGGGCCCTGCCCACCAGTCGTTTCTCGACGGCCAGCAGGCCGGTGTTGAGCAGGTACCCGAGGGCGCCGAGCAGCACCAGGACCGCCCACACCGTCAGCAGGTCGGAGCGGGACTGGGCGTCGGTGAGCGTGAACCCGATGCCGTCGGCGGTGCCGGGCAGCAGTTCGGAGAAGACCATCAGGATCAGGGAGAGCGACAGGCTCAGCCGCAGGCCGGCGAAGACGCGTGGCAGCGCGGAGGGCAGGATCAGCAGCCGCAGCCGCTCGGCCGCGGTCAGCCGCAGCACGGCCGCGACGTCGAGCCGCAGCGGGTCGACGGCACGGGCCCCTTCCGCCGTGTCGACCAGCACCGGCCACAGGGCGCCGGACGCGATCGACGTCAGCTGCATCGGCGTACCGAAGTCGAGTACGACCACGAACACCGGCACCAGGGCCGGGGGCGGGACGGCCCGCGCGAACTGGAGGACCGGGTCGCACAGCGCGTACGCCCGCCGCGAGCGGCCGATGAGGAGCCCGAGGGTGATACCGGTGAGGGCGGCGAGCGCGAAGCCCGCGGTCATCCGGCCGAGGCTGGGCAGCACGTCGCCGATGGCCGCGTCGGAGAGGAACGCGTGCCGTGCCGGGCCCGAGAACCACAGGTCCCCGGCGTGCCGGAGGATCCGCGACGGGGGCGGGAAGAACACGCTGTGGTGGTTCACGGCGGCCAGTTGCCAGACACCGGCACAGACCACGAGGACGAGCCACCGCAGAAGGGCGTGACGGGTGCCGGTCATGGGCGCTTCGCCGCCCGGACCCGCGGAACCCGCCGGTGCTCCGGTGTCCACGGGAACAGCCGGCGCTCGGCGCGCACCAGGAGCCAGTTGACGAGTACGCCGAGCGTGCCCGCCCACACCACGCCCGCGAGGACGTCCCGCGTGCCGTCCGTCGCGAGTTGTGCCTGGGCGATGAAGGTGCCAAGACCCTCGCCGAAGCCGGAGAGGATCTCCGTGGCGACGGCCAGGATCAGCGCGGTCGCCGCTGAGATGCGCAGCCCGGCGGCGATGAACGGCGCGGTGCCGGGCACGTCCACGCGGAGCAGCACCGCCAGGCGGCCGAAGCCGAACGCGCGCAGGGTCTCCCGGGCCAGCGGGTCCGTCTCGCCGAGTCCGTAGACGGTGTTGAACAGCAACGGCCACACGGACGCGTAGGTGATGAGGGCGACCTCGGTCTCGGTGCCCGAGCCGAGGAGCAGGGAGACGAGCGGGATGAGGGCGACGGACGGCAGCGGGCGCAGGAACTCGACGAGCGCGCGGAGGGCGGCGCCCGCGACCGGCACGCTGCCCAGGAGCAGTCCCAGCGGGACGGCGATCGCGAAGGCCAGGCCGAGGCCCAGAACCCAGGCGCGCAGGGTGGCGCCGACGCCGGTCAGGAAGGCGTGGTCGCCGGCCAGTTCGGTGGCGCGGGCCAGCACCTCGGAGGCGGGAGGGAGGTAGCTGCGGCGGACGATGCCGGCGCGGCCGACCGCCTCGCAGACACCGAAGGCGAGCAGCACGCCGGTCACGCCGAGGACTACGGTCTCCTGACGGCGCCTCACCTCGGCAGCGTCACAAGGAGGTTGGCGGGGTCGAGTGAGGTGTTCAGCAGGCCCTGCTCCTTCATGAGGCGGGTCAGCCGGCGCAGTTGCGCGGGATCCGAGGTGGTCGCGTAGGCGGGCAGCCGGATGGCCTTGGCCTGGGACGCGGTCACCTTGGTGTACTTGGGCAGTTCGGCGCGTACGGCCGACGGGTCCCGGGCGGCGATCTTCGAGGCGGCCGTGATGGCCAGGCGGAAGGCCGCCGCGGCCTTCGGGTGGCGGGCGGCGAACGCGCGGGTGGTGACGTACCCGCTCAGCGGAAGGGACGCCGCGGGGCCGGAATCGCCGTCGAGCAGCACCCTGGCCCCCAGCTCGCCGCGGATCGCGCTGTCGAACGGCTCCACCGCGTGCACGGCGTCGACCTGCCCGCGTTGCAGGGCGGGACCCATCTGGGGGAACGGGACCTGCCGGTACACGGGCCGGCCGGCGCCCTGCGCGTCCAGGATCGCGTTGAGGGTGAGCGACTGGATGTTGTTCAGGAGGTTGACCGCGACCGTACGGCCCTTGAGGTCGGCGGGCGTCTTGATGGCCGAGTCCTTCGCCACCAGGACGTCCATCATGTGCGGGGCGGCCCGGACGCCCTCGGCGAGGATACGGACGTCGGCGGTGCCCTTTTCGGCGGCCTGGAGGTAGGTGACGTAGTTGGCGCTGGCGATCACGTCGACCTGCCCCTTCAGCAGGGCGGGCAGTGCCTGCACGCTCTGCTGGACCGGCTTGATCCGGACGTCCAGCCCTTCCTTCGCGAACAGCCCCCGGTCCCGGGCGACGTAGAGGGCGGCGGCATCGGTCAGCGGCAGCGCGGCGACGGTGAGCCGCTCCCGGCCCTGGTCGTCGGAGTGACTGTCGCTGTCGCAGGCGGTGCCGGTGAGAATCAGCACCGCCACCACCGCGGCCAGTGCGCGACCGGGACCCGCTCGTAAGTGACGTGGCGTCATATCGGTATGGTCCACGGGACGGAGTGACGGCACCACGGCTGAATCAGCCGAATCGGCCTGCGCGCGCGTCACCGTGACGCGTGCGCCCACCGGCCGTGACGCGTGCGCCCACCGGCCGTGACGCGTGCGCTCACCTGCCGTGCAGGGCCGCCGACGCCGCGTCGAGGTCGGCGGTGCGCGGGCGGTTGTGGGGCAGCCTGGCGAGGACGAGGGCCATACCGCAGGTACCGGTGAGCGCGGAGAGGACGAGCCCGCCCGCGACGCCCGCCGACAGGATCAGGAACGCCGGGTGGAGCAGGCCGAGGCCCAGGCCGAGGAGTACGAGCGTGCCGGCCGTGAGACGCACCTGGCGCTCCATGCTCCAGCCGGCCCGGGCGGCGCGGCCCGCGGGGCGCTGGAGATCGTGGCCGGCGGCCGCCCAGGCTCCGGCGCCACCGACGAGGGTGGCGCTGCGCACGCCCTGCTCGGCCAGCAGCTCGCAGGCCTTCCGGGAGCGGGCGCCGGAGGCGCAGACGACGAGGACATCGCCGTGTTCGGCGGCGTGACGGATGCCGGGGAGCACACGGCCGATGTGGTCGAGGGGGACGTTCAGGGCGCCGGGCAGGTGACCGGAGGCGTACTCACCGGGGGTGCGCACGTCGATGACGGTGAACCCGGACAGCCGGGCGTGCGCCTCGCCGACGGTGAGGGCGGAAGGCGTGACCGGAGCGGTCATGACAGGTGTGATCCTTGGTGGTGGGTGATCCCGGTGGTCGACGCCGTCCCGAAACGGGACGTACAGTACCCCCAGGGGTATATATCGAGGAGTGGTCGTGGAGCTGGATCTCGCCGGAGCCGAACTCAAGTCCGTACTGAACCGGCTGCGCCGTGCGCAGGGTCAGATCTCGGGAGTGATCCGGATGATCGAGGAAGGCCGTGACTGCGAGGACGTGATCACACAGCTGGCCGCCGCGTCCCGCGCCCTCGACCGCGCCGGCTTCGCGATCATCGCGACCGGTCTCCAGAGTTGCGTGGCCGACATCGAGTCCGGCCGCAAGAACGGCGAGGACGCCGAGCAGATGCGCGCCCGCATGGAGAAGCTGTTCCTGTCGCTGGCGTGAGGCGCCGCCCGCGCGCGTCCGTGGGCGTACACATCAGACGGCCACCGCGTCCATCAGCATGAAGGTGGCCACGGCCAGCAGCACCAGGGCGAAGATCCGTTGCAGCGCGGGCCCGGACACCTTCGTGGCCAGGCGTTTGCCGTCCCACGCGCCGAGGATCGCCGCCCCGGCGAACGGGCCGACGAGGGCCCAGTCCAGTCCGTCGGCCGTCCCGGCCCGCGACGCGAGGGCGGCCAGCGAGTTGACGGTGATGACCAGCAGGCTGGTGCCCACCGCCGCCCGCATCCGCAGGCCGACCACGCCCACGAGGGCCGGTACGGCGAGGAAGCCGCCGCCGACACCGAGCACTCCGGTGACGGCACCGAGGCCCGCACCGGCCGCCGCCGCCCGCCCGGGCCGTGGCGGGCGGTGGGGTTCCGTCGCCGGGGGCGGGCGCAGCATCCGGATCGCGGCCACGGCCGCGACCACGGCGAAGCCTCCGGTCAGCACCGTGTCCGGCATCCGTCCGGCGGCCGCGCCGCCCAGCATCGCCGGCACGGTGCCGGCCGCCGCGAACAGCAGCCCCGTGCCCCAGCGGACACGGCCCTCGCGCGCGTGCGCTGCCAGCGCGGCGGCCGAGGTGACACCGACGACGACCAGGCTCGCGGTGGTGGCCGCGACCGGGGTGAAACCGAGCAGGTAGACCAGGGCGGGCACGGCCAGGACGCTGCCGCCGCCCCCGAGCGCACCGAGCGCCACACCGACGACGGCCCCGGCGGCCAGGGCGAGTATCAGAGCACTCACGCGACCTTGCCGTCCCCACCCTGATCTCCGGTGGCCAGGCCTTCGCCCGCGGGGTGGTGGAACGAGGTCATCGGCCCGTCTCGCTCCCCGCGCACCCCGGCCCCGTCGCACCCTCGCGTACGACCAGTCCGGCCCGCTCGGCGGCGTCGAAGGAGTCGTCGACGGCGATGACGGCACGGCCGGCCGCGTCCAGCAGTGACGCGGCGATGGCGGCGCGCGTCCCGCCGGCGCAGTGCACCCACACCTCTGCGTCGGGGATCTCGCGGAGCCGGGGGCGCAGGTGGTGGAGCGGGATGTGGACCGATCCGGCGATGAAGCCGCCGGCCCGTTCGGAGTCGCGGCGGACGTCCAGTACGACCGTCCCGTGATCCGTGCGCCGGCCGGCGAGGTCGGCGAACGTGGCCCGTGGGAAGGAGCTCGGGCGCTCCCCCTCGCGCACCCAGTCCGACGGCGCGCCCGTGGCGGCGGCGGCGGGCCGGTCGATGCCGACGCGTGCCAGTTCGCGCTGGGCGGCGGCGAGCTGTCCGGCCGACTCGGCGAGCAGCGTCACCGGCTTCCCCGGGGGGATCAACCAGGCCAGATGCGTGGCGAGTTGCCCCTCAGCCGCGAAGTTGAAGGACCCCGCGACATGTCCCTGGGCGAACGCGGCCCGGCTGCGCAGGTCGACCACCCATTCGCCGGCGGCGAGCCGGGTGGCGATGTCGTCGGCGTCGGCCACGGCGGGTGGCGTCAGGTCGAGCGGGGCGGGGCCGGCGGCGTTGGCGGGGTTCATGTGCGCGTAGTAGGCGGGGATGTCGTCGAGCCCGGCCAGCAGAGCGGCGACGAAGGCGTCCACGTCCTGGGTGAGCGCGTCGTTGCCCGCCTTCTCCTTGCCGACCGTCGTGGCGCTGCCCGCGACCGGGCCGGAGGCGCAGAAACTGCCGAAGCCGTGGGTGGGCAACACCTCTGTGTCGTCGGGGAGTTCGGCGGCCAGCTGGTGGACCGAGGCGTGCTGGGCACGGGCCAGCCGCTCGGTCAGCCGCGGCTCGACCAGGTCGGGGCGGCCCACCGCGCCGATCAGCAGCGAGCCGCCGGTGAACACCGCGACGGCCGTCCCGTCGTGCTCCAGGACGTAGGCGGTGTGGTGCGGGGTGTGGCCCGGGGTGGCCATCGCCCGCAGGTTCAGCCCGGAGCCGGGGTCGACGGCCGTGGTGTCCCCGTCGCGCACGGGCACCCGCTCGAAGGAGACGCGGGCACCGGCCGGGACGAGGTAGGCGGCACCGGTGACGCGGGCCAGTTCCGGACCGCCGGTGACGTAGTCGTTGTGGATGTGCGTCTCGACGACATGGGCTATCCGCACCCCGCGCCGGGCCGCCGCCGCGATCACCCGGTCGATGTCCCGGGGTGGATCGACGACCACCGCCGTTCGCTCGCCGCCGGCGAGGTAGCCGCGGTTCCCGATCCCTGCCGTCTCGATGGTGTCGACGAAGTACACCTGGCGCTCCCTTCAGCGTGAAATTACCCCCCGGGGTATCTGCACGCTAACACAGATACCCCAGGGGGTATTTCTCAGAAGCGCCCGTCGGACGGTCCGCGACAGTCGCCCGCCGGACGGTGTTCCTACGCCTGCGGGTGAAGGACGACCTTGGTGTAACCCTCGACCCGCTTGTCGAACTTCTCGTACGCCGTCGGCGCCTGGTCGAGCGGCAGCTCGTGCGAGACGACGAAGCTCGGCCGCGCACGGCCCTCGATGATCAGGTCACGCAGGTGACGGTTGTAGCGCTTGACGTTGCACTGACCGGTGCCCATGCGCAGCCCCTTCTCGAAGAGGCGCCCGATGGAGACCATGAGCATGCCCTGCTTGGCCTGCTCGTCCGGTCCGCCGGGGTCGCGCGGGACGTACAGGCCGGGGATGCCGAGCGCGCCCGTCGCCCGGACCGTCTCGACGAGCGAGTTCAGTACGGTCGCCGGTTCCTCGCGGTCCTTGCCCTCCTTCCCCGTGGCCTGGGCCTGGTAGCCGACGGCGTCGATGCCCTTGTCCGTGCCTTCGCCTCCCATCTGCTCCTTGATCTGCTGCGCCGGGTTGCCCTCGGTGAAGTTGATCGGTATGGCGCCGATCTCCTCGGCCTTCTGGAGCCGCTCCGTCACCCGGTCGACCACGAACACCTTGCTCGCGCCGCGCAGCATCGCGGAATAGGCGGCCATGAGTCCGACCGGGCCACCGCCGTACACCGCGACGCTGTCACCTGGGCGGACGTCGGCCAGCTCGTTGCCGTGATAGCCGGTCGGGAAGATGTCGGCGAGAAGAACGAAGTCGGTCTCCTGCTCATTGCCCTCGGGGAGCTTCAGGCAGTTGAAGTCGGCGTACGGCACCCGTACGTACTCCGCCTGTCCTCCCGTGTAGGGGCCCATCGCGACGTAGCCGTAGGCACCTCCGGCGAAGCCCGGGTTCACCGTCAGGCAGAAACCCGTGAAGCCGGCCGTGCAGTTCTTGCAGAATCCGCAGGCCACGTTGAAGGGCATGACGACCCGGTCCCCGCGGTTGAGCGTGGTGACTCCGTCGCCGGTCTCCTCGATGACTCCGAGGTTCTCGTGACCGAAGACGATCCCCGGCTCCGCTGCGGTGCGGCCCTCGTACATGTGCAGGTCCGAACCGCAGATGGCGGTCGACGTGACACGTACGAGCGCGTCGTTCGGGTGCTGGATCCTGGGATCCTCCACTTGCTCGACCGCCACCTCGAACGGTCCCTTGTACACGACAGCCCTCATCCTCAAGCACCTCCACTGGACGTAAAAGCGCGGTCACAGTGAGGAAGACGATGCCGAGGGCCCACTGCCCTTCCAGCGACAGGCCCGCGAAATCGATCGGTCTTCTGTGCTGTGGCTCATATACCAGGCTGGTACATGATGAGACGATTTGCACCCAGAGGACGCAGAGTCCGTTCTGCGCAGTTCCGGAAGGATTGATTATTTTGTCGCGACGTCTCGGAACCCTGCTCGTGGCAGTCACCGGCCTGTCCGGCACCACCTACCCGGAGGGCACCCGAGTGGCCATACGAGGCACCGGGGGCTCCGTCGACGGCTTCGTCGACGGAGACTGGCTGCCGCTCGCCTGGTGGGAGTTCGCCGACATCCAGCCGGACGACGCACCCGGTCACTGAGCGGCCCGGCGTGTACCGCGCTCACAGCGCGCGCATCACGCTCACGACCTTGCCGAGGATCTGCGCCTGGTCTCCGGGGATCGGATCGTAGGCGGGGTTGCGGGGCATGAGCCAGACCTGCCCCACCTGGCGACGCAGCACCTTGACCGTGGCCTCGTCCTCGAGGAGGGCGGCGACGATGTCGCCGTGGTCGGCGCTGTCCTGGCGCCGCACGGTGACGATGTCCCCGTCGCAGATCGCCGCGTCGATCATGCTGTCGCCGGACACCGTCAGGGCGAAGAACTCGCCTTCGCCGACCAGCTGGCGCGGCAGCGTGTAGACGTCCTCGACCATCTCCTCGGCGAGCAGCGGCGCGCCGGCGGCGATGCGGCCGACCAGCGGCACCCGAACGGGCGGCTCGGCCGGAGCACTCGTTTCCGGGGCCGCGGAGACTTGCACGCGGTAGGCCCGCGGCCGGTGCGGATCGCGGTACAGGACGCCTTTGCGCTCCAGCGTCATCAGCTGGTGCGCGACGGAGGACGTGCTGGCGAGACGGACGGCCTGGCCGATCTCGCGCATGGACGGCGGGTAGCCCTGCCGCTGGACGGTGTCGGCGATGAAACGGACGATGTCCTGCTGGCGGGGGGTGAGCTCGCCCTCGGCGGACCGGGTGCCAGGCGGCCGTCCCCGGCGCACGGGCTCACTGTTCTCCATACCGGGCACCTCCACACAAGATCTCTCAGAGCGTGACCTTAACCCGCCGCCTCCCATGAATGGAACACTGTTTCGACGGCGCGTCGCGTTCTTGCACTCATCGTGACCGCGCGGGCGCAAAAGGTGTCCGAATCACTCCGTTCCCCCGGTCTCGGTGGATCGGCGTCCTGGACCCGGTGAGCGGGGCCCCCGTCCCTCCGCGCCGGGCCGCGACGATCTCCGCCACGATGGACAGGGCGGTCTCCTCCGGTGTGCGGGCGCCGAGGTCCAGGCCGATCGGGGACCTCAATCGCGCCAACTGCCGCTCGCTCACGCCGACTTCGCGCAGGCGGCGGTTGCGTTCCTCGTGGGTGCGGCGCGAGCCCATCGCCCCGACGAACGCCACCGGCATCCCCAGTGCCGCCTTCAGCAGGGGCACGTCGAACTTCGCGTCGTGGGTGAGCACGCACAGCACCGTGCGGCCGTCGGTCGTGGTCCGCCGCAGATAGCGGTGCGGCCAGTCGACGACGATCTCGTCGGCCTCGGGGAAACGGGCCCGCGTGGCGAAGACGGGCCGGGCGTCGCAGACGGTCACGTGGTAGCCGAGGAACTTCCCCGCACGCACCAGCGCCGCGGCGAAGTCGATCGCCCCGAAGACGATCATCCGCGGCGGCGGCACGTTCGATTCGACCAGCAGCGTGAGCCCGCCGGGACAGTGCGAGCCGTCCGCCGCGACCTCGACCGTGCCGGTGCGCCCGGTCTCCAGCATGGCCCGGGCCGCCGCCTCCGCCGTGCGGTCCAGGTTCTCGTGGCCGCCGAAGCCGCCCTCGCGGGTGCCGTCGGGACGCACCAGCAGAGCCCTGCCCAGGAACTCCTCCGGGCCGCGGGCGACCCGGGCGAGGGCCGCCGGCTCGCCCCGTACGGCGGCAGTCAGCGCGGTCCGGAGCACCGCCGGGGCGGGCGAGCGCGCGCCGACCGGCGTGATCAGGACGTCGAGGGTGCCGCCGCAGGTCAGCCCCACGGCGAAGGCGTCCTCGTCGCTGTAGCCGAACCGTTCGGTGACACTCTCCCCGGTACTGAGGGACTGGACGCACAGGTCGTACACCGCGCCTTCCACACAGCCGCCGGAGACGGAGCCGACGACGGTGCCCGCGCCGTCCACCGCGAGCGCGGCGCCCGGACCACGGGGCGCGCTGCCGCCGACGGCCACGACGCTGGCGACGGCGAACTCGCGGCCCTCGGCGAGCCACCGGTCCAGCTCCTCGGCGATGTCAAGCATCCGGCGCTCCGCCGGCGGCCGGCAGCACCCGGCTGGGCCGGATGGGCAGGCTGCGGTGCCGTACGCCGGTGGCGTGCCACACCGCGTTGGCGATGGCCGCGGCGGCGCCCACGATGCCGACCTCGCCGATGCCCTTGATGCCGACCGGGTCGTCCGGGTCGGGGTCCTCCACCCAGTCGGCCTCGATGAGCGGTACGTCGGCGTTCGTGGCCACGTGGTAGCCCGCGAGGTCGGGGCTCACATGGCCGCCCGAGGCCCGGTCGCGGACCGCTTCCTCGTGCAGGGCCATGGAGATACCCCAGGCCATGCCGCCCAGGAACTGGCCGCGCGCGGTGAGCGGGTTGACGATCCGACCCGCCGCGAAGATGCCGAGCATGCGCCGCACGCGCACTTCGCCGGTGGCGAGGTCGACGGCCACCTCGGCGAACTGCGCTCCGAAGGAGTGGCGTTCCTTCTGGGCGAGGGCGCCGATGGCGGCGGTGGTGTCCGACCGTACCGTGATGCCCTCCGGCGGAATGCCGGCACCCAGGGCGAGCCGCTCGCGCAGTTCGCCGGCCGCCGCCGTGACGGCCCAGGCCCAGGAGCGGGTGCCCATGGAACCGCCGGCGATCATCGCGGGTCCGAAGGAGCTGTCTCCGATGCGTACCTCGACCCGGTCCGGTGTCACGGCCAGCGCGTCCGCGGCGACCAGGGTGAGCGCGGTCCGGGCGCCGGTGCCGATGTCGGCCGCGGCGATCCGCACGGTGAAGGTGCCGTCGTCCCGGGCGGTCACCGTCGCCGTGGAGGGTGCGGCCCCGGCCGGGAAGGACGCCGCGGCCGTGCCGGTGCCGAGCAGCCAGCGCCCGTCGCGGCGCACACCGGGACGGGGGTCCCGGTCCGCCCAGCCGAACCTGCGGGCGCCCTCACGGAAGCAGGCGCGCAGATTGCGGCCGGCGAACGGGAGGCCGGAGACCGGTCCCCGCTCGGGTTCGTTGCGCAGCCGCAGCTCGATCGGGTCGATGCCGCACTTCTCGGCGAGTTCGTCGAGCGCGGCCTCCAGGGCGAACGACCCCGGCGCCTCGCCCGGCCCGCGCATCCAGGTCGGGGTCGGCACGTCGAGCCGTACGACGCGGTTGGCCGTGTGGTGGGCGTCGGCGTCGTACATCACCCGGGCCACCCCGGCGCTGGGCTCGACGAACTCGTGCACGGTGGAGGTGAGGCTCTGGGACCGGTGCTCCAGTGCGCGCAGCCGTCCGTCGGCGTCGGCGCCGAGCCTGATCCGCTGGGTGGTGGGACTGCGGTAGCCCGCCAGCGAGAACATCTGACGCCGGGTCAGGACGACGCGTACCGGCCGCTGGAGGACCGTCGCGGCCATCACGGCCGCCACCTGGGGGACGCGGACGCCCTTGCTGCCGAAGCCGCCGCCGACGTGCTCGGAGCGTACGCGTACCGAGGCGGGGTCGAGTGAGAACAGGCTGGCCAGCTCGCCCGCGACCCAGCCGGCGCCCTGGTTGGAGTCGACGACCTCCAGCCGGCCGCCGTCCCAGTGGGCCGCCGCCGCGTGCGGTTCCATCGGGTTGTGGTGTTCTTCGGGGGTGGTGTACTCGACGTCCACGACGGTGGCGGACGCGGCGAGTTCGGCCTCGAGGTCGCCCTTGTCCGTCACCGCCGGCATGTGGCCGTCCACGGGGTAGGCGTCCGGGTGGTCGCCGGTGAAGTCGATGTCGTGGGGCTGCTGTTCGTAGTGCACGACGAGCGTCTCGGCCGCTTCCCTGGCCTGCTCGGGCGTTTCGGCGACGACGAGCGCCACCGGCCAGCCCAGGTGCGGCACCCGGTCGTGCTGGAAGACGGCGCAGGTCGGGTCCGGCTTGCCCAGCGGGCCCACGTAGTCGGTGTCGAGCCGCGGGGCGTTGCGGTGGTCGAGGACGGTGAGGACGCCGGGCATGGCGAGCACGGGGCCGGTGTCGATGGCGCGGATGCGCCCTCGGGCGATCGTGGACAACACCAGCCAGCCGTGGGCGAGTTCGGCGAAGGGGATGTCCGCGGCGTAGCGGGCCGCTCCGGTGACCTTGGCACGGCCCTCCACGCGGGTGTGCGCGGCGCCGACGGCGCCCTTGGCGGTCCGCCTCGTGGGGGCAGTGGTCATCGGGCGGCCTCCTCGGCGAGTTCGGTCAGCACGGCCACCACGAGGTTGCGCATGAGGGTCACCTTGTATCCGTTGTGCGGCAGCGGCCTGGCCGCCGCCAGTTCGGCGTCGGCGGCGGCGGCGAAGCTGTCGCCGTCGGCCGGCGCACCGGTCAGCACCCGCTCGGCCGCCCGGGCCCGCCAGGGCCGGGACGCGACCGCCCCGAAGGCCAGCCGCACGTCGTGCACCATGCCGTCCCGGACGTCGAGCGCGGCGGCGACCGAGCCGATGGCGAAGGCGTAGGAGGCGCGCTCGCGGACCTTCCGGTAGCGGGAGCGGGCGGCGACCGGGGCGGGCGGCAGGGTGACGCCCGTGATGAGGGCCCCGGACGGCAGGGCGGTCTCCCGCTGCGGGGTCTCGCCGACCGGCAGATAGAACCAGCCGAGCGGCAAATCGCCCGGCCCATCGGCCGTCTCGTAGGAGACGACGGCGTCGAAGGCGGCCAGCGCCACGCCCATGTCCGAGGGGTGGACGGCCACGCAGTGGCCGGAGGCGCCCAGGATCGCGTGGTTGTGGTGCTCGCCCCGGATCGCGGGACAACCGCTGCCGGGGACCCGCTTGTTGCACGCCTTGGTCACGTCGGTGAAGTAACCGCAGCGGGTCCGCTGGAGCAGGTTGCCGCCGACCGTGGCCATGTTGCGCAGCTGCCCGGACGCACCGGCCAGCACCGCCTGCGCCAACGCCGGGTAACGGCGCCGGACTTCGGGGTGGGCGGCGAGTTCGCTGTTGGTGACGGTCGCCCCGATGCGCAGCCCGCCGTCCGGCGTCGGCTCGATCCGGTCCAGGGGCAGTTCGCGTACGTCGACGAGCCGGGCGGGGCGTTCGACGCCCGCCTTCATCAGGTCGACGAGGTTGGTGCCTCCGCCGAGGAAGCGGGCGTCGGGATCGGTCCCGAGCACCGCGACCGCGCCGGCGACGTCGGAGGCCCTGTGATAGCCGAACTCCTTCACGCCGCGACCTCCCCCTTCTCCGCGGTCTTCTCCGAAGGCGCCTTCTGCGCCGCCGCCCGGGCGACCGCCTCGACGATCGACACGTACGCGGCGCAGCGGCACAGGTTGCCGCTCATCCGCTCCCGGATCTCCTCGGCGGACAGCGGTGGCGGCCCGGACTCGGGCCGGAGGTCGTCGGTGACGGCGCTCGGCCAGCCGGCCGCGTGCTCCTCGATCACCCCGATCGCGGAACATATCTGCCCGGGCGTGCAGTAGCCGCACTGGTAGCCGTCCAGGTCGAGGAAGGCCTGCTGCACCGGGTGCAGCCGGTCGCCCTCGGCCACGCCCTCGATGGTGGTGATCTCGCGCCCCTCGGCCGCCACCGCCAGCTGGAGGCAGGCCACGGCCCGCCGGCCGTCCAGCAGGACGGTGCAGGCGCCGCACTGCCCCTGGTCACAGCCTTTCTTGGTGCCCGTGAGCTCGAGCCGCTCGCGGAGTGCGTCGAGCAGGGTGGTGCGGTGGTCGACGGGTAGCGTGTGCTTCTCGCCGTTGACGTTCAGGGTGATGACACTGGACGTCGATGAGGCCATGAGCAGCTTCTTTCGCTTTTCCGGTACGGGAAGGACGGAAGGACGGTCCGGCAGCCGGACGGACCGGGCGTCGCAGGGATGGCGTCGCACAGGGCGCCGCCGCTTCAGCGAAGGCACGTCCACGGCTATCGTGGACCGAACCGGACAGTTGTCCGCTACTACGGAGAACCTAACGGACAGCTGTCCGCTTAGCAAGGACCGGGTTCGGCCACGGACCCCGAGGAGGACAGGTGCAGGAGAAGAAGGAGGCGCCCCTGCGCTCGGACGCGCAGCGCAACCGCGAGCGCATCCTGGAGGTCGCCCTGGCCGAGCTGACGCGGAACGCGGACGCCCCGCTGAGTGTGATCGCCAGGAAGGCGGGCGTCGGGCAGGGCACGTTCTACCGCAACTTCCCCAACCGCGAGGCCCTGGTCCTGGAGATCTACCGCCACGAGATGCGGCAGGTCGCCGACAGCGCGGCCGAGCTGCTCCAGGACCGGGCGCCCGATCAGGCCCTGCGCGCGTGGATGGACCGGCTGGCCGGGTTCGCCATGGCCAAGGCCGGCCTGGCCGACGCGATCCGTCAGGCGACCAGCGCGCCGGGGAGTCCCGGCAAGCCGGCCCCCACCCCGGTGACCGCCGCGGCCGAACTCCTGCTCCGTGCCGCCGAGAAGGCCGGCACCATCCGCCCGGGAGTGACCGGGGCCGACTTCCTCCTCGCCATCGCGGGTCTGTGGCAGATCGACCCCACCGACGACTGGCGGTCACGTACCGACCGGCTCCTGGACCTCGTCATGGACGGCCTGCGCGCGGGAGCGCCGGGGCGGTGACCACCGCGGTCACGACCCCAGGTGCGTCTGGGTGACCGCCAGGGCCGCCGCCATGACGGTCAGCTGCGGGTTCACCTCGGGACAGCCGGGGAGCACGGACGCGTCCGCCACCAGCACCCCCTCCACCCCGCGGAGCCGTCCCGTCGCGTCCGCCGGGAACCGCTGCGCGTCCGCGCCCGCGGCGACGGTACCGGTGGGGTGGTACGCCGACAGATGGAGCTGCCGGGCACCGGTGCCGGCCAGCACCGCGTCCAGTTGGGCGAGGCTGCGCACCCGGGGCGTGGCGGTGATGCCGGTGAGCACTTCCTCGGCGCCCGCGGCGAAGAGCAGTTCGCCCATGGCACGCACCGCCCGCATCAGCCGGCCGGCGTCGCGGCGGTCGAGGTCGTAGCGGAGCAGCGTGCGGTCGCGGCCGAGGACACGGCCGGAGGGCCGGTCGGCGATCATCGCGCCGAGGGTGGCGAGCCGGTGGGCGTCCTCCAGTTCACCGCGCAGTTCGGCGCCGAGTCCCGGCAGTACGAAGGAGCCCATGCCCGGCGGGGTGGCGGTGGCTTCGATCAGGACGCCCGCGTGGTGGTGCTCCTCCACGCCGACGCTCTGGAGCACGCCCTCCCAGGCGGTGACCGGCTCGGCGAAGCGCCCGGCGACGCTCGTGGCCGGGTGGACGCTGAGGTTGCGGCCGAGCCGGGGATGCCTGCCGAGGCCGGAGCGGCGCAGCAGCGGCGGTGATTCCAGGGCGCCCGCGGCGACGACGACCAGGGGCGCGAGGATCTCGATCCCGCCGCCCTCCCGGTGTACGCGCACGCCCGCCGCACGCGGCCCGCCCGGCCGGTCCGTGTCGACGAGGACGCGCTCCACCCGTGCTCCGCTGACGATCCGGGCCCCGGCGGCGCACGCGTCGGGCAGTACGGAGAGCTGCACGCTCTGCTTGGCACCGGTCGGGCAGCCCACGACGCACTGGCAGGACCCCTTGCAGCCGGGCGCGTTGCGGCGCAGGGGCGCGGCCCGCCAGCCCAGTGCGCGCGCCCCGTCGAGCGCGGTCCGGCCGTTGCCGCCGAGGACGTCCAGGGGCTGGGCGGCCACCCGCAGGGTGCGCTCCACCTCGTCGAGACGGCTGCCGAAGCCGTCGGCGGGCGCGAACCCGAACTCTGTGCTCCAGCGGGCCAGGACGTGGTCCGGAGTGCGGTAGCAGGTACCGGAGTTGACGACCGTGGTGCCACCGACGGCCCGGCCCACCGGCAGCAGCAGCGGGGGGCTGCCGAGGGCGAAGGTCGCTCCCCCGTTCCGGTAGAGCTCGGCGAAGCGCTCCAGCGGGGTGCGGCGGCCGAACCAGTCGGTGCAGTGGTGCCGTCCCTCTTCGAGGACGACGACGTCGAGTCCGGCCCGGGCGAGGGTTCGCGCCGCGACGGCGCCGCCCGCGCCCGAGCCGATGACGACGGCGTCGGCCGTCGAGCGCGCGGGCCACTGGGCGGCGGGCGTGCAGTCGAGCGGCGGGTCCTCGCGCGCGGGCCGGCGCGCCGGCAGTCCCTGCTGGAGCATCCGCTCCGTCCCGGCGGCGAGCAGGACGGGCACCTTGACCACGTCCAGCAGCGCCGCCAGGGCGGGCCGCGCGCCCAGTGACCCGAGTACCGACTCGCGCTCGGGCCCGGTGAGCGCGGCCGGCCCGCGTCCCGTGCGGAGCCTGGCGTAGGCGTCCAGCCCGCGTGCCGCCGCGCGTACGCCGGCCCGGGCGGGCAGCGGCATCGAGGCGAGGACCGTCTCCAGCCTCGCGGGGACGCGTGCGGGCCAGTCGGCGGTGCCGTCGTCGGCGATGAGGGCGGCCACCAGACCGGTGAGGCTCATCGCGTGCCCACCTCCGCGTGTGCCGTGCCGTCGAGCGTCCACTCGGCCTCGGTGCGCCAGCCTCCGAACCACCAGCGCTCCAACAGGACGTGCGCGTCGGCGCGTTCGCTGTTGCGGCACAGGGCGTGGGAGCCGTCGGGATCGGTGTAGTCCAGGGTGAGGGTGCGGTCCGCGGGCTGGGTGACCGCCACGCGGATCCGGCGCGGTCCCGCACGGCCGGTGACCGTCCAGGTGGGCAGGTCGATGGCCGCGCGGAAGCGGCCGGGTCCGGCCCAGCCGACCGCCGACCGCTCGGGGCGCCGCGGCCAGGTGCGTCCGCCGCGCAGCAGGCGCAGGAAGACCAGGGGCGGCAGTCCGCGCAGGCCCGGGCGCGTGGCGACGGCGGCGACGATCTCCAGGACGTCCCCGCCGCCGAGGTCGGCGTGCAGCCAGGCCCAGCGGCGGGCGTTGCCGTGACCGTGGATCCGGGCGGAGGCTCCCGGAGCCGCGGTGAGCGTCAGCGTCGTGCCGTCATGGGTGAACGTTCCGTCGTAGCGGGCCCGCGCGGCGGGGAGCATGTGGGCCGCGGGCAGCAGGGGGCGGCGCCAGGACCAGCGGGGGAAGGTGAACAGCGGCCCGGCCAGGGGCTGTTCGGTGAGCTGCCAGCGCAGGGCGCCGTCGTCCGCCGAGCCGGTGAGGGTCCCGGGTCCGGCCGTGACCCCGGCGGCGCTGAACCCGGCCGCCCCGGTGGCCCACTCGGCGGGGCCGAAGCGGGCGTGCCGTACGGGTCCGTCCTGGGGGAACACGGCGGCCCAGCCGTGCGCGTACGGCGCGGAGCCGTCGGCGGGTGCGGTGAGTTCGTGGTGGAGCCAGAGCCCGCTGCCGGTCGCCGGGTCGGTGACGGTGGTGTACCAGACCTCGGTACGGCCGGGTTCGCCGCGCAGGCGCGGGGCGAGATACCCGGCCGGGTCCTCCCGGCGCGGGAAGCGGAAGCTCGCCAGGAACGGAAGGAGCCGCGTGGCGACGGGAAAGCGGAGCGTCCCGGTGCCGATCCGCGCGCCGTTGTCGTACAGGGTGTACGGCAGCACGGTCATCGAGGCCAGCGGCCTCAGCGGTGTCACGGACTTCCAGCCGTCGAGCGTCAGCCGGCGCCCGTGCGCGGTGAACGCCAGGCGGTAGCGGATACGGCGTCGCGCGAGCGGCGAGATCTCCAACTCGCCCTCGGTGTCCGGGTCGTCGGCCCAGCCCTCGATCCGTGTCCGGCCGGTGGCGCGGGCCTCGGTCGTGCCGGTGACCCGCAGGATGCCGTCCGCCGAGACCCTCAGGTCCAGCCGTACCCGGCGGGTGCGGTCCTCGTCGTCGAGCCGCAGGGTGCCGAGCATCGTCTCGCTGAAGACGGTGCCGCGGGCCGCGGTGTCCGCGTTCATGCGAGGCCGTCCAGCATGATGCGCTCGGTCTCGGTCAGATACTCCTCGGCCGCCAGCCGGGCGGCGGCCCCGTCGCCGGCCTCGATCGCGTCGACCACCGGCTCCAGACGGCCCCTGGCCGCCCCGGCGTCCGTGAACGGTCCCCTGAGCGCGGCGCGCACCGGCACGTAGGCGTTGAAGAGGGTGTTGGTCAGCAGCACGTAGACCCGGTTCCCGGTGGCGCGGGCCAGGGCGCGGTGCACCTCGATGTCCGCGAGCTGTACGGCGTCGGCGTCCGCCGCCTCCCCGACGGCTTCGAGCAGCCGGCGCAGTTCGGCGCGTTGCCGGCCGGTCGCCCGGGCCGCGGCCCGTTCGGCGATCAACGCGCCGATGCCGCGCCGTACTTCGAAGATCTCCCCGATCCAGTCGGGGCTGTGCCGTACGAGCATGGGCAGCAGATCGGCCCCGCCCAGGCGCAGGTAGTCGCGCACGCGGGTGCCGACCCCGTGCCGGGTTTCCAGCAGTCCCGCCTGCACGAGGCGGCCGAAGGCGTGCTTGAGGGTGGTGCGGGTGACGCCGTAGCCGTCGGCGAGCCGCCGTTCCGGTGGCAGGTAGCTGCCGGCCGGGTGGCGTCCGGCGAGGATGTCCTCGCGCAGACGGCTCTCCAGGACATCGACGATGGTCTCGCGGGGCAGTGCCTCCACGCCGTCCTCCCCAGTGGCTGAGTGGATGAGCCACTCAACCAGTCGGGGGTGCCGTAGTCAATGGGCCGGTGTGCGACGCGAGTTGCTCAGCCCTCGGCCGCGTCCACGGTGGCGCCGCGGCCGACTTGTTCCGGGCGGGTGGGAAGGGCGGGGTTCAGCACGCGGGCCGGCCGGCGCCGCCAAGGGGGTGTGGCGGAGAGGATGAAGCTGACGCGGTCGGCGAACCGGGGTTCGGGGACCGGGATTTCGACGCCGGGGTGGCGTGCGTAGCCGTGGGTGACGGCGTGGGCGACGTAATTGGTGATGGCGTCGGCCCGGTGGGTGCGCGGGCGCGGGCGCGCTGTGTTCAGGCGGTTGAGGACGCGCAGGACGGTGGGGACGCTGGCGTCGAAGCGGAACTGGTCGTGGGGCGGCCAGGCGCCGGTGACGGTGAGCGTCTCCGAGTCGGTGACGGACTCGAGGCCGGTCTGGTCGTACCAGAAGCCGGCCGCGTGGGCCTCGCCGCGGGCGAGGTGGTGCAGGGACAGGCAGTAGGCGGCCGGGGTGTGGCCGGCGCCGGCCGCGTACTGCCACCAGAAGCGGGAGCCGTCGTCGATCCCCGCGAGATGCAGCGCGCAGCCCAGCAGCCAGGCCCCTTCGGGCTCGGGGAGCTGGTCGGTGAGGAATTCCAGGGCTCCGGGGGCGGCGGTGGTGACGACTGCTTCGCACAGGGTGTGCAGGTGCTGGGCGGCGCGGTCGTCGGTGTCCGCGCCGTCGGGGCGCGGGGTGGCCGGGTCGTGGGTGAGGTCGGGGTAGGTGCAGTCCTCGTAGGGGACGGTGTCGGGGTGCACCTGTGCGTCGTGGTGCAGGCGGGCGCGGGCCAGGAGCTGGTCGATGGCGGTCATGGCGGGTGGGTTCACTCCCGGGGACTGTAGGGGCGGAGGAGGTCTTCGAGGGCTGCGCGGGCGTGGTGGTCGACGGCGTGGCAGATGGCCGGGCTCAGACCGAGGACGTCGGGCATGTCGTCGGGGTGCATGCCGCACAGGTAGCGCAGCACGGCGACGTCCATCTGGTCGTGGGGCAGGCGGCCGATCGCGTCGAAGAGGTCGACCAGTTCGGTGAGGATGATGAAGTGGCCCGGCGTGCTGTCGCGGACCTCCGCCGTGGAGAAGACGGCCGGGCGCAGGTCGGGGTGGCCGTCGTGGTGGCGGTCGGCGCGGGCCATGACCCGGGAGCGCAGCAGGCGCCAGGCGTAGCGGCGGATGTCCGCGCTGGTGCCGGCCTCGCTCCAGCACAGCCACAGCAGGTCGAAGGTTTCTGCTACGACCCAGCGGGCGCGGTGGTCGGTGAGGAGGAAGGCCCGCGTGTAGTCGGTGTAGGGCGTGCGCAGGGCCTCGGTGAAGGCCTGGTGGGCGACGGGCGGGTGTTCGGGTTCGAGGGCGACCTGCTGTATGCAGTGCTCGATCCAGCCCGGTTCCTTCCGGGCCTCGCGCGCGGCCGCGGTCCACAGGCGGCGCATCGGCTGGACCGGCAGGCCCAGGGCGCGTATGACGCTGAAGGTGATCTCCCAGGCGGGGTAGTAGCCGTTGCCGCGCAGGAGTTCACTGATGCGGGTCTTGGAGTAACCGGAGCGGTCGACGAGGTCGTTGAGGGTCAGGCCGCTGGAGAAGAGGAAGCTGCGGACCGGCTCCAGCCAGGCCCGGTGCGACAGGCCGGCGGCCTGGGAGATCGGGGCCGGCTTGCGGCCCCGCTTGCCGCCGGTGTCCGGTGGCGGAGGCTGGTCCGCGTCGGGGGTCCAGATCATCGGGGCGGCTCCTGTCCCCCGACGGCGGTGGGGCCGGGCTCGGCCGGCGGGCGGGACCCGTCCGGCGCGGTCAGGGCCTGGACGATCTGCTGCACGAGCAGGCCCAGGGACGGGAGCAGGGCGGCTGCCGCGGCCACCTGCCCCAGCGCGGTCATCACCGTGCTCCACGTGAGGACCGCCACCAGAACGGCGACGGTCACCACCTTCTTACTCGACATCGCACTCGGTTTCTGTGAGCAGTTCACACACCAACAGCCCCTGCATGCAATGCCGTTGCAGCACCACCAGCAGGGCGACGCCAGCATGGCCCGAGATCCGCCCAGTACGCCACGTGATCATGGAGTTACGGAACAATGGCCTCGATGACCCGGTCGATCGCCGTGGCGACGTCCCCGGCGACATGGGTGGGCCGGTAGGTGACCTGGGGCCACGGCCGCCCGTTGGAGACCCATACGCTGCGCAGACCGAGCGCGTTCGCGCCCGCCACGTCGGCGTGCGGGGAATCGCCGACGACCCACGCGCCGGTGAGGGACGCTCCGACGGCATGCGCCGCGGCGTGGAAGATCTCCGGTGCGGGCTTCTTGTGACCGACGCCCTCGGAGATCACCCATCCCTGGACGAGCCGGTCGAGTCCGGTGCGGCGGATCTTCGCCTCCTGCTGGCCGGTGCGGCCGTTGGTGACGATCACGCAGGTCAGGCCGCCGGCCCGGGCCCTTTTCACGGCCTCGCGGGAGGAGTCGGTCAGCACGACACGGTCGGCGGCGCCATGGTCCAGCAGGGAGTGGATGGCCCGGGCCGGCACCGAGTCCCCGTATCGGCCGGTCATGGCCGCGGCGACATCCCGGCGGGCGGCGTAGCCGCCGGCGTCGACGGTCGTCACCCACGTCAGATCGGTGTCCGGCAGGCGGTGCTCGGCGAGGAACGCGGCGACGGCGTCACGGAAGGCCGCGTCCCGGTCGACCAGCGTGTTGTCGAGGTCCAGCATCAGCAACGTCATGAACCCACCGAACCACTGCTCCCGTCACGTCACAGGTCTCGGACCGGGGCGTTTCAGGGGGTGGGGATGCCCGCCGGACGCAGCGGGCCGCCGAGGCGGACCGGTACGCCCGGGGAGTACAGCACGCTGACCGGCGCGTCGGCGGGCGCCGGCAGACCGGCGGCGGCGAGCAGGTTCTCCTCACAGCCGAGCAGCTCGGCGCGGTACAGGGGCCAGCGCGGGTGGTGGTTGGGCAGATAGGAGGCCCCGCCGAAGAACGAGTTGTGCATGCCCCAGCGGGCGGTGAGGAAGTGTTCCAACTGCGTCGGCCGCTCGATGCGTTCGCCCCTGCGTACGGTGATGCGGCTGTACGCGCCCCGTGGGCCGGGCCAGCGGCGGGAGCTGGTGTAGGTGACGGTGTCGTCGGCGGCCCGGACTCTCATCCGTGACCAGAGGTAGGGCAGCCGGAAGCCGACGCGCCCCATCACCACGGGGATCAGCCGTGCGGCGTCCATGGACCGGAAGACGACACCGCGCCGGCCGTGCGCGTCGACGGAGTACAGGCGCACGTTGGTTTCCGGAAAGGACCCCAGGTACGGCACCCCGGGCAGCCGCAGCCACCCGACCCGGTGCATGCGGAAGGCGACGAGTCCGACGTAGGTGACCCCGTCGTGCGTGTCCGGAACGGTTCCGCCGGGCAGGAGGCCCGCCACCACGTCCGGTGCGACGGCCCAGTGCACGAAGCACAGGTCGAGCCATTGCTGGGTGACCAGGGGGGGGCGTATGCCGGTCGGGGCGTCGGGGGTGATGGGCGTCGGCTCCTGCACGGGCCCAAGCATGGCAGAGGCACCGGCACCGGCGGCGTGCGGACGGTGTGCTGCCCCTGGGAGCGGGCTGTGCGCTACCCCTGGGAGCGGGTGGCGCCGAAGTTCGTCTCGTGCGACCAGATGTGGGTGCACGCCGGGCACTGCAGGTGCAGGATGCTGCCGGTGTTGGAGAGCAGGTAGCGCCAGTGCCGGGAGCACGTCTGACCCTGCTCGCACATGGCGCACCCGCGGTGGTCCGCGCAGTTCGGGCAGTCCACCCAGGCCCGGCGGCCGATGTCGGCCTGCGGGTCAAGCGGCAGCATGGCCGCCTCCTCGCCGCGGGAGCACACCGGCCGCGACCAGCTCGTCGTACAGGCGCTGCTGCTCCTCACTGAGGCCGGAGTACAGCAGGTCCTGCGCCTCCTCCTCGCCGCGCAGCGCCGCGGCCGGGTCCCAGTCGGGGCCCAGAGCGGCCATGACGTGGGTCCGCCGGAGCATTTCGTGCGAGCTGAGGTCGACGGCGAACTCGGCCGGTGCGGAGCTGTCGGAGTCAGGGGAGGACATACCACCGAACCTAGGAAAGCCCGGCGGGCGGGGCAAGAGCAGGTGGGAGAAGTCACAGCAGGTCAGCGACTCGCCGGCACCCGGCCCGCCCCGGCTCGGGGCGGCCTTCAGATGCCGGTGACGGACGCCACGGTGAACGGCGTCTCGGGCACGCCGGGGCCCATCGGACCGCCCTTGTCGAACTGGGACCGTACGACCAGCAGCCGCCCCCGGTCGCGGACCAGCGTTGTCGGGATCTGCAACGCGCTGTCGGTGAAGCGCCGCTCCAGACGCGCGGAGGTGCCGTCGGCGGACAGCTGCCAGCGGGTGAGGGTGTTGACGCTGTTGTGCGCGGCCCACAGCGTGCCGTGCGCCAGCTCCAGGCCGTCGCCGTGCGTCAAGTCCCCTCCGTACAGGGTGACTCGGCGGACCGTGCCGGTTGCGGTGTCCACCTGGTACAGGCCGCCGCCGGTCATGTCGACGACGTACAGCCGGCGTCCCGCCCGGTCCACGACGATGCCGTTGAGGGTGATCGCGTCGGGGGCCTGCGGGTCCTTGACGGCGGTCAGGTCGTAGGCGGGGACGAGCGTCCCGCGTCCGTCGCGGGCCGCGGCGGCCAGCTCGGCGGGGGTGACACGGTAGACGACCGCGCGGGTGCTGTCGGTGAGGTAGGCCGTCCCGTCGGGGGCGAGGGCCAGGTCGTTGACGAAGCGGGGCGCGTCGCCGGGGACGTCGAGGCGGGCGATCAGGCGCCGGGTGCGCGAGTCGTAGACGCCGGCCCCGGCGGTCGAGTCGGTGACCCACAGCCGGCCGGCCCGGTCGGCCTTCAGTCCGTTGGCGGTGGTACGGCCGTCCGTACCCGCGGGGAGGAAGACCTCGGCGGTACGCCGCCCGGGCGCGGCCCGGTAGACGGCGCCCGTGGTGTACGAGCCGACGTACACGTCCCCGGTCCGCGGGTCGAGCGCGATGCCCTCGGGGTAGGCGCGGTCGCCGGGGAGGGCGAAGGCGGTGGAGACGCGGGGTGCGGTGGCCGCGTGGGCGGCGGGTGCGGCGGCCGTGGACACGGCCAGGGCGGCGGCGGAGGCCAGGAACGTGCGGCGGTGCATCGAACGGGACACGGTGGTCGACGCCTCTCGATTCGGCTACTCACAAGTTGACGTACATGAATGTAGATTAGAGCTCTAATGCTCGTCAATGTATTAACGAATGCAAGGGCGTGAATCGATGGATGCTCCCGCTACCATGCGTGCATGACGTCCATGCCCGCCTCCGAGCGTCTCGGCTCCCATCTCAAGCGGGCCGAGCAGGCTCTCAACGCGACCAAGAACGCGGTGCTGAGACCAGCGGGCGTGACGGTCGCGCAGTACGGCGCGTTGCTCCACCTCTCCGCCAACCCCGGCATCTCGGCCGCGGCCCTGGCCCGGCTGTGCGGGGTCACCCCGCCGACCATGAACACGGTCCTGAAGAACCTCCAGGACCGCACTCTGATCGAACGCACCCCGCACGAGTGGCACCGCAACGTCCTGGAGACCCGCCTCACCGACGAGGGCCGAGCCGTCCTGGCCGACGCGGACGCCCGCGCCGTACGCGTGGAACGCGCCCTGGCGGCGGAGTTCACCGAGGAGGAGCGGGCGGCACTGGAGTCCCTGCTCGCCCGCTGCGTCGGCTTGCTGGAGCGGGAGCGGCCCTGACGTCCGGCGGGGCCACCGCTCACCGGCCTCATCCGCCCCTGAGGCCCCATCGGACACATGGGCAACAATCGGACTTCCGGCCCTCCAGGCCGTCTACCAGGCAGTTCCGGAAAAACCCTCCTCGTCGTACGCACGGCCGAATAGCGTGCGAGGACCCGAGCCGCTCCCCCCACCTGGAGTTCCGGAATGCCCCACGGCGATGCCCATGCCCATGCCCGGCCGCACCACGGCGACCTGCGGCGGCTACGACGCAGGTACCGATTACAGCGCCGGGTCACCACACTGCTGGCCCTCGGCTACTTCACGGCCTTCCTGATCCTCTCCGCGGGAGAACCCGCCCTCATGGCCCGCCCGCTCCTCGGCGGACTGCCGACAGGGCTCGTCCTGGCGCTCTCCCACGTCCCCGTCACCTGGCTCGCCGTGCTGCTGTACGAACGCACCGCGCGGCGCTACGTCGATCCCCTGGCCTTCCGGGTCACCCGGCACGCGCCGTGGGCCGCCGGGACGGAGCGGGAGCGGCTCCCGTGACCGGCTTCGGCGAGACCGCCCAGACCTGGTCGCTGGTCGCCTTCTGCACCGCCGTCACGGTGACCCTGCTGCTGTGTGTGCTCACCGGCCCGGACCACGACGACCTGGACGAGTTCTACACCGGATACCGCTCACTTTCCCCTTTTCGCAACGGACTCGCGATCGCCGGGGACTACATCTCCGCGGCGACCGTGCTCACCATCGGCGGAGTCATCGCGCTGTGCGGCTACGACGGTGTCGTCCTCGCCGTCAGCACCCTGCTGTCGCTTCTGGTCCTGATGTTCCTGCTGGCCGAACCGCTGCGGAACACGGGCCGGTTCACCATGGGGGACGCCCTGGCCAGGCGCATGCCAGGACGGTCGGTACGGATCGCCTCCTGCGCCGTCACCATCGCGTCGCTGGTGCCGATGATGCTGGTCCAACTGGCCAGCACGGGGCAGCTGCTGGCGTTCATCCTCGGCTTCTCCGGCACCGCCATGAAGACCGGCTGCATCGTCGGGGCCGGTACCCTGATGATCGTCTACGCGGCCATCGGCGGAATGCGGGGCACCGCGCTGCTGCACATCCTGAAGATCGTGGCACTGCTGGGGTCCGGTGTCGCCATCGCCGTACTCGTACTGCGTACCTTCGACTTCAGCCCCGCGGCCCTGTTCGGTGCCGCCGCCCACCGGAGCGGGGCGGGCGGGGCGTTCCTGCGCAGCGGCCTCCAGTTCGCCGGCGGCCCCCATCCGCGCCTGGACATGGTGAGCACCCAGTTCGCCATCGTGCTCGGCGGCGCCTGCCTGCCGCACGTGACCATGCGCATGTACACCGCCGACAGCGCGCGCCAGGTGCGACGGTCGATGTCCTGGGCGGTGTCGTCCGTGGCCCTGTTCGTCCTCGTCATCACGGTGATCGGGGTCGGAGCGACGGCTCTGGTCGGCCGCACCGGCATCGCGGCCGGGGACCCTCGCGGCAACACCGCCTATCTCCTCGCGTCGCGGGCGGTGTTCGGCGAGCACGTGTCCCGCCCCGAGACCCTGCTCTTCACCGCGGTCACCACCGCGATCTTCCTCACCCTGCTCGCCTCGGTCGCCAGCATGACTCTGTCCTGCGCCAACTCCCTGGCGCACGACGTCATCGCCTCCCGCCGCTCCGGGACGGCCCCGCCGCGGGAGGCGGCCGTCGCGCGGCTCTCGGCGGTCGTGGTCGGCGCTCCGGTGATCGTGCTCGCGGCACTCGTCCAGCAGCGCAGCCTGCAACCGCTCGCGACGCTGTCCTTCTGTCTGGCGGCCTCCGCCATCGCGCCCGCACTCGTCTACAGCCTGTTCTGGCGCCGCTTCACGCGCACCGGCCTGCTGTGCACCCTCGTCGGCGGCACCGCGGCGGTACTGGTCCTGATGCCGGGCACCAACCTGGTCTCCGGCTCACCCATGGCGGCCTTCCCGGACGCCCACTTCAACTGGTTCCCGTTCACCACCACGGGCCTGGTGTCCATTCCGCTCGGCTTCGCCTTCGGCTGGCTCGGCACCATGCTGCCGGGGCGGCGCGCGCGACAGGACGCACGCGCCCGGTACGAGGCCGTCGAACCCCTGATCCTCGCCGGACCGCAGCGCAGACTCCCGTGACGGTGGGGGGCGGGCCGTCGAACATGCCGTTGAGTGGAGCAATGACCGGCGTGCCGGGACGCGGCACCGCAGGCTGGACCTCTTGTGGAGATCGTGTGCCAGGAGTCCCGTGTGCGCAGGCCGCATGAGCCGAGCCGTCAGGCATGTCGTCCGCCCGCCGACCCGAGGGCAGCCGCGTCCGGGAGCGCCGGGTGAGGCACGGGCATACCTTCCGCGCGGCCCGTCACGAATGGCCTGCGGGCAGCACGGCGCGGACCCGGCTGCCCTCTCCCCCGGCGTGGCTGCGCCGGCTTCCGGTGCTGTACCTGGCGGCCGTTCTGCTGATCGAACCCGCCACGCCGGTGGAGTGGCCGGTGAGCTTCGCGCTGATCGCCCTGCCTCTGGTGGCCGCCTTCGCCCACGGAGCCGTCGTCGTCGGCTGCACCACGGTGTTCGCCGTCCTCTTCCAAGGTGTGCTGGCCGGCACCCCCTGCTGTGCCGGCCGCTCCGTCGGCTACCTGTGGGACCGCCACTACGTGGCCGCCTACGTGTGCACCGCCCTGGTGGGCGCCCTCGGCACCGTCCTGGCCTCCCACCGCATCTGCCGGGAGCGCACGCTCGCCGATGTGCGCTTCGTGGCCGACATCGCCCAGCGCGTCCTGCTCAGACCCGTTCCGCACCGGATCGGCGACCTCCGGCTGGAGAGCTTCTACCTCTCCGCCGCCGCGGAGGCACGCATCGGCGGGGACCTGTACGAGGCCGTCCCCACCGCGTACGGAGTCCGGCTGCTCATCGGGGACGTCCGCGGCAAGGGTCTCCTCGCGGTCGAGACCGCGGCCGCGCTGCTGGGCGCGTTCCGCGAGGCGGCCCACGACGAACCCGGCCTTCCCGCGCTGGCCGAGCGTCTGGAGACGAGCATGTCCCGCAGGGCGACGCAGATCGCCGGGAGCGAGATGAGCGAACGGTTCGTCACCGCCGTCTTCGCCGAGCTGCCCGCCGACGGCCGCCTCGTCCGCGTCGTCAACTGCGGCCATCCGCCCCCGTTGCTCATCCGCTCCGACGAGGTGCTCGAACTCGACCGGGGCCGGTCGGCTCCGCCGCTGAACCTCGGTGTGCTCGTGGGCGCCCCGTTCCACGTCGACACCTACCCCGTCCGCCCGGGCGACCAGCTCCTGCTCTACACGGACGGCATCACCGAGACCCGCGACCCGGCCGGCTCCTTCTACCCCCTGCTCCAGCGCCTGCGCTCCTGGGGCCCCTTGCCACCCGCGGACCTCCTCGACCGCCTCCACCAGGACCTGCTCGCCTACAGCCACAACCGCCTGGAGGACGACACCGCCGCCCTCACCGTCTGGCTCCCTCCCGACACCCCGGCCACCGGACCGGCCGGGGGCGGTGGTCCGGAGTGACGGCGGGGGCCGCCTCGGCGGCGCGGGGCGGCATGCCTCTAGGCTTGGCCCGTGACCAGCTTCGATCAGGCCGGCAGCGCTCCCAGACCGCAGTCGCTGATGCTGAGTTTCTTCGGCATCCACGTCCTCGGCCGGGACACCGCCCTGTCGTCCAGCAGCCTGATCGACGTGTTCGCGCGGGCCGGGATCACCGAGGAGGCCGTACGGTCCACGCTCACCCGGATGGTCAAGCGCGGTCTGCTCGAGCGGCACCGGCGGGGCCGCAAGACGTACTTCGGCCTGACCCCGCGTGCCGTGGGTGTCCTCCAGGAGGGGCACGACCGGATCTGGCACACCGGGGCGGTCAACCGGACCTGGGACGGCACCTGGACCCTGGTGGGCTTCTCGCTGCCGGAGGCCTGGCGCAGCGAGCGGCACGATCTGCGGTCCCGGCTGGTGTGGAACGGGTTCGGCCCGCTCCAGAACGGTCTCTGGGTGGCACCCGGCACGGTGAACGTGCCCGAGGTGGTGGCGGAGCTCGGCCTCGACTCCTACCTGCGGGTGTTCCAGGGGGCCATGGCCGGCGCCCCGACCGAGGCGCGGACCGTGCTGCGGACGGCCTTCGACGTCGAGGCCATCGCCAAGGGTTACGAGGAGTTCCTCGCCCGCTGGGGCGCGGATGCCGACGCTCCCGACCACGATGACGAAACGGGCGCGCTCGTACGGCAGTTGTTGCTGCACACCGACTGGCTGGGGCAGGTGCGCCAGGACCCGCACCTGCCCGCCGAGCATCTGCCCGAGGACTGGCCGGCGGGCCGGGCGGAGCAGTTGTTCCAGACGTTGGCGCGACGCTACGACGGGCCGGCCCGGCGGCAGGCGGCCGACACCTTGGACATGATCACCCTGGGCGCACCTCAGGAGTAGGTCCCCGCGCACGGCAACCGGGCCCGCAGCCGACTTCAGGCGCGGGCCCGCGTCGGCATGCCCGCGAACCGACGCCGACCGGATCACACGTCGATCGACATTGGGCACTCTATTGACCGTGGTCGAAAATCTGCCCTACATTCACGGCACACCCGCCGCTCACCCCCGCACACCCGCCGCTCAAAGGGGAGCCACACGTGTCCACTACAACGACCACGCACTCCGATGCCACCGTCCGCGGACCGTCCCAGGGGCTGCCCGTCGGCACCCTCGTCGCCGGCTGTTTCGCCGTCTGCCTGGCCCAGATCGCCCTGGCGATGCCGGCCACCCTCAACGGCCTCTTCCAGCAGGACCTGCATCCCATAGGCTCACAACTGACGTGGATCTCGGACGCGTTCCTGCTGCCCGTCACCGTCCTGGAGCTGACCTTCGGCGTCCTCGGCGACCTCTTCGGACGCAAGCGGCTGCTGGTCGGCGGTGGCGCCCTGCTCGTCGTGGGTGAGGCCGTCGCCGCCGCGAGCGGCGGCATCCACATGCTCTGGGCCGGGCAGATCATCGCCGGTCTGGGCGCCGCGGCCCTGTTCCCGACCTCGCTCGCCGTGATCGCCGCCGGAACGCACACGGCCCGTGACCGCGCCCGGGCGATCACCATGTGGGCCGCCGCCCTGTCCAGCGGCGGATTCGTCGCTCCCGTGCTCGGGGGCATCACCGGCAACTACGGTTCCTGGCGCTGGGCGTTCGTCGTCGTCACCGCGCTGGCGCTGATCAGCACGGTGCTCAGCCAGCTGCTGGCACAGAACTCCAGCGCGCCCGAGGGGCGTTCACTCGACCTGGCCGGGCAGATCACCATCGGCGTCGGCATGTTCGCCCTGCTGTACGCGGTGATCCAGGGCCCGACGGACGGCTGGACCGCGACACCGGTGGTGATCGCGTACGTCGTGGCAGCGGTCTTCATCGGGCTGTTCCTCGTCGCCGAACGGCGCGCCGCCTCCCCGCTGCTGCGCCTGGACCTGTTCACCAACCGGGCCTTCGCGGTCGCTTCGTTCGTGGCCGTGGTCGGCATGTTCAGCTACCTGGGCACCGCCTACGCCACCAGCATCCGGCTAGGTCCGATCCAGCACCAGAGCCCGCTGCGCGGCTCCTTCGCCTTCATCCTGCTCAACTGCTGGACGCTGCTGCTGATGCCGCTGATCTCGCGGCTGCTGGAGCGGGTGAGCGCACGCTGGGTGCTCGGCTCCGGGCTGGCGCTGATGGCCGCGGGAGACTTCGCCGCCGCCACCCTGTCCGTCGACGACCGTGCCCTCACCTCCCTCATCCTCCCCATCGGCCTGGTCGGCATAGGTTTCGCGCTCACCGTCTCCTCCATCACCGCGACGGCCGTCAACACGGTGGAGGTCCACTACGCGGGCATGGCCAGCGCGTCGACGAGCCTGCTGCGCGACTTCGGTTTCACTCTCGGCCCCGCCGTCATCGGGGCGATCGCGCTCAGCCACGCGGCCGACGAGTTCAACCGGAAGCTGGCCGCCTCCGGCCTCGGCGCCCAGGTCAAGGCGGCGGCCGGCCAGGTCGCGGCCGAAGGCGGCCCGCTCGCCGTCAACTCGGTCCCTCCCACGTCCCCTCCGGGAGGCGCCGCTCCCCTCGCCCTGGAAGCCCTCGGCAACGGTTACACCATCGGCTACGTCGTCTGCGGCATCGCCGCCCTCGCCTGCTGCCTCCTGAGCCTGGTCGCTCTGCGCGGCAAGGGCGGCGAGGAACAGACCAAGGCCGGCATCACCGAGGAGCAGCAGCCCTCGGCGGCCTGAACCGACTTCTCCGGTACGAGGTTCTCCCCGGGCCTGTCGCGCGAGCTCGCAGCGCTGCGCGATCCGGAGTCGGGCACCGCGCGCTTCGGGCGCGCGGTGTTCACGAATGCCGTCTTCGAAGGCGAAGAGGGCGACGTCCTGTTCGACCATGCTGCCTTCGGGGCCACATGTGAGCCGGACACACCGCGGAGCGCGTCGCCGGTGAACCCAGAAGAGTCGCGGGCGGTGAACCACGCCATGCCGACCCCGTACACGGATTGGCTGATCCTGACGTGGCGGGCGACCAGGGCACGCCCGGCGGTGACGACCGGCTGCTCGGCGCGAGCGGTACGGGCGTACTTGGACAGCCGGGACCTGACGGCGGTGTTCGCCCCTCCCGGGTACGACTCCCGCTGACGTCGCCGCGAGTCGGGTGACGGGTGTCCCCTTCGTCGGCTACGCGCGCAACGAACGGCGGGCCACGCTGCTGCGCGCCGAGGGCGCGGACCTGGTCGTCACCTCGCGGCCTTGCGGGCCACGCCCCCGTAGAAGCCGATCTCGCCGGAACGGGGCGGCGGCGGGGTGTCCGGGCGCCAGAACGGGACCTGGGCCAGGCCGGGTTCGAGCAGTTCGAAGCCGTCGAAGAAGCGCTCGACCTCGGCGCGGGAGCGCAGGTTGAGGGTGGCGGTGGCGTTGTTGTAGACGGCCTGGGCCCCGCTGCGGTCGGCGAAGTCGCCCGTGGCGTGCGACAGCACCAGGAAGCTGCCGGCCGGCAGCGCGTCGCGCAGGGTGGCGACGATCTGCTCGGGCTTCTCGGCGTCGGTGAGGAAGTGCAGGACGGCGACGAGGAGCAGGGCGACGGGGCGGTCGAAGTCGATGACCTGGCGGACGTCGGGGTGCTCCACGACGGCCCGTGGGTCACGCAGGTCGCCGAGCACGATGCTGGTCGTGCCGGAGCGGCTGAGCAGCGCGTTGCCGTGCGCGCTCACGATCGGGTCGTTGTCGACGTACGCCACGCGCACGTCGGGCGCCGTCTCCTGGGCGATCTCGTGCACGTTCGGCGAGGTGGGCAGCCCGGTGCCGATGTCGAGGATCTGGCGGACGCCGCTGCCGACCACGTACCGGACGGCCCGCCGCAGGAAGGCGCGGTTGGCCCGCACGCCGATGCGCACCTCGGGTGCGGCGACGGCCAGTGCGTCGCCGGCCTCGCGGTCCACGTCGTAGTTGTCCTTGCCGCCCAGCAGGTAGTCGTAGATCCGCGCAGGGTGGGGCCTGCTGGTGTCGATCTCCTGCGTGTGGAAGCCGTCCTGCGTCACCCTGCGCTCCTCTCGACGGACCGCTGCCACGGCCCCCTCGCCCGCGAACGGGACACGACAGTTTCCCACATCAACTACCAGGCTCATGCCGGGAGTTCCCGGGAACCATCGGGCGCTCCCGGGAGTTCCCGTGACCGTACGTCTGCGGAATTGTCCGTGGTTCGTAACAGGCGGATCCCTTGGTGCTCTTCTTCCGTCCTGATCAATGCACGAGAACGACAGAGACGGTGAGGGCGGGGCGGACATGGCACGGCATGGCGGACGGGGATGGCACGGTCGGGTGCTCGCGGCGGCGCTCGGTGTGACGGCGCTGGCCGCCGCCACCTCCGCGTGGACCGCGCAGGCCGGTTCGACCGGGGCGCAGGACGGACGCTCGGGTGCGTCACACCACGGCTCGGCGGACGCCGGGTCGAAGGACCGTGCGGGGAAGCCGGTGTCGGTGGAGATCGCCCACGCCTCCGACCACGGCGCCCGGGGCGTGAACATCACCATCGACGACGGCCCGGACCCGACGTGGACGCCCCAGGTGCTCCAGGTGCTGAAGGACAACGGCGTGAAGGCCACGTTCTGCATGGTGGGCACGCAGGCCCAGGCGCACCCCGACCTGGTCAAGGCGGTGGTGGCGGCCGGGCACCGGCTGTGTGACCACACGGTCTCCCACGACACCGCCATGGACCGCAAGTCCGAGGCCTATCAGTCGCAGCAGATCCTGGACGCCGAGAGCATGATCACCAAGGCTTCCGGGGGTGTCCGGCCGCTGTACTACCGGGCTCCGGGCGGCGCGTTCACCCCCTACAGCCGCAAGCTCGCCGCTTCGCACGGCATGCGTCCGCTGGGCTGGAACGTCGACTCCAAGGACTTCGAACGTCCCGGTACGGCCGCCATCGTCAGCACCGTGAAGAGCGAGGTCCCCAACGGCCCGACCCTCCTCTTCCACGACGCGGGCGGCGACCGTTCCCAGACGGTCGCCGCCCTGCGCGAGGTCCTGCCCTGGCTGAAGCAGCAGGGTTATTCCTTCGGCTTTCCCGTGCGCTGAGCCCGGAGGGTCACCAGCGGTACCAGCGGCCCTTGCGGCCGCCGGTATCCGCCGTGCGGACCACGAAGCCCAGCAGCCAGACGACCAGCACGATCACGGCGATCCACCACAACGCCTTGAGCGCGAAACCCGCGCCGAAGAGGATCAGAGCCAGCAGCAGAACGAGAAGCAGGGGAACCATAGTTATCAACCTCCGACGCTTCTGGTGCCCCGCGAACGGGGGAACACACAGTCGATTCACCTGGTTTCCTCACCGCTTCCGCGGGCACCGGTCGTAGGTCCTTCACCTTGCGCGGGGTCAGCCGATTCCCAGGGTGTCGAGGGTCTGCTGGGCCATGTGCGACTCTCCGAGGGCGTTGGGGTGGACGGGGACGATGTTGGTGCCGAAGAGGAGCGGTTCGATCCAGCGGGTTCCGGCGGCAGCGCAGGCGTCGTGGCCTTCGGACGCCTGGGAGAAGTCCACGAAGGTGGCGCCGTTCTCCTCGGCGGCCCGCTCGACGACGGCGTTGAGATGCGCCTCCATGCCGCGCAGATAGGGCACGTCGCCCGAGGCGACCGGCAGCTTCGCGTAGCAGGACGGGTCGGCGGTGGCGGGCACGATCCACGGGTAACCGAGCACCGCCACTTCGGCGCCGGGTGCCGCGGCGCGGACGCTGCGCAGGGCGGCCTTCAGCGCGGGGTAGGTCTTCGTGTCGATCTGGTCGTCGAACGAACTGCCGTTCTGGTCCTTGCAGGGGCTGCCGTGTCCGCCGCTGAGGACGCCCGCCGTGCCGCAGGCCAGCACGGCGTTGATGAAGGTTCCGTTGTCGTTGCCGCCGATCGTGAGCGTCACCAGGTCGGTGTCCGGCCCGAGGGCGTCGATCTGCGGCGGCACTCCCGGGTACTGGGACTCGGTGAAGTCCTTGGTCTGCGCGGCACCGCAGCTGACGTCGGCGAGGTCGGCGCCGGTCCGGGCGGCGATGACGTGGGGGTAGTTCGCCGTGGAGCGCAGGCACAGCAGGTTGGTGAGGTCGACGGGCAGCACTCCGGAGGCGGCGCTGTAGCTGTCGCCGAGGGCGGCGTACCGCGGGGGTGTGGTGGCGTGTGCGGCGGGGGCCGTGAGGCTGAGGGCTACGGCACCCACGACCGTCATTGACGCAGTCATGACATGACGAAGGGCATGCATCGGCGTATGCTCTCTTCTCGCAAAGTGGACGCGGCGCCTGCGGGCATGGCAGTGCCCGCAGGCGTACTCAGGGCGGGAGTTCAGCGGCTCGAGCAGCGAAAGTGCCGAGGAGCGCGGGGTGACCGCACGTACCTACTGATAGGTAATGTGCGGCCACTTGGACACCGCGTCAACGTTGTTGACCGCACTTCTTCAATCCCGCACGCAATGTGCCCATGACGAACGGGCCGGCCTCCGGAAGTGCACTCCGGAGGCCGGCCCGTGGCCCGGTGGGCGGGTGGGGTCTAGCCGGTCGCCAGCAGCCCCTCGCGCAGCTTGGCCAGGGTGCGCGAGAGCAGGCGGGACACGTGCATCTGGGAGCAGCCGAGGCGGTCACCGATCTGCGCCTGGGTCAGTTCCTCGACGAACCGCCAGTGCAGGATCTGCCGGTCGCGCTCGTCGAGGGCGGCGATGAGGGGTGCCAGGGAGTGGAAGTCCTCCACGAGTCCCAGCGCCGCGTCCTCGGAGCCGATGAAGTCGGCCAGGACGCTCTCGCCGTCCTCGCTGTTGTTGATCGCGGCGTCGAGGGAGGAGGCGTTGTAGCCGTTGGACGCCAGCCGGGCCTCGATGACCTCGTCCTCGCTGAGGCTCATCAGCTCCGACAGTTCCTTGGCCGTCGGTGTCCGGCCCATGCGGCTGCGCAGTTCCTCGGTGGCGCGGGCCAGTTGGACTCGGGCCTCCTGGAGGCGTCGGGGCACATGCACGGCCCAGGAGGTGTCACGGAAGAACCGCTTGATCTCGCCGACGATGTAGGGCACGGCGAAGGAGGTGAACTCGACCTCGCGCGAGATCTCGAAGCGGTCGATCGCCTTGATGAGACCGATCATCCCGACCTGGACGATGTCCTCCATCTCCTCCGGACCCCGGCTGCGGAAGCGGCCGGCAGCGAAGCGGACGAGGGACATGTTCATCTCGATGAGCGTGTTGCGCGCGTACTGGTATTCCTGCGTGCCCTCCTCGAGGACCGCCAGCCGGTCGAAGAAGAGCCGGGACAGCTCTCGTGCGTCCTTCGGTTCCACAGCGGTCGGCTCGGCGATCTCCGGCAGTTCGACCGTTGCCTGCTGACCGGTGGTGCTGACCGTCGCGACCGTCATCATGCCCCTTCCCCCGCCGGAGTCCCCGACGTGTGTTCGTAGTGCCGATGAGCGGCGGCTACCCGGGTCCGCTTCCCCTATGCAGCGTGTGTGTTCGGAAATGCGGCGCGCGCTGCCCCGTTTGTCGATTACCGGGTACGACTCACAGCCAAATGGGTGTACTCGCCCGTATCATCTGTCGCCCGAGAAGACTTGGTGTGTCGTCCGAAGAGACGCGTTCACCGGTCGTGACCCGAGGAGAGTGCCGCCCCATGCCCGAGAACACCACCCCCGCCACCGAACTGACATCGCAGTACATCACCCAGGTAGCCTCGGACCTTGAGCAGAACGTCAAGGAGCAGGAGCGCGTCAGCGAGGAGATCACCGCGCTCCAGGAGCAGTTGGCCGTTCTCCAGCACGACCACACGGTGCTCGTGAACATGCGGCAGGCCCTCGGCACGGTCGCGGTGCCCGTTCAGCCGGCGGCCGGGTCCGGTGCGGCTGCGGAGACCGAGGCCCGTACGGCGGAGCCGGCCGCCAAGGGCGCGGCCAAGCGGTCGCGCGGCAAGGACGCCACCGCCGGCCGGGCGCCGCGCAAGGCCACGAAGCCGGCCGCCACGAAGACCGCGAAGAAGACCGCCGCCGCACCCGCCGCCAAGAAGACGGCCACGAAATCCCCGGCCGCCAAGAAGTCGGCGACCACCGCCCCGGACGCCAAGTCGTCGCAGCCAAAGCTGATCGAGCTCGTCCGCGCCCAGCTCGCCGGGCAGAAGGAACCACGTTCCGCGGCGGAGGTCGCCACCTCCCTCGGCGACGCCCACCCCGGACGGGACATCAAGGTGACGGTCGTACGCTCCACCCTCGAGAACCTCGTCGCCAGGAACCACGCCCAGCGCAGCAAGCAGGGCACGTCCGTCTACTACACCGCCACGGAAGCGGCCCCGGAGACGAAGGCTTCCGACAGCGACAGCCGGCCCGAACCGGCTGGTGCCTGACCGGCCCGAAGGGTCGGGCCTGCGAGTGGGAGGCCTCCGCGGAGCCGAGGATCGCGGGCAGCCGCACGGCATCTGATGCGGCGCCGCGACCACCGCCCGGCACATCATCTAGCGTGGACGCTATGTCCGAATTGCCGCATGGTGTTCACGGCCGGCCACCCACCCGCGCGGAGCGCTGGGCCGCTTTCCGGGAGAGTCCTTTCCTGCCCGCGACGGTGTTGGTGCTGCTCATCGCCGCGGCGGCCGGACTCTTCGCCGGCTCCTACACGTACGCCATGGCCAATCCGACCCCGCACACCATTCCCACCGCGGTCGTCGGCGCCTACGACGGTGAGCGGGGCCGCCGTTTCGTCACCGGGATGGAGAAGGCGCTGGACACCTCCCTGAGGCTGCACCCCTATGCCACCCGGAACGCCGCGAAGGAGGCGGTGGACGAACAGAAGGTGTTCGCGGTGTTCTATGTTCCCGCCTCCGGTTCCCCGGTCACCGTGGACGTCTCCGGCGCGTCCGGGGCGACGGTCGCCCAGGTGATGGCGGAGGCGGCGGTGAAGGTCGGCACGGCCACCGACGTCCCCGTCGTCGTGCACGACCTCAAGCCGTTGCAGCGGGGCGATCCGCGAGGCCTGGCCATCTTCTACATCTCGCTGGCGGCCGTGATCATCGGTTTCGTCGGCGCCATCCAGCTGAGCGTGCACGCGCGGGCGCTCGATCCGCCGGAACGCATCGCCGTCACCGTCGTGTACGCCCTGCTCGGTGGCTTCGCGATCGCCGCGGTGGTGGACTGGCTGCTGGGGTCGGTGGACCTGCCGTTCGTCGAGTCCTGGCTGATCCTGGCGCTGACCATGTTCACCACCGGCATGGTCTTCACCATGTTCAACACCTTGATGGGACGCTGGGCCATGCTGCCCACCTGGGGGCTGATGGTCCTGCTGGGCAATCCCTCCTCGGGCGGTGCCGTCTCCTGGCCGCTGCTGCCCTCCCCGCTCGGCACGATCGGCCGCTGGCTGCCGCCCGGGGCCTCGGTGAACGCCCAGCACACCGCCGTGTACTTCGCCGGTCACCAGCACGCCTTCCCGTTCCTGGTCCTGGCGGGCTGGGCAGCCGTCTCCATCGCGGTCTTCTGGATCTGGCGGCGCCGCCACCCCGGGGGCCGGCCGGCCCCTGCCCACGCGTCGTCCTGAAGAGTTCGCGGTGCGGGCTCCGTATGGGTTTGACGTGGTCGATCGCGTCAACGTGGACTGTATGGGCCAGTCGACACGAGAGATCGAACGCAAGTACGCGGCACCGGCGGCGGACGACATGTCGTGGCTGTCCGAGCTGGCCGGTGTGGACACCGTCGCGTCGCTCGTCGACCGCGGGGTGCGGGACCTGGACGCCGTCTACTACGACACCGCCGATCTGCGGCTGGCACGCAGCTCGGCGACGCTGCGACTCAGGACGGGAGGCACGGACGCCGGCTGGCACCTCAAGCTGCCCCAGGCCGGCGACAGCCGCGAGGAGATCCACAGTCCGCCGGCCGACGAGGTACCGGAGGAACTGCGCGAGCTGGTGCTGGGCCGGACCCGCGGCGCACCGCTCCGGCCGGTGGTACGCATCCGCACCACGCGCTCCGTGCGTGAGCTCGCCGACACCGGGGGCGGGGTGCTCGCCGAACTGTGCCTGGACACGGTCCGAGCCGACTCCCTCCTCGACGAGGACAGGCACGCCGTGTGGACGGAGATGGAGGTGGAGCTGGCCGAGGGCGGCGACCCGGCGCTCCTGGACGGCGTGGAGAAGGTGCTGCGCAAGAACGGCGTGGACCGCGCGCCGACCCCGTCCAAGCTCGCCCGCGCCCTGGCCGAGACGGCACCGGCGAAGCAGGCCGCCCCGGAGCCGGACCCGGAGGTCGTGCCCGGTTCGGCCGGCGAGCATGTGTACACGTACCTGCGCGCCCAGGCCCGGGCGCTGGTGGATCTCGACCCGGACGTGCGCCGCGGCGCGCCGGACTCGGTGCACCGGATGCGCGTCGCCTGCCGTCGCCTGCGCGGCGCCCTGCGGTCGCACCGCCCCGTTCTGAGCCGTGAGGCGGTCGATCCCCTCCGCGGGGAGCTCAAGTGGCTGGCCGGCGAACTGGGCGCCGAGCGCGACCACGAGGTGCTGGCCGACCGCCTGGGCACGGGCGTGCGCGAGCTGCCCGACGAGCTGGTCCTCGGCCCCGTCGCCGCTCGGCTGCGGGCGTGGGACGTGGCGCGGCGGGACGCGACCCGTCGGCGCTCCCTCGCCGCACTGGATTCACCCCGCTATCTGGCCCTGCTGGACCGGCTCAGCGAGCTGACCACTCGTCCGCCGCTGCGCGCCAAGGCGGCCCGCAAGCCGGAGAAGGTGATGGCGAAGGCGCTCACCAAGGAGTTCGAGCGGCTGCGGCGACGGATGGACCGCGCCCTGGAGACGCCCCCGGGTCCGGAACGCGACATCGCCGTCCACGAGGCCCGCAAGGCGGCCAAGCGGCTGCGTTACGCCGCGGAGACGGCCCGCCCCGCCCTGGGCAAGCCGGCCCGGCGGCTCGGCAAGCGCGTCAAGGCGGTGCAGAAGGTGTGCGGCGATCACCACGACGGCGTCGTGGCCCGGGACACGCTCCGCCGGCTGGCCGTCGCGGCGCACGCGGCGGGCGAGGCCGGGTTCACCTGGGGGCTGCTGCACGGTCAGGAACGGGCCGCGGGCCGCACGCGGGAGCAGCAGTTGCCGGCGGTCTGGCAGCGGGCCTCGGACCCGCGGCTGCGCAAGACACTGCGATAGGCGCGGGGACGCCGGGTCACTGGCGCTATGGCGCGAGGGCGCCGGATCACTGGCGCTTCGGCCCGGGGACGCCGCATCACTCGCGCTTCGTCCAGGGACGCCAGCTCACTGCTGTTTCGTGCGCGGACGCCGGCTCACTGGTGCTTGGCGCGGGGGTGCGGGAGTTGCGCGCGCGCGCTGCGCCAGCTCGACCTCGCCTGTTCGACCACGTTGTCCCACTCGCGGCGGACCTCGTGCTCCGACGGCCTGAGTCCCCGCTGGATGCGCACGAGTTCGTCGCGTACCTCCCGTCCCACCGCGGCGGACGCCACGACGACGAGCATGACGGCGAAGAGCGCCGAGATCATCGCGAAGACGGCGCCGACGGTTCCGTAGCGTGCGGCGTAGGTGTTGAAGAGCCGCGGCAGGTAGACGGTCGCCCCCACCGAATAGACGGCGATCAGCACCGCCGCCACGACGGCGAAGGGCAGCAGGTCCCGCCGGCCGATCCGCTTCGCCGAGAGGATCCAGCCGCTCCAGACGAGGAAGAGGACGGTCACCGGCGCCTCGCACGTCGCGGCCGGCAGGCCCAGCCGTCCTGGGGGCAGGACCGCGTAGACCCATCCGAGGACCGTCGTGTAGCCGATGACGGACAGCAGCCACTCGAGGCCGTTGCGGGTGTTGCGCACGCTGAGCGGCTTGAGCTCCCAGGTCTGCTCGAACAGCCGCTGTGCCGCGCGCGCGAAACTGAGGGCGGAGATCACCAGGAACACTCCCCCGACGGCACCGATGCTCTCGGTCTCGCCGCTCGGGGCGGAGAAGAGGTCCTTGACCGCTTCGGCGCCCGCGCCCGTGAGGTCGAACCGGCTGATGATCCCGCCGGCGATGTCATGGCCCAGGACGTTGCCGAAGACGGCGCCGGCCAGTATTCCGAGCGGGATCAGGGCGGTCAGGGCACTGGAGGCCAGGGCCATCGAACGGTCGAACCCCACGATCCGCTGGAACCGGTAGACCACCCGCAGCGCGAACGCGGGGCGCAGCCAGAACGTCAGGGTTCTGATCACGCGTTCGCGACGGAGCACGGCGCGAGCCTAACCGGCGGCCGGCCGACGGCGGAGGAGGACGCGGGCGGGCTCACCCGGGTGCCCGGGAATCCGGGTGAGCCGGCCGGCGGGAGGGCGGGTCAGCTGTTGCTGACACCGATCGTGAGGGTTGCCGCGTAGCCGTCCCACACGCTGGGGCCGAGCGCCGTGAGGGTCAGCGTGCCGCGGGCGTACGAGTCGTCGGTGAGCGTCACGTCGGTGTGCACGCGCCGGTGGAGCGGACGGCGCGGGAGACGTGCACTGAATCGGGACGCCCGTCTTGCCCTCGGTGAGGTCCTCACGGATCAGCGCGCCCTCGAGCGCGTACGGCCCTCGGTGACCTCGGCGGTGAGGGTGCACACGTCGCCGACGGCGGCCGCGGGCGCGGTCGCCGAGCCGGTCGTGGCGATCGCATGACGTCGGTTCAGCCTGCCGGAGCAGGAGTTGGCCGCGCCGGCGTGGGGAAGGCGGTGAAGTCCGGGCGGACTCCAGTGAGTTCATGGTGATGAACTCTGATCATGTGCAGGTCTATTGACGCATACATGGCGCAAGCATAGCTTCTGGGGAAAGCGCTTTCTGTGCCAGTGACCGGAAACCCCGGCACAGCGCGCGTTCACGCACTCGAACAGACCCATGTTGCCGCACACAACCTGGAGACGAACGATGCACCTCAGACCAGTCATCGCGTCCGTCGGCCTGCTGGCCGGCACACTCGTCGCGCTGTCCGACACCACCGCGCAGGCCGCGACCACACGATACGAGGCCGAGAGCTCCCCGGCGGTCTGCACCGGCACCATCGACTCCGACTGGACCGGCTACTCCGGCAGCGGATTCTGCAACGGCACCAACGCGAGCGGCGCCTACGCGCAGTTCACCGTGAACGCCGCGAGCGCCGGCACGGCGACACTGAACATCCGCTTCGCCAACGGGACCACCACCGCCCGCCCGACCTCCCTCGTCGTCAACGGCTCCACCGTGCAGAGCCCGTCCTTCGAGGCCACGGGCGCCTGGTCGACCTGGGCCACCAAGACCCTGACCGTCCCGCTGAACGCGGGCAGCAACACCGTCCGCCTGAACCCCACGGCCTCGGGCGGCCTGCCCAACATCGACTACCTCGACGTCGAGACCAGCGGCAGCACGACCCCGCCGACCAGCGGCGCGCTGTACGTGGCACCGAACGGCACCGACGGCGCGGCCGGCACCCAGTCCGCGCCCACCACGCTCACCTCGGCGATCGGCCGCATCGCCGCCGGCGGCACGATCTACATGCGGGGCGGTACGTACAACTACTCCTCGACGGTCACCATCCCGGCCGGCAGCGACGGCACCGCCGGCGCCCGCACCACCCTGTCCGCCTACCCGGGTGAGACGCCGGTGCTCGACTTCTCAGCGCAGAGCGAGAGTTCGTCCAACCGGGGCATCCAGCTGAACGCCAACTACTGGCACCTCCAAGGCCTCACCGTCGAGCACGCCGGTGACAACGGGATCTACGTCGGCGGCAGCAACAACGTCATCGAGCGCACGGTGACGGCGTACAACCGCGACACCGGGCTGCAACTCGGCCGGATCTCCTCCAGCACCCCCAGCAGCCAGTGGCCGTCCAACAACCTGATCGCGAGCGCCGAGTCGCACGACAACGCCGACTCCGACGGCGAGGACGCCGACGGCTTCGCGGCGAAGCTCACCACCGGCACCGGCAACGTCTTCCGTTACGACGTCTCCCACAACAACATCGACGACGGCTGGGACCTCTACACCAAGACCGACACCGGCGCCATCGGCCCGGTGACCATCGAGTACTCCCTCTCCTACAACAACGGCACCCTCTCCGACGGCACCGTGAACGCCAACGGCGACCGCAACGGTTACAAGCTCGGCGGCGACGACATCGCGGTCAACCACGTCGTCCAGCACAACATCGCCTACCACAACGGCCATCACGGGTTCACCTACAACAGCAACCCCGGCACGATGACCGTCTCGAACAACGTCGGCATCGACAACGCCGAGCGCAACTTCTCGTTCGACAAAGGTACTTCGGTGTTCCGGAACGACACCTCGTGCCGGTTCGCGGTGAGCGGCTCGAACGACAGGACCGTCGGCGACGTGGACAGCTCGAACCAGTTCTGGAACGGCTCGAACGGCTCCCGGTGCTCGTCCTACAGCGGCGCGCTGGGCTGGTCCTACGGCAGTGACGGCCGGCTCGTCGTGACCTTCGGCGGGGCTCCGGTGACGCCGTAGCCTGCGGGGTGCTTGATCGGGGGGTGTTTCCCACCCGCCCGCCCGTGACGGCTGGCTGGGAGGTTGCCCCACCCTGGGGCTCCGCCCCAGACCCCAGGGGTATCCCACTCACCCACCCATGACGCCCAACTGGGAGGGTGCCCCACCCCTGGGGCTCCGCCCCAGACCCCGGCGGGGACTGCGTCCCCTGCACCCCTCGCGGGGCTCCGCCCCCTGCACCCTGGAGGTGGAGCCCGCCCCTGCACCCTCAGAGGGGGGTTCGCCCCTCCACCCCTGAGGGGACTCGCCCTCCATCCCGGGAGGGGACTCACCCTCCACCCCAGGAAGGGACACCCTCCACCCCGTGGGCCTCTCCAGCCCCGGTTCGCATCACCCAGCCCGTCCGGCGTTTGAGGACGAGGCCCCTTCAGGGCCGACGCGGGGGTCTGGGGGCGGCAGCCCCCAGAGGCGGTGAGCGAACCTCCCGCTGGCGAATCCCGCCTGGTAGGGGGCGCCAGGTGGTGCGACGCTGGGGGGAGAGGTGTTCGAGGAGGACCGATGGGACGGGACGTCCCGGCGCTGGTCTTCACGCGTGAGGACCGCCGCCGGTACCGGGGCAAGATGCAGGAGTGCCTCGACGCGTTCGCGCAGATGCTGCGGGAGTCACGGTTCGAGTCCGAGCGGCCCCAGGTGGGGCTGGAGATCGAGTTGAACCTGGTCGACGACCGGGCGGAACCGGCGATGCGGAACATCGACGTCCTCGAGGCGATCGCGGATCCCGCCTGGTCCACCGAGCTGGGCCGGTTCAACCTCGAGATCAACGTTCCGCCCCGCCGGCTGACGGCGGGCGGCCCCGACTCCTGGGAGTCCGAGATCCGCGCCGCGCTGAACCACGCGGAGGAACGCGCCAGGTCGGTCGGCGCCCATCTGATCATGATCGGCATCCTGCCCACCCTCAGGCACGCGGACGTGGGCGAGGGAGCCCTCTCGGAGAACCCGCGCTACCGGCTCCTCAACGACCAGATCTTCGCGGCCCGGGGCGAGGACCTGCTGATCGAGGTGGACGGCGCCGACCGGCTGCGGACCTACGCGGACACGATCACCCCCGAGGCCGCGTGCACCAGCACCCAGTTCCACCTCCAGGTCTCCCCGGAGGAGTTCGCCGGCTACTGGAACGCGGCACAGGCGATCGCCGGCGTCCAGGTCGCGCTGGCGGCCAACGCGCCGTTCCTGTTCGGCAAGGAGCTGTGGCACGAAACCCGTATCCCGCTGTTCGAGCAGGCCACCGACACGCGCCCGCAGGAGATCAAGGTGCAGGGAGTACGGCCCCGGGTGTGGTTCGGCGAAGGGTGGATCAACAGCGTCTTCGACCTCTTCGAGGAGAATCTCCGCTACTTCCCGGCGCTGCTGCCCCTGTGCGACGAGCAGGACCCCGCCGAGACACTGGATCGCGGCGACATCCCCCAACTGGCGGAGCTCACCCTGCACAACGGCACCATCTACCGCTGGAACCGCCCGGTCTACGCCGTCGCGCACGACAAGCCGCACCTGAGGGTGGAGAACCGGGTACTGCCGGCCGGCCCGACCGTCGCCGACACCCTCGCCAACGGCGCCTTCTACTACGGGCTCACCCGCGCCCTGGTGGAGGAGGAGCGGCCGGTGTGGTCGCGGATGTCCTTCTCGGCCGCCGAGGACAACCTGCACGCGGCGGCCCGGCACGGCATCGAGGCGCGCCTGTACTGGCCCGGCATGGGCGAGGTGCCGGCGTCCGAACTCGTCCTGCGGCGTCTGCTGCCGCTGGCGCACCGTGGACTGATGCACTCCGGCATGGACGAGGCCTGGCGGGAGCCGCTGCTGGGCGTCATCGAGCAGCGCTGCGTCACCGGCCGCAACGGAGCGGTCTGGCAGAAGGAGATGTTCCACCGGATCGACGACGCCGCCCGTACCGGCCGCCACGAGGCCCTGCGGCGGATGACGCAGCAGTACATCGACTTCATGCACCTCAACGCCCCGGCACACACCTGGCCGGTCGACTGATCCGGGGCGCCCGCCGTGGCGGACGGTCACGAAGTCTCCCGGCAACCATCTATTGACATGACATTTGGACACCGTCATCGCCACCTTCGGCGGACTCCTCTTCGGCTACGACACCGGCGTCATCAACGGCGCCCTGCCCTACTCCTGACCGTTCCACTGACCGGTCCACCGCCGCCGCGCGGGAGTCACGGTGTGTGGCCCACCGTGGTGTGGAAGCCGATCGCGGCCTCCCACTCCCGGGTGGTGGGCTCGATCTCGCGGACGAAGGCGTGCAGATGACGGGTCAGGCTCTCCAGTACCGCCCGTAGCCGCGGGTCCTCGGTTCCCCGGAAGCTCTCGGCGACCGCGGCGGTGGCGGTGGCGATCTCGACGGTGAAGTCCGTGGTCTGTCGCTCCGCGTATGAGAGGGAGAGGGAACAGTGACACGGGGGTGACGGTCTCGTCACGGCGGTGCTGGCACCCTGCGTCCGGGTGTTCCCGGGCACCGGGGTCCCGTCGTCACCGGCGTGCCGTGGGAGGGATCGCGTCCGATGCCAGCACCGAAGGCGCTCGCACCGCGGCCGACGGTGTCGACAGCTGCGGCCGGCACGGCGGCGACGCACCGGGAGGAGGCACCCGGCCGTACGGGCGCCCAGCCGCAGTCGTCCAACGCGGCGGTGACGGCCCTCCTGGCCGACGGACGCGTACCCGCGGCGAGCCCGCCCGTTCCGGGGCGTCCGGCCGCCGCACAGGACATGTTCGGCAACGGCGCCGTGGCGGCGGCCGGCCAGGGTCAGGGCGGCCCCGCGGGGCCGATGGCCGCAGCACCGACGACGGCGGCAGCCCCACCGGCCGCGACGGCGACCACGGAACCGGGCCCCGCCGCCGGGGGCGCGCCGACCCGGACCGGACCGCACTCGGACCCGAAGTTCGCGCAGCTGAAAAAGGACGTGGGGCACAAGAAGCGGACGCTGGCCGCCTCGCACCCGCCGCCGCGGACCGAGGCGGCCGCCGCGCAGGACGCGGCGCTTCCCCCCAAGGACGACACGGAGGCGCAGGGCAAGACGGCCAACGCCGAGAAGATGAACGAGGCCAAGCCGAAGGACTTCGACAAGGACGCGTTCATCAGGGCGGTCGAGAAGGCGATCGCCGAGAAGGCGCCCAAGAACCTCGACGAGGCGGACAAGTTCGCCGACTCCGGCAAGGCCGACGAGGTGCGGGCGGAGGTGCACGGCAAGGTCGGCGAGGGCAAGGCCGCTTCGGCCGAGCAGATCGCCACGACGACCGCGGCGCCGCCGGACACCTCGGCGGCCGTGCCCAAGAAGGTCGTCCCCATGACCCCGGACCGGCCGCCCGGCACCCCGGGCACCCCGAATCCGACGAACGCCGTACCGGACAAACTGCCGCCGTCGACCACCGACTTGTCCGCCGGCCCCGCCCAGGTCAACCGCCAGATGGCGGACGCGCAGGTCACCGAGACGCAGTTGCAGAAGTCCAACGAGCCGACGTTCAAGAACGCCCTGGGCGAGAAGAAGGCCGCCGAGCGGCACTCCGAGGTGGCCCCCGACCGGATGCGCGGGCACGAGAAGAGGGAACTGCGCGCCGCCACCGCACAGGCCCAGCGGCTCGGCGCCGCAGCCATGGGCGCGATGGGCGCCCAGCGGTTGCGGACCGGGCAGCAGGTCGGCGCGGGCAAGGCGGGCGCCAAGGGCCGCGACGAGGAGAAGCGGGCCCAGGTCACGGCGCTCCTTCAGGGTGTCTTCGACACCATGAAGAAGGACGTCGAGGCGATCCTCAACGGACTCGACAAACTCGTCGACGACCAGTTCGGCAGAGAAGAGAAGGCGGCGCGGGACGCGTTCACCGCCGAACACAAGCGGAAGATGGAGGAGTACAAGGACCGGCGGTACTCGGGCTGGTCCGGCAAGGCACGCTGGCTCCGGGACCTGTTCGCCGGGCTGCCCGCCGAAGCCGACAAGATCTTCGAAGAGGCCCGCGACAACTACGTCCGCCGGATGCGGCAGGTCATCTCCGATGTCGCCGACACCATCGGCAACGAGCTGAACCGGGCGAAGCGGCGCATCGCCCAGGGCCGGACCGAGATGCAGACCGCGGTGCGCAGACTCCCGGCCGACCTGCGGTCCATCGGGCAGCAGGCCGCGGCCGAGTTCAACGACAAGTTCGACGAACTCACCCAGTCCGTGGACGACAAGGGCACCCAGCTCGTCGACACGCTGGCCACGAAGTACACCGACGCGCTGAAGTCGGTCGACGACGAGATCGCCGCGGAGAAGGAGAAGAACAAGGGGCTCGTGGCCAAGGCCGTGGACGCGGTCAAGGGCGTGATCGACACGATCATGGAGCTCAAGAACCTGCTGCTGTCGGTGCTGGCCAAGGCAGCGCAGGCGGTGATGCTGATTCTCAAGGACCCGATCGGCTTCCTGAAGAACCTGGTGACGGCCGTCGGCGCGGGGCTCAGGCAGTTCCTGCGGAACATCGGCAGGCATCTGCAACAGGGCATCATGTCCTGGCTGTTGGGCAAGACCGCCGAGGCGGGAATCGCACTGCCGGCGAAGTTCGACACCCAGGGAATCGTGCAGATGCTCGCCTCTCTGCTCGGGCTGACCTGGCAGAACATCCGCTCCCGGATCGTCCGCAAGGTCCCGAAGATGGAACCGGCGATCGCTGCGGCGGAGACCGCGGTGCCGCTGGTCGCGGAGGTGCGCAAGCGAGGCGTCGCCGGGATGTGGGAGGACCTCAAGGCGCGTGTCGGGGACCTGAAGAAGGACCTGCTGGACAAGGTCATCGCCTATGTGACGCCCGCGGTCGTCGAGGCCGGGATCATGTGGGTGCTCTCGCTGCTCAACCCGGCGTCCGCGTTCGTACGCGCGGTAAAGCTGATCATCGACATCGTCCGCTTCGTCGTCACCCAGGCCCGCCAGATCATCGACTTCGTCAACGCCGTCCTCGACGCGGTCATCGCCATCGCCCGCGGCGGCAGCGGAGGGGTCCCGTCCCTCATCGAACGCGCCCTGGCCCGCTCCATCCCGGTCCTCCTCGGCTTCCTCGCCTCACTGCTGGGCCTCGGCGGCATCGCCTCCAAGGTCAAACAGATCGTCCAGGCCCTGACCAAGCCGGTGAACCGGGCGGTGGACTGGGTGATCGACAAGATCGTGGGGCTGGTGAAGAAGCTGTGGGCCAGGCTCAAGGCGGGGTTCGGCAAGAAGAAGCCGAAGCCCAAGCGTCCGGCGGACCGCGACACCCCGCGCAGGCCTCGCAGGCCCTCGCGTTCCAGCAAGCGTACGGATGCCCCGCGCAAGCCCGGGAAACGGCCTCAGAAGCCCGGAGGGGAGGACAAGGGAGAGACACAGGGCCCGAACATCTCCATCACGAAGAGATTGACGATGCACGGGCATCCGCACACTCTCTACGCCGAGACGAAGCGGGGCAAAGTCTCTGTCAGCATGGCCTCGGGCAAGATCGAGCGACTCCAGAAACTCACCGTCCTGGCGATCAACGAGGTTCCCAACTCGCCGGACAAGCCTGCTATTGTCCGGCAATTCAACGTCATCCTCTCCGAGCTCGCCGAACTGGACCGGGAAAGCGTGTACGCGAAGGAGCGGAAGGCGACGGAGGACGCCCTGAACGCCAGGGTGAACGACTTGGCGGAATTGCTGGAAAGGGTGGGAAGGGAATACGGCTTCACCAGTCTCAAGTCACTCGGGCACGCATCGACCTGGGTGGTGGACGGCGAACTGAAGAGCGAATACAGGGGCGAGGCTTTCCGGCGCCTTGTGTACGGCGGATGGGAAAAGCCCACCCTGACCTGGCGCGAAGCGCAACGCGCGCGTATGAAGGCGGAAAAGACCAGCAACCCCCGGTGGAGAAATTCACCACTGTCTGCGGTACCCGACACCTACGTGTGCCCCTCCTACGGAGGGAAGCCCGCACACCTGGCGGACCCCCGTGAAGACAAAGGGCTGCTCAGCCTGGACCACGTATCTCCCTCCGTGTCGGTTCACTGGATGACGAAGGGCAGGGACTGCAAGCATCCGGAACGCACCCAGTTCTACAATGACATCTCCAACCTCGAACCGATGTGCAAGAGCTGCAATTCCAGCAAGGGCGGCGACAAGATCACCGACTACTCAGTGACTCCTCGATTCCGCGGAAGGGGGGAGTGACGGCAAGATGGAGCGGAGGAACGTGACACAGCAAGACATCGGCAGCCCGAACTACGAGCTCTGGCAACCCGTATGCCGGCAGTCGGGCTCCCTGGTGCACTGCAGTTTCGATGTGACGTCACCGGAAGGTCGCGGAATCAACGAAGGCAGCGTCGAGTTGTTTTCGGGTTTCCTGGAGGATCTGGGCGTGTGTTCCGGAAATATCAAGAGCTGGTCGGTCCGCCGGTTCGCCACTCCGTTCTACGCACACGACCCGACGGAGGAGAATTGGCAACTCATGTTCGATGTGGCATGGCGAGTTGATCTCTCGATCGCCGATGCCACTCGTTATCGCGCGTGTGGAAGGGTCGGCCCTTACCCGGGACATGGACTGGACCCGACCTGGATCGACGGGCAGGGTTTCGACGTGGCAGAGGAGGAGGACTGTCTGGTCATCGCCTCGGAAGGTCCCACGCGCGAGTTCGCCTTCCTCACGGAGTCTCCGATGGGCGGAGATCTGGAGGTCATCGAGATGCGATTCCCCCACGCCACCGTGCTCCAGGGCAGACTCAGTCTTGGAGTCGTGAACCTCTCGGAGTCGGTGGAAGTGGTTCACGGGCTCCTGCACCAGGCGAAGGTGCGCTTCATGACCACCCATTGGTTCGACGCGTTCCAGCGCTCAGCCTGGCAGAGGCCCGCGGATTGGATGCCCACCGGTTAGGCGCGTCCCCGGAGGACGGTTCCGTCTTCAATGACCTCAGGTCTCCCCCACCGGTGCGACTCTCCGGCCTCCGTGACACGAACATGATCCGTGGGTCATCCCGGCCGGCGGCAGTGCGGCCAGGGGCGTGTGCATGACCGCTTTGGCTACCGCTGCATTGCCTGTCTGGTCCTGGGCGGCCCCGGTCATCGGTGTCCCGTAGGCCAGTTGCTCTGCCTGGGCGCGGTGGGCCACCACCGCGTTGCTCGTCGCCGTCGGGACCACGACCACGGTTGTCCGGGGGTGCGGGGCAGTCCCGACGGTCTGGTTCGCGCGAGCGGTTGCCGGTGGTTCGGGCGCCATCAGTCGGTGCGGTGAAAGCGCCGGTTCAGCAGGCAGCATCGTGTCACCCCGGGGATCCGTCGTCGAGCAGATGGGCGTGGGGGCCGAGTTCGGCCGGACGGAGCAAGCGTGCCTCGCGTTGATACTGGCGCGCTACACCACGGACGACATGGCGCATGCCGATCGTGGCGCTGTCGGCGTCCGCCGCCGCCAGGGCGGCCGTGCGGGCCGCGGCGGCGATGCCCGCGCCCGTCATGTCCAGGCGGGCCAGGACGTCCAGGTCGACGTCGGGGGCGAGCGGGGCTTCCGGGGGGAAGGCGAGGCGCCACAGGCGGCGGCGCTCCGGGGCAGCCGGGCGGGGGAAGTGGACGACGAAGTGGAAGCGGCGGGTGAAGGCCGGGTCGATGTTGTCCTTCAGGTTGCTCGTCAGGATCACCAGGCCGTCGCTGGCCTCCAGGCGCTGCAGGAGGTAGCCGACCTCCAGGTTGGCGTAGCGGTCGGTGCCGTGTTTGACCTCGCCGCGCTTGCCGAAGAGGGAGTCGGCCTCGTCGAAGAGGAGTACCGCGTGGCTCTCCTCCGCCTGCCGGAACACCGCCTCCATGTTCTTCTCGGTTTCCCCGACCCACTTGGAGACGACCTGGGCGAGGTCCACCCTCAACAGTTCCAGGCCCAGCATGCCGGTGACGATCTCCGCGGACAGCGTCTTGCCGGTGCCGGGCTCGCCGGTGAAGAGGGCCTTGACGCCGCCGTGTGCGGAGCGCCTGGTGAAGCCCCAGGTCTCGGCGATCCGCGGCCACGCGCGGAAGGCGGAGGCGATCTCCAGGATCTGGCCCAGCTGCACCTCGGGCAGGACCAGGTCCTCGACGGTGCGCCGGGGCAGGATGGAGCTGACGGAGCTGCCGCTGCGGCCTCTGGTGACCGTGGCGATGGCGGGTTCGATGTGGTCGGAGACCGGTTCCGGGCGGCCGTTGCCGGCCAGGCGGGCCCCGGCGCCGGCGACGGACGCCACGGCGCGCAGTTCGCCGCCGCTCATCCGGTACCGGACGGCCAGGTCCTCCAGCAGGGGGCCGTCGAGACCGGGGAGCGCGGCGGACCACATCGCCCGGCGATCCCCCAACCCCGGTACAGGGACGGTGAGTTCGGCGTACACGCGGGCGGCAAGCAGGCCCGCCGGGCGCCAGGGCTTGAGGCCGGTCAGGCACACCGGTGCACGGGAGCGCAGCAGGGCCGCGGACACCGCCTCGGCTTGCCGGCCGTGCGGCTGGCCGCGCAGGTCGTCGGTGGGGATCCACAGCACCGCGCCCAGTGCGGCGGCCGTCCGCAGGTCGGCGGCGGGGTCGGTGGTCAGCCGCCGTAGCGGTGCCCCGGCGGCGCGGGCCAGGGCCTGTACGGCGTCGAGCTGGGCGTCCGGCGGGCAGCCCCACAGTCCGGCGAGGTCGATGTCGCCGGTGCCCAGTGCGCCGCCGAGCCGGGTGAGGCGGTCGGAGGACAGGTGCGGGGCGGGCACTCGTGGTTCCGGGTCGGCGACCTCGCCGGGGTCATGGCCGAGCAGGCCGACGTCTTGGCCCCAGCCGAGCAGGAACTCCAGGACGCCCGGGCCCAGGACGAGTTCCTGGGCGAGGTCGACCGGGGCCTCGCCGTGCGGGCGCAGCAGACCGTACCGGCGCAGCGGGCCGGCCGGTGCGAGGGCGCGGCGCAGGGCGAGCCGGCTCGCGGCGGCCGGCGCGGCTTCTTCCGTGCCCGCGCATACCGTGACCAGTAGTTCCACGCTCGGCAGCCGTCGGTTCAGGTTGTCGACGATGTAGGCGTAGATCCGCTCGTATCCGCGGTCCAGTTCGGGCGCGGCGACGAGGAGCAGGGCGTCCTGTTCGGCGCGGGTCAGGGTGAACCGGGCGGCGAGCGCGTCCAGCGGCAGGGTGCCCCCGTCGGCGTAGGCACGGCGCCGGAGGAGCCGTTCGGCTTCGGGCTCGGGGCATGCGGGGGCGCACGGCTGTGTCATGGCCTCGGTGAAGCCGTGCACCTCGTCGAGGAGGACGCCGACCTGTTCGTCGGTCACGCAGTACGGTGTGAGGTCCGGCCGGGTCAGCCGGGCGGCGATCCGCGCCTGCCGTTCGACGGCGGCGCGCAGCGCGGCGTGCAGGCCGGCCAGCCGCAACCGCAGGTGCTCCAGGGCAGGTTCGCCCATGCCACTCACCCGCCGGAGAAGGTCAGGGTCCGGCCCCGCAGCCAGACCACGTCGTGGACGTCGGTGAGCAGTCCGCCGCGCAGCAGGTCGCTGTGGCGGCGCCCCAGCGGGACGCGCACCCGTACGGCGTCGGGCTCGAAGCGGACCGTGGCCTCCAGGTCGGCGAACCGGCTCAGGGCGAGCAGCGGGTCCGGTGTCTCGCGCTCGCGCCAGAGCGTCCAGGCGATCGTGGACAGGCCCAGGGTCGCGGCGAGGGTCACGGTGCGCTCCAGGTCGCCGTGGGAGGCGAGCGGCACCGCCCGGCGTTCTTCGGCCAGGGCGGTGACCAGGTCCGCGAGGCGTGCCGCGTGGCCGGGCAGGGCGGCGGCGAGCCGTGGGCCGGGGCAGCCCTCCCCCGCCGTCCACAGCGGGGTGCGCCAGGGCAGCCGGGTCACGGGGTCGTCGCGCAGGGGTCGTACGGCGGTCATGAACGGAACGTCCGCGGCGGTGAGTTCGCCCAGGGTGCCGGGTGGGAGCGGCCCGTCGCAGATCAGTACGGGCGGTCTTCCGCAGGCCCGCCAGTGCGGCAGCAGCCGGGCGGTGTCCCCGGCCCAGGCGACGGGAAACATGCCCTGGGCGTCGACGAGGAGCAGCCCGTCGTCCGCACCGGTGAGCAGAAGCGGTTCGGCGGGGTCGTGGCCCCGGCACACCGCGAGCGCCAGGACGCCGTCGAGGAGCGGGAGCGCGGGGCGCACGCGGTCGGCGAAGGCGGTGAGCCGGTCCTCGGGAAAGGGCGGTTCGAGACCGGCGAAGGCCGCCGCGGCCTCGCCGTCCTGTCTGCCGCGACGCCAGCCGCGTACGGTCGGGCCCAGCACCTTGTACGCCAGCGCCGCCGCGAACAGCGGTGCTTCGTCGGCGAGTTCGACGCCTGCCAGGGCGGGCCCGATCGCGTCCAGGTAGCCGATCCGGGCCAGCGGCCCGGCGAGCAGGAAGGGCAGCGCCGAGCACACCTGTGCCTCGCGCCTGTTCGTACGGGGTTCCGCTGAGCCGTCCGTCGCCGGAGGCGGTACGGCGTCCTCGCGGGCCGCGGGCGCGGCGTACTCCGGCAGGAGCCGGGGCGGGTCCCCGTGCGGCGGGTCACCGCGCGGCGGCCCGGGCGGCGCTTCGTCCGGTCCGGCCTCCAGGGCCGTGCGCCGGGTGAGTTCGGCGAGCAGCTGCCCTGCCGACGGGTCGTCGGTGTCGAGCAGCGCGCGCAGGAAGACGCGGAGCGAGTCGTCCGGGAGCAGTCCGAGGAGGGCGTCCAGTTCGCCCCGCTCGGCCAGTTCGCGCAAGAGCGCGCCGGTGCCGGGCGCGGACCACGGCGTCGGTGCCGTCGCGAAGGACTCCTCGAACGACGCGGACCCGGCGTCCGGCGCGTCGGCCGGGACCTCCACCACGGACGCCGGTACGACATGGACGTCGAAGGACACCGGGTCGGGCGCGGACCCGCCGGTCCGGCCGGGACCGCCCGGCCGGACGACGACGATCACCGGCTCGGTGATCTCCATGTCCGGGCCCTCGCCCGCCAGTTGCTCGGCGAAGTGGTCCTCCAGTGCCCGCGGGACGGCGTCGACGGCCCGGCGGACCAGGCCGCGGGGATCGGGCCCCCAGCTCCAGCCGCCGCGCCGGACCACCGTCACGGTGCACCGGTGCACCGTGATCTCCCCGGTGGATCCGGCGGCGGGCGCGGTCACGGCAGGTCCTTCCTCTCCAGGCGGCCCGCCCAGCCGGCCACCAGCACCAGCACGCCGTAAGAGGCCGTCGCGGCGAGGGTGACCGGCAGCGTCGCCTGGATCTGCTGGGCGGGGATCTCACCGGCGAGCACATGGGTGTCCTGGTCGTCGGCGACCAGCGCGACCACTGTGACCGTGGCGGTGGGGGCGTGGCGGACGGTGACCGTGAGGCCGTCCTTCGCCAGGACCAGGCAGGTGTCGGCCAACGGCGGCAGGCGCAGCAGCGTCGGCTTGGGTTTGCCGTCGGATCCGCGGTCGACGCCGTAGGCCAACGGCTCGGCCAGCACGCCGGGTTCGTCGTCCACGGCGGCCACGGCGAGGTTCCGGGCGTCGAACGGAAGGGTCGCCGTGCCGTGCGCGCCGAGGGAGACCCGGAACGGCAGGGCGCGTCCGACGAGCGCCGCCGGATCGGCCGGTGCGGTCCCGCCGGTCAGGGCCAGCGCGCCCAGGACATGGCCGGTGGCCGGCGCGTACACCACGGAAAGAGCCATGGTCAGCCACCGCCGTTCGTTGCCGCGACCGTCGCCACGACGAGGAAGTCCACCGCTCCGGGCCGTTCGACGACCTCGCCCGGTGCCGCCACGGGGTCGTACAGCCGGGCCCGGCACCTCACCCGCAGGTCCTCGTCCACCGTCGCCTCCACCGGGCTGTACAGGGCCGTCTCCCCCACCACGGGTGGTGTGCGCGGGGTCAGGTGGACGTGTGCCACCACCCGGCCGTCCGCGACCTGTTCCGCGGTGATGCCGGACGGCAGCGGCAGCAGCATGCCGTCGGTGGCCGTCCCGGAGGTCACGAGGGTGCTGCCGACGGGCAGGAGGCCGTTGAAGCTGCCCGTGATCCGCAGGTTTCCGTTGGCTTCCACGGTCATCAGCGGGTCGATGGCACCGCCGACCCGGTAGAGGCCGAAGACCAGGCTGGGCTTGTCGCCGCCGGACAGCACGATCGCCGGCTTGCCCTCCTGGGTCGCCGGGGCCGTGCGCAGGGTCAGCGAGCCGGACTGGGCGGACACGGTGTCCGCGCGCACTCCGGAGAACCGTACCGGGACCCCGCGTGCCGTGGTCTCGACACCGGTGAAGTGCCCGTCGGTCCATCGGACGTATCCCAGCAGGACGGGCCGGAGGACGGGCGGGTCGGCCGGTGCCGCGCCGATCGCGGGCGGTCGGAGGTCCGCGTACACGCGTTCGTCGCCGAGCCGCCCGAAGACGATCTGGTACGACTCCTCCACCCGGGTCCTGGCGGCGCTGCCCGCGCAGGAGTCCGGCCGCGGGGAGGCGGCCGGTTCGCGGTCGGCCGCGGCGAGGAACACCGGATAGGGCTCGGGCGTCGCCTGGTCCGCGCCGTTGACCTCCTCGAAGTCGCTCTCGCGCAGCACGACGGGTTCGGTGAGGACCACCTCGCGGCCGGTCCCGTCGACGGCGTACCCCGCCGACACGCTCACCTCGACGTAACGGGCGTTGGTCAGCGGGTCGGTACGGGCCTCGGTGACGAGGCCGAGCCCTTCGGCGACGCCCCAGTCGTGCAGGTGCCGCGCGTGCCGCGCGGAGACACCGCGCGCGTACTCCACCGTGGCCGACAGGTCCGCGGCGGCCAGTACCTGGCCCTCGTGGAAGGCGGGACGCATCGGGCCCGTCATGGCGTCTCACCGGGCTTCCGGGAACGGGAGGGGCGGGTCCGCTTCGCCGGGGGCTTCGCGGGGGCGGCCGGGTCAGCGGGCTCGGTGGGCTCGGGGCCTTCGGCCCGCGGTCCCCCCTCCAGCTGTTCGAGGCGCGGTCCGAGCCGCTCCGGCAGCTGGTCGGCCATCCGGCTCACCTGTTCCTGCGCACCGCCCAGTTGTGCGCGCAGCCCCTCCAACGCGGCCGTCAGGTCCGCCACCCGGTTCCTGAGCATGGCCAGCTCCTGCATGCTGTCGGTCACTTCGCTGGGGGTCGTGTAGACCTGCTCGTGCAGGGCCTTGGGCGGTGTCTCCCCCGGTGCCGGGGTGAGCAGCAGGGACAGCATCTCCTCCAGGTCGCCGGTGCGCGGCCAGTCGTCGAGCAGCCCGTCGGCGTACGGGCGCGCGACGGGTCCCTCGGACGGAATCTCCGGCCTCCGGTACCGCGGCAGGGGCCGGCAGCAGATCCGCTCGGCCAGTTCCCGCAGCCGGTAGAGCTTGGGCAGCCACTCGCCGTAGGCCGATCCGCCCGGCAGCACCTGTTCCCTGGTGGCGGAGCAGATGCGCACGACGTCACAGCCGTCCAGCTCCACGTACGCGAGCAGGACGTCGGTGTCGGCGCAGTCCGCGCACGGCGGGTTCAGCGTGGCGCACGCCGCGTCGGTGACGAACCCGCGCACCGCCGTGGCCAGGGCCGCGGCCGCCTCCGCGAGCTGCTGGAGCTCGGCGATGGTCGTCCGGTCCGTGCTCTCGGCGGGCGGGGGCGGCAGCAGCGGCGGTACGTCGACGGCGGCGACCTCCGTGCGCAGCGCGCAGTCGGCGAGGCCGGTGCTCTGCTCCAGGCGGCCGAGGAGCCACTCCCGGATCAGGGTGAGGTCCGCGCGGAACTCGGCCTGAAGGGCGTGGCTGAGCGGTGTGCCCTGGGCGATCAGGCGTACTTCCAGCGGCGCGTCCGGGTCGCCTCCTTCGGGTACGACCCGTGCCGCGGTCTCGGTGACCACCGCGCGGGCGATGGTGCGGTGCAGCGGGTCCGGCCAGGCCGCTTCCATGTCGGTGTCGTTCAGCCGGTCGCAGGCCGAGCCCAGTACGCGGCGGGCCACCTGCACGGACGCGAGGTCCGGGTACTCCCTCGCGAGCTGCTCCTGCCCGGCCGGGTCGTAGGTGTCGAACCGGGCGACGGCGCTCGCCAGCGCGCGGACCTGCTCGGTCATCTCGCGGGCCGTGGGCGGGGGCGGCGGCCCTTCGCCGCCGGAGTTCTGTTCCAGCCAGGCGAGTTGGCCCGCGTACCGCTCGGCGTCGGCGGCGTCGAAGCGGAAGGTGCGGCCGGTGCCGAGGGACGCGGCGAACAGGGCGTCGCGGTAGTGGCCGAGCCGCTGGTCGCGGCCGCGGGCCTGGTCGGCCCGGCTCAGGTCGCCCAGGACGGCGAGCAGTTGGGTGCCGGGGTTGTGACGGTGGTCCTCGAAGTCGCCGCACTTGACGAGGAACCGGTAGCCCTCCTGCACCCGGGAGGGGACGCAGCCCGTGGCGGGGCAGGGTTCCTCCGTGGCGTACGGCGCGACCGGCTCGACGGGGAGTTCGCGGTAGCTGACGAAGAGGCCGTAGCGGCGTGTGCCGTCGTCGTCGCAGGGCTCCTGGCAGTCGACGCCGAGGGCGGCGACGCGTCGCTCCCGCACCAGGGCCCGTACGTCGACCCGTTCGGTGCAGGACACCACGATGTCGTTGCCCGCGCAGTCGAACGCGTGCCCGGGGTGCACCACCACGGTGCCGCCGCCGCAGGGGTCGCAGCTGACGCCGAGTCCGCAGACCACTCCCGGCCCGGACAGGGAACGGTTGTGGAGTCTGTTCTTGGCCGTCAGGTATTCGACCAGCAGGCTGAGGTCGTCCTCGGTCAGCAGTTGGCCTGCGAAGAAGCGAGGACGCACGAAGGCGGAGGTGCGGGTGGCGTCGCCACCGCAGCCGCATCCGCAGTCTGTTCGCATGATCAGCGCTCCTTCACGAAGAACCAGCTCTCGAAGACGTCCCCGCCCCCGCCGCTGCCGGACGTCCACGGGCCGATGCCGGACGGCGGGAGGTCGCAGCCGCCACGCGTGGGGGCCGTCTCGGCCGTGTCGGCCGCGTCGGTGTGGGAGGGGATCAGCGGTACGCGTCCGCCGACGTGGGTACCGTCGACCGGGCGGCAGCAGCGGTCCAGGACGAACGCCGTACGGACGGTGATCAGTACCCGGTCGCCGTCCTGAAGCGTCTCCCGGGTCGTCTGCCGGTAGCGGAACTCCTCGGTGAACTCGCACGGGTCGTCGTCGGGCCGGGCGAAGGCGCCGCCCATGTACCAGGTGGAGGCGTTGCGGCCGCTGCCTCCCTCGATCACCTGGATCTCGACCACGCCGGGCTGGAGCGAGTCGGTCCGCACACCGGCGGAGAACCGCACCACCAGCCCGCCGTCCTCGTGCTGGGTGCCGAGCAGGGCCTTGGCCTCGTCGACGGTGTAGGTGTGGCCGTGGATCCAGTTGACGCCGGTGATGACCGTGGGCAGGTGCCGGCCGAACGGGCGGCGGACGTTCATGTGGATCCGGTCCTCACGCACCGGTTCGCGGAAGTCGACGCAGTCGATCCGGGCCAGCCACAGCACCTTGTGCCCGCACGGGGAGCAGCAGGTGTCGCAGCGCTCGTCCGCCGGCGGTTCGCACCCGGTGACGCGGACCGACCAGCACTCCTCCGTCCAGCCGTACTCGCAGTCGGAGGTGTCGGCGCAGGCGTCGTCGTACACGGCGCGGGTGGCCTCCACGGCCCGCTCGGCGTACTGGACGCCGACCCAGACCGTGCCGGTGTCGCGTTCGTCCGGGGCAAGCGCCTTCCACAGGTCGACGACACCGCCGCCGCGGACCACGACCTCGTTGCCGTCGGCGTCCACCGCGAGCCCGGGCGTGATCCGCACCCTGGCCCGGTGCCGGGCGCGCTCGGTCTCCCCGTCCGTGGCCTCCTCTCCGGCCGGCGGGCAGTCGTCGTCCTCTCGCGGCCCCGGTTCCACGAACAGGCCGCACACCACGCCGTAGCCGAGCAGGCAGCGCATGCGCAGCCTCAGCTTCTCGCGGTGGTACTCCTGTTCGCGCTGGAAGTCCCGGGCGCCCAGCATCTGGCCGTGGAAGTACCGCAACCTGCGCAGGGGCGGCGCGTCGAACTCCGCGCACCTCTCCGTCTCTGTCTCCGTCATCGCCTGTCCTCTCACACAGCTCGCGTATGCACACCGACGGCGCAGACGACTCCCACGCCCACCCCTCGGCGCGACCCTCTCGGTCCTGCCCTGAGCACCCCGTCGCGGCCCAGCCGCAGGGGACGTTCGCCGCCCAGCACGGGCGGCGGCAGTGGTACGAACGCGGTGTCCACGCCGACCGTGGACCGCGTACCGACCACGAAGCCCGCGCCCCCGGTCCGCACCGACCCCACCGTGTGGGCCGGTGCCTGCCGTTCCACCAGCCGTCGCAGTGCCGTCTCGTCCGCGGCTCCCGCGGGCAGCAGCACCCGGAACCGGTGCGCGTGCGCGGTGAGCGGGTCACCGTCCGGTGCCCCGAACGCCCGCAGCGGGGCGGAGCCCAGCGCCGAGCCGCCGAGGCGGAACCGGCTCGCCGACCGGCTGAACAGCCGTACCGCGCCCAGGCCCTGACCGCTCCCGCGGCCGGCGGACTCGCGCAGCCACGCCCAGCGCCGGTCCGACGCCGACTCCTCGATGACCGGGCTCACCCCGAACACGATGCGTACCGCCTCCCGCAGGGCCCACGGTGTGCCCCTGTGCCGGTACAGCGCCGGGGCGGCCGCCAGCAGCGCGCGCCGGGTCGCGACGTCCCAGCCGGCCTCGAAGGACAGGCCGAGCAGTCCGGCCAGCCACGGCAGCACCCGGTCCGGGACACCGGCCGGGTCGAGCAGCGCCGGATAGCGCTCGATGACCCGGTCGAGGTCGTCGAGCGAGGCGTCGAACAGCGACAGGAAGCGCTCGGTGAAGTCGTCGGCCGCGGGGTCCGTGCGGTAGGCGGGCGGCAGGAGTTCGGCGCTGGTGACCCGGGGGAAGTCGAGGCGGATCCGGCGTACGACGGGTGTCGCGCCGCCGTCGCCGGAGAGCCGCAGCCGCAGCCGCAGCCGGCGGCCGGGGGGCTGGTCGACGAGGAAGTCCGTGACCCCGGGGGGTGCCGTCTGCCAGTCGCTCTCTTCGTACCGGCCGTCCTCGGTCACCACGATGTCCACCGCGACCGCCGTGCCTGCGGGCACGTCGGCGTCCACGCGTACGCGGTGCCAGCGGCAGCGGGAGATGCCGCTGTCGATCAGCCCGGTGAGCAGGGTCCCGCCGGTGACGTACGGGGCGGTCGCGGCGGGCGGGGTCTGCCGCGGCTCGCCCCGCCAGGTGTGACAGGTGGTCACGGCGCCGTCCGGGCCGTCCTCGCGCAGGCAGAACCCGTCCTCGTCGGCCGAGACGAGCGCGGACGGCGGCAGCGCCGCGGCGAGTTCGTCCGGGGTGACTTCGTGGAAGCGGGCGGGCCTGCCGCTCCGGGCGGCGCCCCGGTGGATGCTCAGCCGGCCGTCGTCGTCGGTGAGCAGCCAGACCGTCCGGTCCCCGCCGGTGCGCAGCCCGACGATCTCGCCCCGCACTCCGGTGCGCAGCACCCCGCGGGGGGCGCCCGTGGAGTCGAACCGGCGCAGGTCCGTGGTCCCCTGGCAGGCCACGAGCACCTCGTCGCCGGGTGCGAGCGCGGCCCACCGGGGCCGCTCGGCCCTGATCACCCCGGCGAGCTGTGCGCCCTCGCGGCGCCACACCAGGACCCGGTCGTGGTCCACCACGGCCAGCCGGTGTCCCCGCGCGGCCACGGAGAGGGGCTCGTACGGCTCGCCGGGGCCGCACCGGGACGGCCACACGGACGTCCAGGCCCCGGCGCAGGCGTCGCGGCGCAGCAGCTCGGGGGCGTCCGGGACGAGCAGGTACCAGGCGCACGGACCGCACCCCGGGGCGAGGCGGGCATCGGGGAACCACGGCAGCAGCTGCCGCCTGGTGGGTCCCTGCGGCGCGGGGCCACTGTGGGCCAGCCGGATACCGGCCGGGTCGTCGAACCCGACGACACCGTCAGCCCCGGGCTCGGCTCCGGCGGGCTCCTCCCAGCCGACGTAGGCGTCGAGGAGGCGGAAGGTGGCGGGGTGCGGGGTGCACGTCATGACCGGTCTCCTACCGGGATCAGCAGCGGGCGCTCCGGCCAGACGAGGGTGTGCGGCGGGATCGCGTGGTCGGTGCACGGCGGCCGGCGCACTCCGTCCACGACGAGGGAGAGCCGTGAGACGGCGAGGACACCGTCGGCCGCGAGGAGCCGCCGGACCAGCGCCGTGTGCCTGAGCGCACCGCCGAACGGCCAGCCCGCGCCGTCCTCCCCGCCGTGCACCGGATCCAGGTAGGCGCGGACCGCGTCGCCCGCCCGCGTCAGAACGGTGGCCCTGTCCTGGCCCTCGTCGAGGGTCACCCACGCCTCCACGGCGACCCTGCGGTACGTGGCCGGGGCGGCCACCACCGTGACCCCGGCGGGCGCGACCTCGCGGGTCAGGAAGCCGGTGACGGCCCGCAGCGTCGCGTCGGTGGGGACCGGCGGCTCTCCGCTGTCGTCGCCCGGCGGTACGACGAGCACCCCCACCACACCGGGGACGGGCACGCCGGGGAACTCCGGGTGCAGGCCCGCCACGCCCTGGGCGCGGGCCACCGAGGCGCCCGGCGCTTCGGTGGCGAGGAGGCCGTAGTCGGCGGGTGCCACGGCCCGGCCCCGGGCCCGCAGCTGCCCCACGCCCCGGCGCATCGCGTCGGCGTCCGGCTCGGCGTCCGTTCCTCCGGTGGCCGGGAAGGGGTTGTTGACGCCGGTGACGAACGGCAGCGCGGTCACCACCCCGCGGACGGCGTCGGCCTCCACGGCTCCGGCGCTGCCACCGCCGACCCGGTAGCGCACGGCCCGGACGTTGCGGAAGCCGGGCGGTACGGCCGCGCCGTTCACACCGTCGCCGAAGGTGACCTCACCGGTGGCGTGGTCCACGGTGAACACCCGGTCGTCGGCGCCGTACCCGGCCAGGCTCTCCACCTCCCGCCAGCGCGAGGAGGACCGGGCGGTGGTGCCGAACACGTCGCCGCCCGTGTCGTCGTCGACCTCGATGACGAGGGATCCGGCGAGGATGGGCACCTGACTCAGCGTCATGTGCCGTCGTCCGTCGGTGCCCGGGGTCTGCACCGGTTGCAGCGGCTCGTCCCGGACCGTCCGGGCGGCCGTCGCGGCGACCGTGTTGAGCCGCAGCCCCGACAGCACCGGGGCCGCCCCGGCGAAGGCGCCTTGTGCGATCCGCAGGCGCAGCCAGCGCAGCAGGGGCCTCGGCCGGGAGCCGGGCGGGCTGCCGCGCTCCCAGGAGCGCGGGACCCTGAGCTCTGTGGTCCCGCCGGCGCTCAGCCCGGCCGTGGAGTCGCGCATCAGCTCGGCGGGCACGAGCCGGGTGCCGTCGAGGACGTCCCAGCGCAGCAGTGGCGCGGCGGGCAGCGGCAGCGGGGTGAGGCCGCCGGAGGCCGCGGGCGCGGGGGTCGCGGCGGCGACCACGAGGCCCAGGGTGAGCCGCGGGTAGGGTGCGGCGGTTCCGGCGAGACCGATCCACAGGCCGTCGCCGGGCTGCGGGTCCCGGCCGAACGGGGCGAACGGGCGGCCCGGTCCGGCCGGCCCGAGCGGCAGGTCCTGAAGGGTTCCGCCCTGTTGCACGGCGAGCGCGGCGAGGGTCGCAGGGGTGGCGTACAGGTCGTCGTCCGTCTCGTAGACCACCTGGCCGCCCGGGGTGGACGCCGCGCTCTGGAAGCCGGCCGGGACCAGCACGGACGCGCCGTCCGGCGGGTTCACGGTGAACTCCAGCAGCGCGGCGGCCGCGCCGGCGGGCCGGCGGGCCACACCCGCCGTCGCCAGGTGCTCGGCCAGCAGCTTCTCCGGGAGCCGGTTGACCCGGGTGAGCACGGGTTCGGCCTGTGTGCCGAAGAGGCGTACGAGGGCGACGCCGGCGTCCTGGCGGTCGGGGTCGGTCCAGTCCGGGGTGTATCCGGTGATCCTGCCGCGTACGTCGGAGCGGACGGCCTCCGCGGTCGCCTCGACCAGCTCCGGCTGGACACCGGTCGGCCCGGGCCCCGGCAGGAGTTCGCCCGCGTCCCGCGCGTCCTCCCCCGCGTCCTTCTCCCACCACACTTCGCCGGTCATGCCAGCCCCTCCCCCGGTTCCACGGCCGTCACGATCCGGGTGCGCACCGAGCGCAGCACGGCCAGTTCACCCGCGCGCAGTGGCACGTCGTGGCAGTCCTCGTCCGGGTCGGCCCCGTCCAGGCCGATCGCGACGTCGGCGACGTCCGCGAGGTCACCGAGCGCCGTCTGGGCCGCCCGCAGCAGGGCCGAGGGGCGCAGTGCCTCCCCGAACGGCCGGCCTTCGCCCGTGTCGCCGCCGACGAGCGGGTCGAGGAAGCGGCGCAGCGCGGCGGTGACCACGGCGGACACCCGGGCGCGGTCGGCGGGGCCGCCCGACAGGTCGACCCGGAGGGCGACATCGCGGTAGCGGGGCCCTCGCACGAAGACCTCGGCGGTGAGCAGCCGCGCCTGGTCGAGGCGGGCGGCGACCGCGCCGAGCATGCCCGGATCGGGCCGGGGAGCGGGGACGAAGTCCTCCCGGGCGAGGTCGGTGCGCGGCGCCGCGGGGACGATGTGGACGCAGACCGCGCCGGGCACCGGCGCGCACGCGAATCCGGGGTGCTCGCCGAGGGACGCGTAGGCGCGCGCCACGGCGACGCCGGGTGTCGTCCGGGCGAGGGTGACGAAGTCGTCGGCGGTGACCGCCCGGGTCACCTCTCCCAGGGCCGCGGCCGCGCGCTGCCGCGCCGCGGTGACGGTCTCGGGGTCCTCGCCGCCCTCGGCGCGCACGAGGTTGGCGGCGGTGAACGCGACCGGCCCCGCCGGGGAGTCCGGGGCGGTGAACCAGTTCGCGGTCGGTCCGCCGTTGCCGTCGCGGCCGCCGCCGACCACGTAGTCGACCGTGACGTCCGGGTCCGGCCGGGGGATGCGCCCGGTGAGCCCGTCGCCGAAGACGACCGCGCCCTCGGTCCGGTCGAGGACGTAGACGCGGTCGGCCGGCGCGCCGAAGGTGAAGTCCGGCACCGGCTGCCACTCCTGGCCGGCCAGCCGCACGGCCGCCTCCAGCAGGCGCCCGGCGGCGCCCGGCAGGTCGAGGTGCTGGCCGGGGAGTTTGAGCCAGGCGTCGAGCTGGTCCGCCAGGTCGGCGCCGCGCACCGTGTACGCCCTGCGGTGGCGGGCGGCACCGACGTTGACGGCGAGCTGGAGCAGGCGGGGCGGTGCCGCGTAGGTCGCGGCGGGGGTCGACACCAGCACGCCGGTGTCGCGGGTGGACCAGCCGGCGGGCGGGTGCAGCCGGACGATCCCGGACCGCCGCAGCCCGGCCGTGCCGTCTTCCACCTTCTCGAACGCGCCGGTGGTGTCGGAGCCGGGCCGGAACCAGGACCAGGTCAGCTCCGCCGGGGGCGGTACGTCGGCGACCGCGCCGGGCAGCCAGGACGCCACGGACGCGGCCGGTGTGTCCAGTTCGACGAGGAGACAGACCGGGCCGGGCACGGGCCCGTCCCCGGTGAGGGGCAGGGTGAACCGGGCCTGGGCGGGCCCGCCGTCGGCGGCCAGCAGCGGGACGCCCCGGCGCGCCCTCAGGTCCGCCGTGCGGTCCCGGTCGGTCCACACGGTGACGTCCTGGTCCGCGGCGAGCGGGAGGACGGTGACGTCGTCGTCGAGGGTGAACACGACGTTCCCCGTCGGGTCCCGGGTCAGTGCCGTCCCGGCGGGAACGACCGGGACCGCCGTGTCCTGCTGCCGCGCGGACAGCCGCAGCACGGTGGCCGCGGGCCGGGCGGGGCGCGGCGGATCGAGGCCGAGCAGGCGCAGTACGGCGACGACCAGCGCGTCGGGCACCTGGTCGAGCCAGTACAGCCGTTGTTCCAACAGGTAGGCGAGGAGTTCCAGGAGGGTGACGCCCGGGTCGACGGGCGCGTGCAGGGTCCAGGTGCCGTCCGACTCGGCGGGGATCCGGCGGCGGACGGCCGCCATCATGTCGGCCCAGGTGAGGTCGTCCAGCCGGGGGGCGGGCACGGTCATGAGGTGCTCCCCGCCGGGCCGGCGAGGCCCGCGTAGAACGGGAACACCAGGTTCGCCTTGGTGTTGCTGCGCCGGACGCGGTAGACGACCGAGACGGTGACCCGTGAGGCGTCGGCGGGGTCCGCCTCCGCCCGGACCTCGTCGAGTTCCACCCGGGGCTCGTAGGCGCGGACGGCTTCGGCGATCGAGTTCTCCAGGTCGCGCAGGTTCTGCACGCTGCCGGGCGCGAACACCAGATCCGGTGCCCGGGTGCCGAGGTCGGGCTGCATGACGCGTTCGCCGCGGCCGGTGAGGAGCAGCGCCCGCAGACAGTGCTCGATGCTCTCCTCGCCCACGGCGTAGCCGAGCCGGCCGCTCTCGTCGGGCAGGACGGGGAACCGCCAGCCGGTGCCGAGGAAGTCCTCGCTCATGCCGTCCTCGCCTTCTTGGCCAGCACGGCCGGGGTGAGCGGCGGGGTGGGCGGGCCAGTGGGCCCGGCGGCCGACGGATGCGTGTGCGTGTTGAACGCCTGGAGCAGCGCGTTGCCGAGGACCAGGGGTTCGGTGGCTCCGGAGCCGAGTTCGACGGAGGCGGAGTCGACGGTCACCTTCGGCGCTTTGATGGTGATCTCGCCCTGCGCGGACACGGTGACGCTGCCGCCCTCGGCGGCGGTGATCCGGACCGCCTTGCCCTGGTCGTCCAGCTCCACCACATGGCCGGCCGCCGAGGTGATCCGTACGGCGGCCTGGGATGCGGTGTCGTCCAGGAGTACCTGGTGGCCGTGTCTGGTCCGGATGAGTTTCTGGTCGCGGCCGTCGGCGCGGGCGGCCGGCGGCTTGTCCTGGCCGTTGTAGAGGCCGCCCAGGACGATGGGGAACCGCATGTCGCCGTGGACGAAGGCGACGAGCACCTCGTCGCCCTTCTCGGGGACGAACACGGCGCCGTAGCCGTTTCCCGCGTAGAGCTGGCCGACCCGGCACCATTCGGTGACCGTGGTGCCGTCGAACCACGGGAACCGGAGCTTGACCCGGCCCTCGTCGTCGCCCTCGTTCTCCACGACGAGCGCTTCGACGACGCCGTAGTACCGCTTGTCGGTGCTGCGGGCCCGTGGCGTGGTCCTGGTGGTCACTGGTCCCCCTGGTGGATCCGCCGTCCGGTGAACTGGGTGAAGAATCCGCTGGTGTTGAGCGTGTGCTCGACGCGTTTGACGAAGTACGTGCCGGAGAAGCGGCGGCCGAGGCCGTAGATCTCCAGGTTGTCGCCGGGCCGTAGTTCGGGCAGGCCCGCCACCTTGCCGGTCGCGGTGATGAACTCGTAGGCGCGCTCCCGCAGCAGGCTGATCGCCAGGTCGCGGGCCTCCTGGTCGCTGGTGACCGGCGCGTCGACCATGACCTCCTGGCGGCCCTGGAGCGTGGACTCGGCGACCTGCGGCCCGCTCTGCCCGTCGGCCGAGTTCTGTCCGGCGGGGAGGTTCTCGGCGGTCGCGGTGAAGGCGATGGCCTGTTTGGTGCGGGGGTCCCAGCCGCGCACGGTGAGCTTGCTGACCTGCTGGGAGACCGTCAAAGTCGGGGTGAACTCCAGCAGGTTGGGGATCAGTCCCGCCGGCTGGGCGGTGGGGCCGGTGGACAGGCCCGGCGCGTACGCCAGCCGGTACACCCGGATCGGGCGGCCGTCGCGGCCGTCGGTGGGTTTGATGAAGTGGAGCGTGTCCTCGCCGGTGGTGGGGTCCGGCAGGATGTAGCAGTCGAAGTCGAGCCGCTTGGCGCGTTCCAGCAGGAAGCTCGCGTCGTCCTGGTTCTTCTGCACCACGAGGTCGTGGGTCGGGCCCTCCCTGGTGACCTCGATCCGCAGGTGGTTGCGCTGGGCGATCTGCTCGGCGATCCGCCAGTCGGGCAGGTCGCGGTAGACCTTGGTCTCGTTCTCGGTGGGTTTGCGGTCCTTGAGTCTGAGCAGCCCGTCGACGCCGCTGACCTGGACGGTGGGTGACGCCCCGTCGGTGAACCTGGGGCTGAGCGTGGAGATGGTGCCGGTGGCGACGGTGAGCAGTTTGTCGGCGTAGCCGAGCCGGACGGCGACCCGGCCGCCGAGCCGGAACTTCGGCGAGTCGCTGTGCTTGAACCTGAGGTTGGCGTCGTCCCAGTTGTTCAGGGTGAGGTCGAAGCCGGACATCTCGTCGAGGTCCCGGTTCACCTTGATGTCGAGGATGTCGTTCTTGGTGGAGGGGTCCATCTCCAGTCCCTCGATGCGTACTTCGAACTCGGGCGCGTACCGGTCGGGGGAGGCGACCTCCGGTGTGGGAGAGCTCATCGCGCGCTCCTCACGGCAGCCGGGGCACGGTCAGCACCCGGCCCGGCCTGAGGTCGCGTGGATCGCTGATCCCGTTGGCCCGCGCCAGTTCCCGCCAGGCGTCGGGCCGCCGGTACACCGCGGCGGAGATGGAGCTGAGGGTGTCGCCGCGGCGCACCACGTAGCTCTTCTCCACCGTGGGCGAGGAGCGCGGCGTCTCGGCGACCTGGACGGCGGCCGGGCGGAACTCCTTCAGGGAGAGGTCCAGCAGGGCCCGCAGCGGTACACCGTCCGGCCGGAACAGCTGGTAGTTGACGTCGAGTTTCTCCACGACGCCGGTGAAGACCTCCTCGTCCCACACGAACCGGACGACGGGCGGCGCGTGTTCCCGGCTGTCGGGCCTGAGCAGGCCCCGCAGGGCGGCGACGTACGCGGTGCGTACGTTCTCCAGGGTGTCGGAGGTGTCGACCAGCGCCTGCACGGTGAGCGTCTCCGTGCCGCCGCGTACGAACTGCAGGGGCGGTGTCTCCAGGCCGGGGATGGTGATCTCGGCGTAGGTGTTGGACTTGCTCAGCTTGTAGTCGGTGGGGTTGAACCGCAGCGGGATGCGGCGTTTCCGTTCGTCGGCGATGACCGGCCGGACGATCTCGAGGCGGGCCAGGGCGGCGCCCTGGCGGGCGAAGGAGACGGGCGTCACGCTCACGGCTGCTCCTCCCCGTCGCCGAAGCTGCGTTCGGCCCGGGTGTGCTGCGTGCGGGCGCACTGGTCCTCGTACAGCTTCGCCCAGGCCTGGATGTGCTTGTTGAACAGCCGGGTGAACACGGCGCCGTCGTCGCCCTCCACCTGGAACCGGACTTCGAGGTGGTGAATGGTCACCTTCGGCACGCCGGTCACCTCCCTTGGCTCGGCCGCGACGGGGCGTCCGCGGCGGTGTCCTGGACGACTCTGGTCAGTCCCTCGTGCGCGATCTCCAGCGACTCGATCGCGATCGCGTTCTGTTCGGCGTGCAGGTCGGGGCCGCTCCACTTGGCGGCGAGCCCGCCGTGGAACGCCCAGGCCGCGCCGGGTGTGCCGTCCGGGGCGAGTACGATCACCGCGCCGTCGCGGCGGGCGCCCAGCGAGTCGGCGAGCCCGGCCTGGTACCAGGCCCACAGACCGGTGTCGCGGACCACCCCGCGCTTGAGGGTGATCCGGTTCCACGAGTGCCGCAGCGGCAGCTGGTGGACGGAGTCGTTGCGGCCGCCCTCCGGGTAGCTCGTCACCTCCAGCTGCGCGCCGAGGCCGGTGACCTCCTGGAACGCACCGGAGGCGACCAGGGGCAGCAACAGCGCCTGGGTGGGCGGCAGATAGGCGTCTGCGGGGTCGAGCGTCACCAGGAAGCGGTATTTGGGCAGTGGGTCCTGCATCATGCCTCGATCACCTCCAGGCCGCGGTCCTGGCCGAGCACGAGGCGCAGCCGGACGAACTCCATGGGGACGGCGGGGGCGACCTCGATCTCGCAGACCAGTTGCCCCGGGTCCTGTTCCGGCGGGTTGTTGGTGTCGTCGCACACCACCTGGAAGGCCTGCTCGGGCCGCGCCCCGGCCAGGGCGCCGGTGCGGAAGGCGGCGAGGAGCACCGAGGTGACCGCGCGGACGAGGGTCAGCCGCAGCTCGGGCGAGTTGACGTCGAACACCAGCGGGCTCGCCACCCGCCGGATCGCGCGCACCAGCAGATGCAGCAGCCGGCGGTGGGCCACGTACCGGGTGCGGGGATCGGCGGACAGGGTGCGTCCGCCCCACACCATCAGCCCCCGGCCCCGGGTGCACCGGATCAGGTCGACGCCCGCGTCGAACAGCCGGACCTGCTGCGGCTCCGGCAGGTCGGCCGCGAGGTCGACGGCCTCCAGGATCACGGCGCCCGCGGGCGTGTGGTGTGCTCCGCGCTCGCCGTCGAGCCGCGCGATCACGCCCAGGACGTGACCGGACGCCGGGACGGTGCGCAGCCCGGGGCCGTCGGGGGTGCGCAGCCCGGGGTGGTAGACGGCCGCGCAGCTCAGCAGTTCGCTGTCGCCGGTCGCGGTCAGTGACTGGACCCAGTCCACCGTGTCGTCCACGGAGGACAGCCCGGGCGGTACGTCCAGGACGACGAGCCGGTCGAGCAGCGGGGACACGGTCCTCAGCAGTTCCAGGACGGCGTCCGTGTGCGCGGTCCCGGCCAGGTCCGTGCCGAGGTCGGGCAGCGCCACCAGGGCCGGTTCCGGGAGTTCGGCCTGCGCGGTCACGGCGTCCGCGTACTCCTGCCGGGTGGGCGGGGCGTCGGTGCCGCCCGTGAGCGCCAGTTCCCAGGACATCGAGATCGGGCCGCTCCGCGCGGGGGCCGGCTCGGGTCCGTCGGGGAGCAGCCGGATGTAGCGGGACGCGGTGAGCCGGTCGGCCACCTCGGCGAGCGGCAGGCCCGGGAAGGACTCGGGGGTCTCGCCCGGCACCGTGATCCGCACGCTCACCGTGGGCGGCCCGGCCACCGTGCTGGCCTGGAAGCGGATGGCGACGCGTACGCCGTTGCCCCAGGCGCCCGGGCTGGTGGCGACCACCTGGTAGCGGGTGGCCGTGAGTCCGCCGAGGTCTCCGGCCGTCCACTGCGCCCCGGCGGTGCCGGCCGGGCCGGAGACCCGGAGCACCCAGGCGGTACGGCCGCCGTTCTCGAAGAAGCCGCGCAGTGCGTACGGGGTGGCCGACGCGCCGTCCGGCGGTCCGAACGCGCCCACGACGTCGCTCCAGTTCTCCGCCCGTACCGGGGAGCCGACCGGGCCGCGACGGAGCCGGCCGAGGAACGCCGCCACGTCCGTGCGCAGCGGCTCGGCGTCCGAGCCGCGCGGGGCGAACGTCAGGGATACGCCGGGAAGCGCTTCGCCGGCCATGTCAGGTCTGGATCTCCAGCTTCTCGACCGCCAGGACGAGCGTCTCCATGGCGATCTCGTTCTTGGTCGCGCTGAGCGTGGGGCCGGTGTACTTGGTCGGCCAGCCCCTGCTGAAGCTCCAGCGCATGGCGTCGTGGTGGTTCTCGTCCTCGAGCACGATCAGGCCGGAGGTGCGCTTCACCGTGCCCTGGAGCGCCAGGACCACCCAGTTCCAGAAGTCGACGTGGCCGGTGATGCCGCGTTTGAAGGTGAGGTTGGTGAACTTCTTCAGCCCCGGGATCTTGCGGACGGTGATGTCCTCGCTGCCGTTGCGGTACTCGATCGGCGGGATCTCCAGCTCCAGGCCGCTCACCTCGGTGAAGGAGCCGCTCACCGCGAGACCGTCGTTGCTGACGTCGTTCACGGTGATCCTGAAGTTGTACGACGCGTAGGGATCGTCCCTCGTCGGCAAGGGTGGCATGGTGGTGCCTCCTCGGTCGGGTGCTCGGTCGGGTGCTCGGTCCGGTGGATCGGTCGTGCGGATCAGGCGAGTTGGGTCTCGCTGGTCTTCTGCTGGATCCGGAAGATCACGAATTCGGCGGGGAAGACCGGCGCGACGCCGATGACGCAGACGAGCCTGCCGTTCGCCAGGTCGTCCTCGGTCATCGTGGTGCGGTCGCAGGCGACGAAGAACGCCTCGGCGGCGGTGGTCCCGGCGAGCGCGCCGCTGCGCCAGACCGTGGTGAGGAAGTCGGTGACCGTCTGGCGGACCACGGCCCACAGCGCCTCGTCGTTGGGCTCGAACACCACCCACTGGGTGCCCTCGTCGATCGACTCCTCCAGGTAGAGGAAGAGCCGCCGGACGTTGACGTACTTCCAGGAGCTGTCCGAGGACAGGGTGCGTGCCCCCCACACCCGGTGGCCGAGCCCGGGGAAGAACCGGAGCGCGTTGATGCCCTTGGGGTTCAGCAGGTCCTGGTGGCGCTTGGTGATGTCCTGCGCGATGCCGTCGCTCTGCCTGATGCCCCTGATGACGACGTTGGCGGGTGCCTTGTGCACGCCTCGTTCCACGTCGACCCGGGCGTAGATCCCGGCCATGTGGCCGGACGGCGGTACCTCGACGTCACGGTCGGTGGACGGGTCCCGGGTGACCAGCCAGGGGTGGTACAGCGCGGCGTACTTGGTGTCGAACGGCTCGCGGAACGCCTGGATGCCCTCCATGCCGAGTCCGTCGCGGGGGTCCAGGATCGCGAACCGGTCCTTGAGCGTCTCGCAGTGGGCGACCAGGGCCGACTCGACCGTGCCGGACCACATGCCGGGCACCGCGCAGACGGCCACCTCGTCGATGTCCTCCAGGGCGACGATGCCGGTGCGCCGGCCGCTGCCGCCGTCCGTGCCGACGAAGTCGGCGACGCTCAGGCTGTCGTACTTGTCCTCGCCGTCAGCCAGCGTCAGCCAGGAACCGGTCGCGGGCACCGGGAACAGCGCGGGGTCGGTGGACAGGCCGGCCAGTGCCGTGGCCCGGACGAGCTGCGACCGGCTCTCCAGAGCGGTCGTCACGTTCGCGGGGCTGTCGCCGGTGAGCCGGAGACCGGGGAACGTCTCGGTGACCGACGCGCCGCCCGGGTCGGTGAACCGGGTGGCGACCTCGGCCTCGACCAGATGGATCCGGTCGCCCTCGAAGAACGTTCCCGGCACGTTCCGGTCGAAGGTCACCGTGTCCTCGGCGACCGACACCACGGTCAGTACGGTCATGGTGGTGCCGTCGTCGAGCTGGGTGACCGCGCCCTCGTACAGCCGGCTCGCGCCGCCGACACGCAGGGTCGGAAGTGCCGTGGTGTTGCCCCGGCGCACGCGGCGCACGGTGAGTCCGGTGTCCCAGGCCGCGTGCGTCGTGCCCGCCGGGAGGGTCAGTGTCACCTTGCCGTCGGCCGGCTGGCTCGCCTGGACCTTGAACCGGCTGGGGCCGATCTGCGCCCAGACCTCGGCGGGCAGTTCGTCGGGGTCGAGCCCGCTCACCGCGGCCACCTCGACCGTCCCGCTGTCCTGGGGCGCGTCCGCGACGAGGCGTGTGATGAACAGCGGGCCCTCCTGCGGATCGGGCAGTACCGGCAGCGCGGCGCCGACCATCGGCTGGATCCGCACCTGGACGGCCGCGCCCCACGCGCCGGGACTGACCGCGGAGAGCCGCAGTGTCTTGTCGGTTCCGCGCTGCCCGATCTGGACGTAGTCCCCGCGGGCCGTCCTGACCTCGGCGGTCAGCCCCGTGTCCAGGGTGAGCCGGCGGTTGGTCATGTCGTAGCCGGAGACCGCCGCGGTGTGGATGAGCTGCTGGTCGTCGCCCCGGTAGATGTCGATCTGCTGGCCGACACCGGTGAAGCCGATGAGATGGCCGAGCTGGAGGCTGGTGGCACCGTGCGCCGCGTCGGTGGCGACGGGGCTCACCAGGCCCCGCACCAGGGTGCCCACGGCGGGTTCGGCGTCCGCGGCGACGACCCGTTTCACGTACAGCCGCTGTCCGCCGTTGTCGAAGAAGCCCTTGACGGCCAGCGGGAACAGCCACCAGCGGCCTCCTTCGGCGGGGTTCTCGGCCCAGGCGTCACGGACCCCCGCCTCGGGCTCGGGCAGGAAGCCACCGAAGACGGTCTGGAACTCCAGGAAGTTCGTGACCAGTTTGGGCTTGCCGGCGGACGGGCCGCGAGCGGTGACCCCGACCATGCCGGCCGTGCTCGTGCTCACCCCCGCGATCGGCCGTGGCCCCGCGTCGATCTCCTCGACGTAGACCCCGGGGCTCAGATACTCGGCCATGGATGGCTCCTTCACTGCTCACGGATCTCGATGACGTGTCGGCGCGAGGCGTCCTGGGGCAGGCGCACGGTCAGCTCCCCCGCCCGGCCCGGCCGTTCGGCGGCCGACAGGCGGAAGGTCTCCTCGGCGGGGTTGTCCGCGGCCTTCTCCCCCTCCCACCGCAGGGCGAGCCGGAAGGCGCCCGTGGCGTCGGCCAGGGTCCTCTCCCGCCACGGCGTCAGGTCGTCGCCGGTGTGCCCGGCGGCCTCGACCAGCGCGTTCACGACGGGCGCCCGGCTGGCCGCGTCGACCACGACGCCGTGGACGGTGAGCACTCCCGGCGCGTAGGGATAGGAGACCGCCGGCAGCATCCGGACCAGCCTCGGTGCCGTCTCCACGGCCGGCGGGTGGGTGTCGTCGTAGGCGTGCACGAGGAACTCGACGCCGACGAGGTCGGCGGTGAACGGCTGGTCGTCGTCCGGGTACAGCGGCAGGAAGCCGGGGGCCGCGAACAGGGCGCGGTGGCGCTCCGGCGGGACGGTCCACGGCTCGCTCCGCCTGCCGAGCCCCGGGAAGGCGAGGGCACCGCTGGGTGTGCGTACCGCCCTGTCGTCCAGGGCCAGCCAGCCGTCCGCGGCGTCGAACCGTTCGAGGCGGACCGCCACGCCCGCCGCGCGCACTTGCCGGGCGTGGTCGTCGAACGGCACCAGCCAGACGGGGCTGTGCAGGGTCGACCGGGCCGGCGGCAGGAAGGCGTTCATGGCGTCGCCGTCCCCTCGATGGTCCGGCTCTGCACGGGCCGCACCGCTGTCTCGACGGCCGAGTCCAGGTTGACGACGCGGATCTCGTAGTTCAGTGACAGCCGGTAGGGCTTCTGGATCGCGTACCAGACCCAGGACTTCTGGTCCAGGGTCAGCGGTGTCAGCGTCAGGTGCAGCGAGTCGGTGCTGCCGGCGAGACTGCCGGTCAGCTGTGCGCCGTCGAGGATCGCGTCGTCGTAGAAGGTCTGGAGGGCGCGTCCGAGCATGCGGTGCTGGGTGGCCTGGTCGCCGCCCCAGGGAGTGATCAGATACCGCAGCAGCAGGGCCATCGGCGCCTTGCGCACGGTCGGTGGGCCGGGCGGCTGGGAGCGCACCGGGGGCCGGTTGCGCGAGGTGGGGTCCTCGGCGATCTCGTAGAGGAACACGGTGAGTTTGGGCGGCGGCGTCTGCACCGTCTCCGAGAGGTCGTTCAGTTCGGCGATCGGCGGTTCCACCTGGCTGAGCCCGCGCAGGGCCTGGGTGAGAGCGCTGACGATGCCCGACGAGACGTCGGCGATCACACCGAAGTCACCCACTCCAAGCCCCCTCGTCCCGGCCCGCGCTGAAGACGTACGCCGAAACAATGCAGAGCCTGATGTGATCCGGCCGCGACGAACCCGTCGCACCGGCGTCACCGAGGTGTCCTCGCGGCCGGCGACGACGTCGGCGGACACGGACCGGCGACGCCGGGGTGACATCGGTGGGGAACACTTGGTCTCTCATGGAGACCCCCTCGACGCGGTCCGGCGTCCTGATACTGCGGGTGTGGGTGGAAGGCGGCGGTTCCGACGGCTTCCGCGCGCGCATCATCCAGGCGGTCGGCGGGCAGCAGGAGCCCCCCGCCGCGGCGAGCAAGACCACCGCCGTCCTCGACGCGGTGCGTCTCTGGCTCGAAGAGCTGCTTGAGCAGGACGGGTGACGTTTCCGCGACGCCGTGGTGATTCCTTTCCGACGCCTGTCACGCTAAGAAACGACCTGCGATCATGTTTTGCTCGTAACATGGACTTCGAGAATCCCTAGAGACGCATCGAAGATCATGAAAGCCGACATCGGTACCGGGGGCGTCGATGAACGGACAAACACACCGCATCACCTTGAGGCTGCTCAAGGGCTTCGCACTATCGGTTGACCATACACGCGTTCCGGTTTGCTCCAGTACGCAGCGACTCCTCGCTTTTCTGGCCTTGCAGGACATGCCGCGCTCACGCACCTACGTGGCCGGAATTCTCTGGCCGGACGTCACGGCCTCACGTGCCAATGCAAACCTGCGATCGTCCCTCTGGAGGGCGACCCGCATGGGCCACCCCATCATCGAGGTATCGGTACGCGATCTGGCCATCGCCAAACACATCGCCGTGGACCTGCACGAAGCGGTTGCACGCGCACACCGCCTGCTCGACAAATCCCGCTCCTGCGAGGACATCCTCACGATGGAGACGTTGGCGGACTTGTCGGCTGACCTGCTTCCGGAATGGCCGGAACACGACTGGATGCTGATTGAACAGGAGCAATACCATCAGCTGCGGCTTTATGCCCTGGAAGCGATGACCGAACGACTGACGGCGGCGCGACGACATGGTGAAGCGGTCGCCGCCGGACTCACCGCGGTACGTACCGAACCCTTGCGGGAAAGCGCGCATCGCGTACTGGTGAAGGCGCATTTGGCCGCCGGAAATAGGGGTGCGGCGATGCGCCAATATGAACAATGCCGTCGTATCTTGCGCGAGGAATTGGGGCTCGAACCCTCGCCGTCACTGGGATCCCTGCTGCCGCCCCGCTGCGAAAGCGGGGAACGGCCGCGGTTGCAGCCGACCGGCATCCAGGCCTGACCGGTCTCAGCGCTCCGGAAGCTGGTCGTAGGTCTTGAACGTGTAGACGGCGTCGTAGGTCATGAGGTTCCCGCTCGCCGCCGGCAGGCCGAACCCCCGGTTGAGGGACGCGGTCAGGGGTCCGCAGTGTTCGGCGGCAGGGGCCGTGAAGGTGTCGTCGTACGCGGAGAACCTGATCACCGGAGGGTCCTGGGAGAGCCACTCCGAAGGACCCGACCGCTTCATCCGGAAGTCGACGGGGGCGTCCGCCCCGATGGTGCAGCCGTGCCGCAACAGGGGGCTCAGGAGCCGGAAGCGCAGACTGAACCGCCCGGTGTAGAAGTCGGACCGGCCGCCGTATTCCGGCTGTATCGCCAACCCCTTGGACACGGCGGTCGGGGTGGTGTGCATCGCCCCCCACACCTGCCCGTCGGTGCCGTCCGGCAGGGGGCCCTCGGCGTGCGTCATGGTGATCGGCGCGAGGTCCACGGTGAGCTTGCCCATCGTCAACTTCGGTGACGCGTTGTGTACTTCACATCGCCAGCGGGTCGGATCCACTCCGGAGGGCAGGGGCGGGCAGTCGCTGAAGTCGGCGGCCGAAACGGTGGTGGCGGTCGGCTCGGCGTGGGCGGTACCCGGTGTGGACGCGGCCGTGATGCCCACGAGTGCGGCGACGCCTGCCGCTAAGACACCGCTACGGCGTGCGAACGAGAGGACGGGGCGGTCAGCAGTGGAGTTCGGCATGTCGATCATCCTGCCGTCCACCGCTGACCGGCCACCATCGGTGACACCCCCGGCCCTACCCCGAGACGACCCTGACGCCGTGTCAGGGCTGCCCGTCACGAGTCACGGCAGTGGCGTGCCGCCCGTCGCGTTGAGGACCTCCGCGGTGATGAAACTGGCCTGCTGCGAGGCGAGGTACACGTACGCCGGGGCGATCTCGGCAGGCTGCGCCGGGCGGCCCAGCGGGCTCTGCTTGCCGAACTCCGTGGTGTCGGGCAGGGTCGCGGGAATCAGCGGAGTCCACACCGGGCCGGGTGCGACCGCGTTGACGCGGATGCCACGGCCGGCGAGCGTCTGGGCCAGCCCCTGGGTGAAGGTGACGATCGCGCCCTTCGTCATCGCGTAGTCCAGCAGGTGCGGACTGGGCTTGTAGGCCTGCACGGACGTGGTGTTGATGACGCTGCCGCCCTCCGGAACGTGCGGCAGAGCGAACTTCGTCAGCCAGAACATCCCGTAGAGGTTCGTCCGCATGACCCGGTCGAACTGCTCGGTCGGAATCGCCTCCAAGCCGTCCGGCTGGGACATCTGGTACGCGGCGTTGTTCACCAGGACGTCGATGCGCCCGAACTCCGCGACGGCCCGGTCGACCAGCGCCCGGCAGTTGTCCTCCTCGCGGATGTCGCAGGACACGGCGACCGCCTTGCGTCCCGCCTCCTCCACGAGCCGTGACGTCTCGCGGGCCTCGTCCTCCTCCTGCGCGAGGTGGGTGAAGAGCACATCCGCACCCTCGCGGGCGAAGGCCAGGGCCACGGCCCGCCCGATACCGGAGTCCCCGCCCGTGATGACGGTCCTGCGGCCCTCCAGTCGCCCGGAGCCACGGTAGGACTCCTCCCCGTGGTCGGGCGGCGGGTCCATCGGTCCGGTCCAGCCCGGGTGCGGCTGGTCCTGCGCCGGGAAGTCGGGGCGCGGGTGCTGCGTGGTGGGGTCCTGCTGGGCGTTGTGCTCATCCGTCACCGCGGCCTCCGGTCTCTCGGGCGGTCGGGACAGGCGACGGGTTCCCGAAATCGCTCCGGCGAAAGCACCCTCGGCCGAGTGCCCCGTCAGTGCTTCTTCCCGTGCTTGGGGGCGGCCGGCTGCTTGGGCGGTTTCGGCTGTCCGGGCGGCTTGGGCTTCTTGGGGTCCGACAGCGCCTTGTACTTCCTGGACGGGGACTGCGGCCCGGCCGCCGTCGCCGTCCCCCCGCCGTAGGCCTCGTCCGACCCCTGTCGTGCGGAGGAGGGACCCGAGGCGGTGCCGGGATCCTGCGCGGAACGCACGGCGGGTGTGCGCGGGGCGGTGTGTGCCGTGCCGTGCGCCGGTGCCGAGGGGGTGCCGGACGGTTCGGTCGCCCGAGCCGTCGGTCCGTGTCTGTCGGCGCCCGAAGCGGTGCTGCCGCCGGAACCGTTCAGGCCCACGATCGATCCCGTCAGGGTGACGCCGAGCAGCGTGGTCAGTGCGGCCCCGGCGGTGGCCAGGTTCCGCCTGCCGTGCCGCCGGACGGCCGGGACCCGGCGCGGGGCCGCCACGGTCCGCAGCGGTTCGGGATCGGCGGAATACTCCGGGGCGTCCGCCCCGCCGGTGCCGTACGCCCCGGCCGGCAGGACGGGCCTCGCCCCGCTCAGCGCGGTCAGCGCCTCGGCGCACCCGGCCGCATCGGGGCGGTCGCACGCCTCCTGGGCGGTCATGGCCCGCAACAGGCGGGACAGCTCACCGTCGAGGAAGGCCGGAATCACCGGGGCACGGTGCAGTCGGGCGATCGCCGCTTCCAGCGGGGCACCGTCGTACTCCAGTCGTCCCTTGAGGCACTCCAGCAGGGTCAGGCCGAGGGCGTAGACGTCCGCGGCGGGCCCCACCTCGCGGCCCGTGACCTGCTCGGGAGCCAGGTACGCCGCAGTGCCCACCAGCGCCCCGTCGGCGGTGTGCGAGGTGGCGTCGATCAGCCGCGAGATGCCGAAGTCGGTCAGGTGGGGCGCGCCCGTCTCGTCCAGGAGGATGTTGGACGGCTTGACGTCGCGATGCACCACCCCGGCGGCGTGCACGTGCGCGAGGGCCTCCGCCAGGGCGGCGCCGAGGGCGCACACATGGCCGCGGGGCAGCATGCCGGCGGCGATGCGGGTGCGCAGCGTCGAGCCCTTGAAGAGCTGCATGACCAGGAACGGCCGGCCCTCGTCCCGACCGTAGTCGTGGACGGTGACGAGTCCGGGATGCTCCAGCCGGGCCAGCAGCAGGGCCTCCGCGGCGAATCGTTCCTCCGTCTGCGCGCCGGTGCCCGCACGGAACACCTTCACCGCGACCGGCCGCCTCAGCTGGAGATCGAGAGCCTCGTGGACATCGGCGGCACCGCCCCGCCCGAGCAGGGCGCCCAAGTGGTAGCGGCCGGCCAGCACCGTGCCCCGGAGGGTCGTTTCCGGCCCCGCGGACCATGGGCGTACTGGCATGTGCTCCCCCAAGGACGGGCGTGCTGTGTTCCTGACCGGCGTAGTCCGGACGGGTTCCTGACCGGCATATCCGGACGGAGATGTTCGCGTTCCCAGAACGGGGCACGTTATCCATTGCGGCAGCTCTTCGACCCGAACGGAGAATTTCCGTCAGCCTGAGGGAGACTCACCGACGAGACGGCCGCACGAAGCCGGGGCCCCGGTGCGGCGCTCGGGCCGCCAGGTGGCCACCAGCGCGGCCGCGAGCAGGAGTTCGGCGATGTCGCCGCCGTAGTACATGATCTCGGCGGCCTGCCGGACCTGGTCGACGGGAGCGTGGATGTCGATGAGGAACCCACCGTACATCGCCTGCGCGATCAGGGCGTGCACGGCCACCGCGACGCCCAGGTACACCAGCCGGGTCCGTACCCCGGGCCGGGCGGGCGCCGGGTCGGGGCCGGCGACGGCGTGGGCGAACAGGCAGCCGGCGGCCAGGAAGTGCCCCACCATCAGCCAGTGCCAGGCCGGGCGGCCCATCGCGGTGTCGTACAGCGGGGTGAAGTACAGCAGCCCCAGGGTGCCGGTGCTCAGCAGCAGGGCCACGGCGGGGTGCGCCGCCACCCGCGCCGGACGGCTGTGCAGCACCGCCGTCAGGCGCCGGGCCCGCACCGGCGGCAGCACGCGCAGCAGCAGGGTCACCGGTGCGCCCAGCACCAGCATCGGCGGCGCGTACATCCCGACGAGCATGTGCTGGGCCATGTGCGCGCGGAAGTCGGTGTGCGCGGCCGGGCCCAGCGGCGGCAGCAACGCGACCGCCGTCAGGACCAGTCCCGCGAGGAACGATCCCGAGCGCGGGTGGGGCCAGCCCCGTGCCGGGTTGTGGCGACGGACACGGCGCACGGCGAGCAGGTAACCGACGGCGGCGGCGAGCAGGACCAGCACGGCCGGCACCGTGCCCGGCAGTCCGCCGCCGGTGCCGCCGTGACGCATGTGCTCCATGCCGTCCATCAGGCACGGCCGCCGCGCCGCAGCAGCAGACCGCCGGCCACCAGCAGTCCGCCCAGGAGGAGGAATCCGGCGTCCCACCAGGCCTGGTACGGGCCGCCGTGCACATGGTGGATGCCGAGGATCTGGTGGTCGAGGAGCCCCTCGACGAGGTTGAACAGTCCCCAGCCGGCCAGGATCCAGCCCCACAGCGCCCGCGACGCCCACACGGCCCGCCGGTCGCGGGTGACCCTCGCGTGCAGGATGCCCAGGCCGGCGATGACCGCGACCCAGCACACCGTGTGGAAGATGCCGTCCCACACGGTGTTCATCTCCAGCCCCGACACCGTGTGGGGGTCGTAGTACCTCACTCCGATGTGATCGTGGTCGGTGCTGGTGAGCATGTGGTGCCACTGGAGGAGCTGGTGCAGCACGATGCCGTCGAGGAAGCCGCCGAGGCCCACTCCGAGGACGATCCCGGGCAGCCGCAGACCGTCCGGCGCGCTCGAAGCCGATCGGGCCCTACCCGCCGTGGTGGCCATCTCCCCAACTCCCTCCGCCGTACCGGGACCCGGACGTCCCGCACACGGATTCCCACCCCGCGCGCCTCCTCACACCCGACGTGGCGCCCGGCCGGTTCACAGCGGTTCACCGCGAGGCCGGAAGTGAGCTGTGGAACCGGCCGGCGCTCAGTGCGCTGTCGCGATCGGCGAGCAGTGTCTCCATCAGCCGCTGCGCGGAGGCCGACGGAAGCTGCTCGTCGACGGCGATGCGCAGCATCAGGTGTTCGGCGCCCGTGCCGGCCCACCGGGCCCCCGTGCGGACCGCGGGGAACTCCCGCACCCGGCGGGCCAGCGCGTCCCGGAACGCCGCCGCGTCCGCCTGCCGGCCGCGCCGCTGGAGGGTCCGGTGCAGCAGCGGAGCCGGTACGCGGGCCCAGCCCCGCCCGGCATGGAGCACCAGGGACGTGACCCCGGTCCGCTCGACGATGTCCAGCAGCCGCAGGGCGTCGCAGTGGATCGCCCCTGCGGCCTCCGGCAGCCGCTCGGCGCGACACGCCTCGCTGGTGTAGCCGGGCAGGGCGGGAGTGCCGGCGAGCAGCTGCTCCCCCTCCGTCCCGACGGCGTCACGGTCGAGTATCTCGGCGAGGATCACGTTGGCGGTCACGTGCGAAGCCCAGGCCGACGGACCGCCGGTCCGCGCGCGTTGTTTCGCCCGCTCCGCCCGGCGGGCCCTTACGGTGCTCTAGAAGTGACGGAAGGTCAGAAACTCAGGGGAGGCAGGAGAGGCCGTGGCCGATACGGGCGGTGGAGCGGCCGGGCACGGCCGCGGGCGCCGGGCGGGCCGGGTGGTGCTGGGCAGCCGGCCGGCGCACTTGGTACGGCTCCCGCCGCGGCGCCGCTGCGGCCCGGCGGCCCTCGGGGCGGCCGAGCGGACCGTGCCGTCCCTGCGCGTGGCCGCGGCCTACGCCTGGCGCCTCATCGTGGTCGGCATCGTCGTCTACGGTGTCTTCACCGTCCTCGGCCGCTTCCAGCTCATCGCCGTGGCCCTGTTCGTCGCACTCATCGTCACCTCGGTCCTGCGCCCCGTCGCCGATCTGCTGAGCCGCGTGCTCCCCCGGCCCCTGAGCGTCGCCGTCGCCCTCGTCGGCAGTCTGCTGCTCCTGCTCGGTCTGCTGGCCCTGGTCGGCAACGCGGTGGCGGGCGAGTCGGCGAAGCTGGCGGGTGAGTTGCAGGGCGGCATCCACCGGCTCGAGCTGTGGCTGCGGCGTCCGCCGTTCCGGATCAGCCCCGGCAGGCTCTCCGCCCTCCAGGGCCAGCTGGTGGACTACCTCAACGCACACCGTTCGAGACTGCTCAGCCGTGCCGTCAGCGGTCTCGGCCAAGTCGTCGAACTGGCCGCCGGAGGGGTGCTCGCGCTGTTCTCCTCGCTCTTCTTCATCCATTCCGGCGAGAACCTGTGGGCGTGGGCGCGCGACCAGCTGCTGCCCAGCGGTGCCCGCCCGGGATGGGACCGGGCGGGGCGCGCGGCCTGGCGGACGTTCGCCGGGTACACCCGGGGCATCATCATCGTGGCGGCCACCAACGCCGTGCTCGTCGGTGTCGTCCTGCTCGTCCTGCGGGTACCGCTCGCGCTGCCGCTGACCCTGCTGGAGTTCTTCGCCGCGTTCGTGCCGCTGGTGGGCTCACCGGTCGCGCTCGGCGTGGCCACGGTGGTCGCCCTGGCCGGGCGCGGCCCCCTCACCGCCCTCGCCGTCCTGGCACTCATCGTCGTCATCGGTCAGCTCGAAGGACATGTGCTGCACCCCCTGGTGCTGAGCTGGGCGGTCCGTCTCCACCCCCTCGTCGTCGCCGTGTCGGTCATCGCGGGCGGCATCGTCGCGGGTGTGATCGGCGCCGTCGTGGCCGTCCCGTTCATCTCGGTCGTCTGGTCGGTGCTGCGCGCCCTGCGGACGGCGCCGCCACAGTGACTTTTCGGTCGCCGCAGAAGGGGCACGCGTCCGGGGCACGTACCCGAGCGGAGGAACGGTGCCGCCATGGCCGAGTACGAACGTTCACGCACGATGCCCGCACAGCCCGACCAGGTCTTCGACCGGGCCGCCGACGTCGGCCGGCTCGACGCCTGGCTGCCGGATGCCCTGCACGTACGCCCCGAGGAACCGCCGGCCGTCACCGTGCACGAGGACCGCTCCGACGAGGACACCTCGGCACTGTTGCGCGCCGAACGCGACCAGATGCGCATCGAGTGGGGCACCCGCGCGCAGGGCGGCTACGCCGGCTGGCTCCAGGTCGCCGGTATCGGCAGCGGGGCCAGTGAGGTGACCGTCCATCTGTCGTTCTTCGAGGGAGGCCACGACCCGGGCGAGCGCGCGGCCTGCGAAGCCCTCGACCGCAGCCTGGAACGGCTGGAGGAACAGGTGCGGGCCGGCTAACGCGTCCGAGCCACCAGGAGGGCGACGTCGTCGTGGTCGTCCGGGTGGCGCAGGCCGTACAGCAGCAGGTCACAGGTCTCCTCCAGGGGCCGGTGGGGCTCCTGGAGGAAGCTGAGGAGCATGTTCAGGCGGTCGTCGATGGGGTGGTGCCGGGTCTCGACGAGACCGTCGGTGTAGAGGACGAGCAGGTCGCCGGGGTCGAGGCGGATCGTCGTGGTCTCGAAGGCGATCCCGCCGACGCCGAGCGGCGCCCCGGCGGGCAGGTCGAGCAGCCTGGGCGCCCGGCCCGGGCTGGCCAGCGCGGCGGGCATGTGTCCGGCGTTGGCGAGGTGGCACTCGCGCGTGCGGGGGTCGTACACGGCGTAGAGGCACGTGACGATGTAGTGCTCCAGATCGCAGGTGATCTTGTCGAGGTGCTGGAGCACCGCCTCCGGGGGCAGGTCGAGGTCGGCGTAGGCGCAGGTGGCCGTGCGCAGCCGGCCCATCGTGGCGGCCGCGTCGATGCCGTTGCCCATCACGTCGCCCACGACCAGCGCGGTCTTGTCGTCGTCCAGCGGGATCACGTCGTACCAGTCACCGCCGACCTCGCTGGTGGCCTGGGCGGGCTGGTAGCGGGAGGCGACCTCCAGCCCGGTGTGGTGCGGTGGGTGATCGGGCAGCAGACTGCGCTGGAGGGTCAGGGCGGTGTTGCGCACGCTCTGGAACCAGCGGGCGTTGTCGATGGCGATGGCGGCACGACTGGCGAGTTCGCTGGCCAGGACGACGTCGTCGTCGTCGAACGGGAGCGGGTTGCGGGTGCGTTTGAGGTCGAGGGCGCCGAGCACCTCGCCGTGGGCGACCAGTGGCACGGCGAGATAGGAGTGGACGCCGGCCCGGGCCAGGAGCGTGGCGGCCTCGGCGTCGCGTGCGATGCGCGGCAGGTCCTGCTCGGCCACATGCCGCACCACGACCGGTCGGGCCGTGTGGACGCACAGGGTCACCAGACGGTCCCCGTCATAGGCGGCCAGGTCGCCGGGAGGGTCGGCGGCGCGCAGGGCCACGGTGGGGTGGGACGCCCGCAGGGCGAGCGCGCGGAAGAGTTCCGGGCCGCCTGCCGGTTTGCTGGTGCGGCGGTAGGCCAGTGCCTCGTCCAGGACGTCCACGGCGGCCACGTCGGCCAGATCGGGGATGGCTATGTCGGCCAGTTCGTGGGCGGTCTCCTCGACCTCCAGCGTGGTCCCGACGCGGGTGGAGGCGTCGGCGATGAGCGCCAGACGGCGCCGGGCCCGGTCGGCCTCGATGGCCGCCCGGTGCCGCTCGGTGACGTCGACGACCGAGGCGGCCGCGCCCAGGGTCCGCCCGCCGGGGTCCTCCAGGCGGTAGAAGGACAGGGACCAGGCGTGGTCCTCGTCGGGGTCGGTCGGGGGACGGCCCACGTGGTACTGGTCGAGCAGCGGGGTGCCGGTGGTGAGCACCTGGCGCAGCGCGGACTCGATCGTCCCCACGTCGGAGAAGGGCAGGGTCTCGCGCAGCCGGCGGCCGATGTGGTCCTCGGCGGGTATGCCGTCGATGCGGGCCAGCGCGGGATTGACCAGGACGTAGCGCAGCTCGGGATCCAGGAGGGCCAGTCCGATCGGGGACTGCCTGATCAGCCGGTCGCACAGCGCCAGGTCGGTCTCGACCCGCTGGAGCAGGGTGTGGTCGGCGGCGATGCCGAGGGCGAACATCTCGCCCACGTCGTCGAGCAGCCGCATGGTGCGGAACTCCATCAGGCGGCTGCTGCCGTCCTTGTGCCGCACGGGGAAGGCGCCCGCCCAGCTCCGGCCGGTCTCCAGCACGTCCGTGAACAGACTCAGGACGGACTTCAGGTGTTCCGGGCCGATCAGCAGCCGCGCGGCGTAGTTGCCCAGCGCCTCGTCCGCGGTGTAGCCGAACAGCTCCTCCGCCTGCGGGGTCCAGAACACGATGCGCCCGCCGGTGTCCAGGACCACCGCGGCGACGCTCAGCACGTCCAGCAGCCCGGTCGGCCGCGGCGTCTCGGGAACGGAGACGTCACGGTCGGTCTCGGGGGATTCGGCCGTCATCCCAAGCCCTCCCTTCCGCCGGGTCGGCATCCGGCCGGGTCACGTACCGTCGGGCAGTTGTTGCTCGGTCCAGATCGTCTTGCCGTCGGATGTGTGGCGGGTGCCCCAGCGCTGGGCGACCTGGGCGACCAGGAACAGGCCCCGGCCTCCCTCGTCGGTGATGCGCGCCCCCCGCAGGTGCGGGGAGGTGTGGCTGGCGTCCGAGACCTCGCAGATCAGGGCGCTTTCGTGGATGAGCCGCAGCCTGATCGGCCCGTACGCGTGCTTGATGGCGTTGGTCACCAGTTCGCTCACGATCAGCTCGGTGGTGAACGCCACCTCTTCGAGACCCCACTGGGCGAGCTGGCGGGCGGCGTTGTTCCGGGCCACGTGCACCGCCGAGGGGTCCGCGGGGACGTCCCAGGACACGACGCGGTCGGGGCTGAGCGCGTGGGTCCGCGCGATGAGGAAGGCGACGTCGTCGCGCGGGCGTTCCGGCAGCAGGGTGCGGACCATGATGTCGCACAGTTCCTCGAGCGGCCGGTCGGGGTGGGCCAGGGTGAAGCACAGCCGCTCCATCCCCACGTCGACGTCCCGGTCCGAGGCCTCGATCAGTCCGTCGGTGTAGAGCGCGATGACGCTCCCCTCCTCCACCGTGATCTCGGCCGACTCGAACGGGAGGCCGCCGAGTCCCAGCGGCGGCCCGGCGGGGATGTCGGGGAACTCGACCGGCTCGCTCAGGTGGGCGATGGCAGGGCTGGGGTGCCCGGCGCGAGCCACCACGATGGTGCGGGTGACCGGGTCGTACACGGCGTACACACAGGTCGCGCCGACGACGACCGAGCCCTGCGCGGCGGCTTCGGCCTCGTCCGACAGCCGCATCACCAGGTCGTCCACGTGGGTCAGCAGTTCGTCCGGGGGCAGGTCCAGATCGGCCAGCGTCTGGACGGCGGCCCGCAGCCGCCCCATGCTGGCCGCGGCGTGCAGCCCGTGACCGACGACGTCTCCCACGACGAGCGCCACCCTGGCGCCGGAGAGCGGGATGACGTCGAACCAGTCGCCGCCCACCCCGGCCTCGGTGTCGGCGGGCAGGTAGCGGTAGGCGACCTCGACCGCGTTGTGCCGGGGCAGATCGGGCGGCAGCAGGCTGGTCTGGAGGGTGAGCGCGGCCTGGTGCTGCCTGGCGAAGCGCCGGGCGTTGTCGACGCACACGGCGGCCCGCGCCACCAGTTCCTCGACGAGGAGCAGATCGTCCTCGTCGAACGGGTCGGGGTTCTTCCAGCGCAGCAGGGTCACCACTCCCATGGTGATGCCGCGGGCCCGCAGCGGGACGACCAGGTGCGTGTGCACGCCGAGCCGGAGGAGTCTCGTCCACCGCTGGGAGTCGTCGACCAGCCACGGCGTCGCGGCGCTGACGACCTCGCGGATGGGCTTCCCGGTGGCCAGGCAGCGTTCCTGCGGGGACCGGGCCGGGTAGCGGGTGGCGGCGCCGATCTGCACGACCACTTCGGGGTGGTCCTCCTGGATCGACAGGTGGGCGGCACGGTGCAGCGTCGCCTCGCCCTGCCCGGGCCCCCTGGGCCGCTGCCCCTCCTTCCGCCCTTCCCGTCGTACCTCGTCCAGGAGGTCGATCGCCACGAAGTCGGCGATGCGCGGCACCACGACCTCCGCCAGCTCCTGCACCGTCCGGTCGAGGTCCAGGGTGGTCCCGATGTGTTCGCTGGCCTCGTTCAGCAGGGTCAGCCGGTCGCGTGCCGTGTCCTGGCCGGTGGCGTGGAGTGCGACGAGGCAGATGCCCAGCGTCTCGCCCTCGGCGTCCCGCACGGGAAAGAAGGAGCGCAACCTGAAGCTCCGTTCCCTGGTCCGGCGGGCCAGGCCGTGGCGGGGCGGCGCGTGGTCCAGGGTCACCTGGGGCTCCCCGGTGATGAGCGCGCGCCTGGCGTGACGGTTGCCGAGGAACGCCGGCTCACCGCCGCCGGTGATGGTTCCGGGTGCCTCGGCGTCGTCCGGCCGGCCCCCCTCCATCTCGGCCAGCGCGCGGTTGGCCCATTTCCAGCGCAGCTCGGTGTCCAGTACGGCGATACCGAGGGGGGACCGCACGAGCAGCCCGCGCGCGACCGCGTCGAAGAACTCGTACTCCAGCCGGTCCTTGACGTCGCAGGCGACGACGAGCCAGCCGTGGTGGCCGTCGGCGCCGACGAGGGGGCACATGCGGATCGAGAGGTCGACGGCGTGACCGGCGCGGTGCCGGGCGGCGAGGACGCCGGCCCAGCCGCGGTCCGTGCGCCTGAGCCCGGAGACGGCGGTGGCGAGGTTCCCGTCCGCCATCACGGATGCCACGGGGTGTCCGACCACGTCACGGGCCGGGTAGCCGATCAGGCGCTCCGCTCCCGGGCTCCAGGAGACGATCAGCTGATCGGCATCGGTGACCACCACGGCCGCGGACTCGATGTCGAACGGATCGGCCGGATCTGCACTGCCGAGAGCGCCGCTGACGCCCATATGCACGTCCCATCCCAGGGCCGGGCCCCCACGTGCCCATTGTCGCACCGAGGGTCGGGCCCCGCCGCGCCGGTGCACGCCCTCGGGTGGTGGACGTCAGGTGCACACGGGCGTGACCAGGCGGCATGTCTCGCCCGGCCGGACCCGGACGGCCCGGCCGCCCTGCCGGACGTCGATCGGGGAACGGTCCGACGGCGGAACGGTGATCTCCAGCAGGCCGTGCCCCAGCCGCAGCCGTACGCCCCAGTGCCCCCGGTAGCGGATGACGAAGCCGTACGAGGAGAGCTCCGGCAGCGGCACCGGGTCGAGCCGGAGCGTGCCCTCACGGGTCTCCAGTCCGGTCAGCCCGCGCTGCACCAGGTCGAGGGTGCCGGCCATGGCGCCCAGGTGCACCCCCTCGCCGGTGGTGCCGCCCTGGAGGTCCGCGATGTCCCCGCGGAGGGCCTCCTGGCAGTACGTCCACGCGTCGGCGCGCCGGGCCCGGGCGAGGACCCAGCCATGGACCAGGCCGCTGAGGGTGGAGCCGTGGCTGGTGCGGGCCAGGTAGTAGTCCACCGTGCGCGCCCAGGTGTCCTCCCCCAGGCGGTAACCCAGGCGGCGGAAGACGGCCTGGAGTTCGGCGGGCGAGAAGAGGTAGCCGAGCATCAGCGCGTCGGCCTGCTTGGAGGCCTTGTAGCGGTTGACGGTGTCGCCCTCCGCCTCCAGGATCCGGTCCAGGCGGCGGATGTCGCCGTAGCGCTTCCGGTAGTCCTCCCAGTCGAGTTCGGCGAGGTCGCGGTAGCCCTCGAACTGGCTGATGACGCCGTCGTGGAAGGGCACGTACAGCGTGCGGGAGACGTCCTGCCACCGCTGGAGCTCGGCGTCGTCCAGACCGGTGCGCTCGGCCAGTTCACGCCGGCGTGGTTCGGGCAGGCCGTCCAGCACCTCCAGCGTGCGGGCCAGCACCCAGGCGGCCGTGACATTGGTGTAGGCGTTGTCGTCGAGGCCGGCCCGCGGCGCTCCCGGGTAGGCGTCGTGGTATTCGTCGGGGCCCATCACGCCCCGGATGCGGTGCCGCCGCAGGCATTCGTCGTAGACGGCCGAGTCGGCCCAGAACCGGGCGATCTGAAGCAGCATCTCGGCGCCCTTGGTGTGCAGGAACTCCGCGTCACCGCTCGCCTCGCAGTACTGCCACACGTTGTACGCGATCGCCGAGCCCACATGGTGCTGGAGCCAGGAGTGGTCGGGCAGCCAGCGTCCCGAGCGCGGGTTGAGGTGCAGCCGCTGGGTCTCCTCACGTCCGTCGCTGCCGCTCTGCCACGGGTACGACGCCCCGCGCCGGCCGATCGACCGCGCGGCCGAGCAGGCCTGCTCCAGGCGGCGGTGGCGGTAGCGGAGCAGGGCGCGGGAGACCTCCGGGAAGTGCAGGTTCAGATACGGCAGGACGAACAGCTCGTCCCAGAAGACATGGCCGCGGTAGGCCTCCCCGTGCAGGCCCCGCGCCGGTACTCCCACGTCCAGGTCGGCGGTGTGCGGGGAGAGGGTCTGGAGCACGTGGAACAGGTGCAGCCGGAGAATGCCGCACGGCTCCCCCGGGACGTCGATGTCCGCCCGGCGCCACAGCTGGTCCCAAGCCGTGCGGTGCGTCTGGAGCAGCTCGTCGAAGCCGGGTGCGCGCCGTACCCGGTCGGTCGCGGCCCACAGCGGGTCGCTGATGGCGGGGTCGCGGGAGGTGTGCAGGGCGACGGTCTTGTCGACGGTGACGGTCCGGCCGGGGGCCAGGGCCAGGCGCATGCGCTGGACGGCCCGCCGGGGCTCGTGCTCCGGGGTGGCCGGCGCGTCGGCGGTCAGCCGGGCCGCCATGCCGATCCGGATGTCCGAGGTACGGGTGCGGCAGCGCAGCCACACGGTGCCGGGCCCGGCGTCGCCGGTGTGCACGTGGGTGAGGTGGCGGCCGTCCAGGTCCCGGTAGCGCGGCACACCGGCGTTCGTGACGGCGCCGTCCAGGGCCGCCTCCACGTCCAGGTCGACCGGGTGGCCCTCGACGGCGAACTCGGTGCGCAGGGCGGCCAGGTGGGGATCCGCCATGTGCACGAGCCGCTGCTGCCGCACCGCGAGCACGCGTCCCTCGCCCAGGGCGTACCTGGTCCGCCGCTCCAGGATCCCGGACACCGGGTGCAGCACGAGGCGGTGCTCCGGCACGGGCGCCGTGTCGGGTGTGAGCCATGGCCCGCCGGCTCGCCGGAAGCGGAGGGGAAGCCAGTTGGGGAGGTTGACGATGTCCTCGTTCTCGACCCGGCGGCCCGCGACCAGGGAGGTGAGCCGGTTGTAGCACCCCGCCGCGTAGGTGCCCGGGTAGTGCACGCCGTCGGCCGTGGATTCCGGGAGCGCCCCGCGGGTGGCGAAGTACCCGTTGCCCAGGGTGCACAGCGACTCCCTGAGCGGCTCGTCGGCGGGGTCGTAACCGACGTACTCCCACACCCGTTCCGTCATGGCGGCGGTCTCCCTCCGGCTGGCGAGGTCACGCGGGGCCGGGCAGCGTGGACGTAGTGACAACGACTGCTGAGCGAGGTGGCCATGGAACGCCCTGAGGCGGTACCACGGGTGGTGGTGGGCGTGGACGGTTCCCCGTCGTCGTACGCGGCGCTGCGCTGGGCGGTGCGGTACGCGCAGACCGTCGGCGGCGTCGTGGAGGCGGTCCTCGCCTGGGACACGCCGTCGGACGTCGGCTGGAGCGGGCCCGCGATCGATCCCGACTTCGACCTGCAACAGGCCCGGGAGCGGTTCGCGCACGAGCTGCGCACCGTCTTCCCGGACGGGCGCCCCGCCGGCCTGGAGGAACACCTGGTGGAGGGCAACCCCGCCGAGGTGCTGATCCGGGCCTCGGAGGATGCGGCGGTCCTCGTCGTGGGCCGCCGTGGGCGGGGCGGTTTCGCCCGGACGATGCTGGGCTCGGTCACCCATCGCTGTGCCCAGCACGCGGCCTGCCCGGTCATCGTGGTCCCCCAGGGCCGGGACGCCCCGCGGTGATCCGTACGCCGGTGCCGTCGACGGCCCCGGCCGGGGAGACGGACGAGGCGGAAAGGACCACATCCGCTTCTCGCGGATCCGGATTGCGCGGTGCGCGGCCCGTGGCCGCTTCCCCGCGTCTGGAGGAGGCCCTTTCCGCCCTTCCCATGGAACCACCGCGCGGCCGTCGGCACGAGGGCCGAGTGGGCCTCCCGGGGGGTCCGCCCGTCCGGCACGGTCACCAGACGTCGATGCGGCGGCCCGTGAGGGTGGCGATCTCGATGCGCACCCAGACGTCGCGCTCGCCTCCGGCCCACGGCGTGCTGTAGGCGCCTTCGGCGAGGCGGCGTACGTCGTCGGGGTCGGTCACCGTGTCGGCGGGGCCGCGCACCAGGACGCTCCAGCCCTGGCTCAGCGCGTCGTCCACGCGGTCGACCTCGAAGGCCACCTCGTGGCCGATCCCCTCGGCGGGTACGGAACCCGGCTGGGTCCGGAAGACGATGGCGTCGTCGACGACGCTGTAGTTGACGGGGACGACGACGGGCGCCTGTTCGGTGGACACCGCGAGCCTGCCCACACCGTGCGTCGACAGCAGCCTGCGGCACTCCTGCTCGGCCAGTTCGCTCAGGCGCGGGGCGCGGGCGGCGTGCCCGATGCCGGGCGGCAGGTCGACGAGGCCGCCGCCGAGCTCCGTGAGGCTGGTGCGCAGCGCCCCGGCCAGCCTGAGCAGGGTGCCTGAATCCGGTGCCGCGGTGCTGTGCTCCTCCAGGTGCGCGAGGTACCCGGGGGCCATGCCGGCCCGGAAGGCCACCTCCTCCCGGGTGAGCCCCAGTTCCGTGCGCCGCTGTTCGATGCGGCGTCCGAGGTCGCCCTGCCGTTCGGCCATGGTCACTCACTCCTCGGGGCCGTGCTGCGGATCCGTCTTCCGAGTATCCGCACCTTCGTCGCCGGTTTCATTCCGATATGCCGTACGTGCCGTCCGTGACGTCTGCGCCGTCCGTGCCGTCCGTGCCGTCCGTGGTGGACGGCCGCGACGGTACGACCGCCACCGGGCAGTGGGCGTGGTGCAGCAGTGTGTGCGCGACCCGGCCGAGCTGGAGCCCGAAGTAGTGGTGCCGACGGCGGGCGCCGATGACGACGAGGTCGGCGGCGGCCGAGCGGTCCACGAGCACCTTCCGGGCCGGGCCCTCCACCGTGGTGCGGCGCACCCGGAGGTCCCGATGGCCGGCGGTCGCGTCGTCGAGCAGTGTGTCGAGCAGGTCGGAGGCCTGCTGCTCGTGCCGGTGCGTGGACTCCCCGGCGAGCAGGAGGTGGTCGGCGCTGCGGTGTGCGGGGCGGCGCCAGACGCGTACGGCGTCGAGGACACAGCCGCGTGCCTCGGCCTCCTGGACGGCGAAGCGCACGGCGTCGCCGCCGGTCGCCGGGTCGCCCACGCCGAGCAGGACGCGCTCATGGGTGGCCGCCAGGCCGGCCCGGTCCCCGCGGACGACGATCACCGGGCAGTGGGCGCGGGCGGCCACGGTCAGACCGACCGAGCCGAGCAGCAGCCCCTTGATCCCGCCCCGGCCACGTGTTCCCGTGACCAGGGCGAAGGCGTTGTCGCCTTCGCGCAGCAGGGCGTCCACCGCCTCCTGGGGAAGGATGTCGGTGGTCGTCTTCACGTCCGGGTTGCGCGCCCGGGCCCGCTCCGCCGCCGAGGCGACGATGTCCTCGGCCATCATCTGCTCGGAGGGGCGCTCCGGGCTGCCCGCCTGCACGGTGCCCTCGTAGCGCTCCCAGAGGGAGGCGTACACCAGCCGCAGCTGGAGCCCGCGGCGGGCGGCCGCGTCCACCGCCCAGTCGACCGCCGTCAGGCTGGACTCCGATCCGTCCACACCCACGACCACGGGCAGTTCCGTCATCGGGCTCACCGCCTTTCGCCGGGCTGCCACCGCGTGCAGCAGAGGACTCCACTGCCACCGTCGCACGCGACGGCGCGCGGTGGTGAGGGCCGTTCGGCCCCGCCGGAGCCCGCGCGGTCCCCCTGCACGGGTCCGCTTCCGCCCGGCAGGCCACCGGCCGGCCCGTACGCGCCGCGGTCGGCGGCCGCGGCCTGGGCCGATCGGCCCCGCGACAGGACCGGGCGGCCCGTGGTGCCCGGCGTCGCCGCGGCGGAGGCTGGAGTCAGCAGCCCCACGACGCTCCGCCGCCAGGCCGTCGCGGCGGGAACGAAAGGAGCCGGAACGATGACCTCCACCACCACTGTGACCGCGGCTCTCCCGGCCGGCCACCGGGAACGCCTGATGCACGTCGCCCGCGAAGTCTCCTTCCCCGTCGGCACCCGGCTGTTCGAAGAAGGCCGGCGCGCCGACCGGTTCTGGATCATCCGCACCGGTTCCGTCGCCCTCGACCTGCACGTCCCCGGCCGCCGCCCCGCCGTCATCGAGACCCTCGGCCACGGCGAACTCGTCGGCTGGTCCTGGCACTTCCCGCCGCACGTCTGGCAGCTGGGCGCCGAGGCCACCAGCCCCGTGCGCGCCTGGGAGTTCGATGCCGAAGCCGTACGCGCGATGTGCGCCGACGACCCCGAGTTCGGGCGCGCCATCGCCGTCTGGATCGGCCAGGTCACCGCCCACCGCCTCCACTCCACCCGCATGCGGCTCCTCGACCTCTACGCCCCCTACGGCAGCGGCAGCCGGTTCTGACCGGTCTGCGCCGTGCCCCTTCTCATCCTCGGGAGGAGACCATGCCCAGCAGCCCGTACACCGTCAGCGACGTGATGACGCACACCGTCGTGGCGGTGGGCCGCGACGCCCCGTTCAAGGACATCGTCCAGCTCATGGACGAGTGGAAGGTCAGCGCCCTGCCCGTGCTGGAGGGCGAGGGCCGCGTGGTCGGCGTCGTCTCCGAGGCAGACCTGCTGCCCAAGGAGGAGTTCCGCGACAGCGACCCCGACCGGTTCACCCAGCGCCGGCGCCTCGACGACCTCGCCAAGGCCGGAGCGCTCAGCGCGGGCGAGCTGATGTCCGCGCCCGCCGTCACCGTGCACGCGCGCGCCCCGCTCGCCGAGGCCGCGCGCATCATGGCGCAGCGCAGGGTCAAGCGGCTGCCCGTCGTCAACGACGAGGGTCTCCTCGAAGGTGTCGTCAGCCGTGCCGATCTGCTGAAGGTCTTCCTGCGCGGCGAGGAGGACATCGCCGACGAGGTGCGCAGCGAGGTGGTCGGCCTTCTCTTCCCGGCCCCCCTCGAACCGATCCAGGTGCGGGTCCACGACGGTGTCGTCACCCTCACCGGCCGGATCCGTGACAGCTCGCTGGTGCCCGTCGCCGCCCGCATGGTGCGCGCCGTCGAGGGCGTGGTCGACGTCGAGTGCGACCTGAGCACCGGATCGGTGTGGAGCGATCGGCGGTGACCTGCCGGGACGCGGCGCCGAGGAGAGAATGGGCCGCATGGCCGAGAAGAACGCGGCGGCGCTGCCCCGCAAGACGTACGAGAGTGAACTGCTGCGTCTCCAGACGGAACTGGTCCGGCTCCAGGAGTGGGTGCGGGCGCAGGGCGCCCGGCTGGTCGTCGTCTTCGAGGGACGGGACGCGGCCGGCAAGGGCGGCACGATCAAGCGGGTCACCGAGCACCTCAACCCGCGTGTCGCCCGGATCGCGGCGCTGCCCACGCCGACCGAGCGGCAGCGTACCCAGTGGTACTTCCAGCGGTACGTCGAGCATCTGCCGGCCGCCGGTGAGATCGTGCTGTTCGACCGGTCCTGGTACAACCGCGCCGGTGTCGAACACGTCATGGGCTTCTGCACCAAGGAGGAGCACCAGCTCTTCCTGCGCCAGTGCCCGATCTTCGAGCGGATGCTGGTGGAGGACGGGATCCTGCTGCGCAAGTACTGGTTCTCGGTGAGCGACGCGGTGCAGCAGGAGCGCTTCCGGCGCCGCCTGGAGGATCCGCTGCGGCGCTGGAAGCTGTCGCCGATGGACCTGGAGTCGATCACCCACTGGGAGGCGTACTCGCGGGCCAAGGACGAGATGATGGTGCACACCGACATCGCCGAAGCGCCCTGGTACGTGGTCGAGAGCGACGACAAGCGCCGGGCGCGGCTGAACATGATGGCCCACCTGCTGGCGTCGGTCCCCTACCACGAGGTGCCGCCGCCGGTGCTCGAACTGCCCGAGCGGCCGGCGTCCACCGGCTACCAGCGTCCGCCGCGCGATCTCCAGACCTATGTACCCGACCACTCGGCCGGCCTGTGAGCCGGTCGGCCCGTCCCGGGGGCGCAGCCGCGGGCGGACGCTGAAGCGGACACGTCGGGAGGAGGCCCATGGCCACGAGCACGGGCGGGCGCGCGGCCCGGCTGCGCGGCCTGGCGCCGGGGGTCGCGATCCTGGTCCACTACCGCCGCGCCTGGCTGCACGGTGACCTGCTGGCCGGTGTGACGGTGGCCGCGTACCTGGTGCCGCAGGTGATGGCGTACGCGTCCGTGGCCGGACTGCCGCCGGTGACCGGCCTGTGGGCGATCCTGCCCGCGCTCGCCCTGTACGCGCCGCTGGGTTCGTCCCGGCTGCTGTCCGTGGGCCCCGAGTCGACGACCGCGCTGATGACGGCGACCGTCGTGGGCCCGCTCGCGGCCGGGAACGCGGGCCGGTACGCCACGCTGGCGGCCGCGCTCGCGGTGACCGTCGGGCTGCTGTGCCTGGTGGCCTGGGCGACGCGGCTCGGCTTCCTCGCGGATCTGCTGTCCCGGCCGGTCCTGACGGGCTATCTGGCCGGTGTGGCGCTCATCATGAGCGTGGACCAGCTGCCCAAGCTGACCGGGGTGCCGACGACGGGAACGGAGTTCTTCCCGCAGCTGTGGTCCTTCCTCCGCGGGCTGCCGGACGTCCACCCGGCGACACTCCTGTTCTCCGCCGCGGCACTGGTCCTGCTGTTCACCCTGCCGCGCGTGGTCCCGGGCGTGCCGCCGCCACTGGCCGTGCTGGTGCTCGGCACGGCGGTCGTGGCCGCGTTCGACCTGGACGAGCGGTTCGGTATCGCGGTGATCGGCGCCATCCCCTCGGGCCTGCCCCAGGTCGCCTGGCCGCACCTGGCCGCGCTGCCGCGGCTGGCGCTGCCGGCGCTCGGCGTGCTGCTGGTCGCCTACACGGACTTCGTGCTCACGGCGCGGGCCTTCCGCGCCCCCGACGACCCCGAGCACGACCCCGACCAGGAGTTCCTGGCGCTGGGCGCCGCCAACCTCGGCGCGGGCGTCCTGCACGGCTTCCCGGTGAGCAGCAGCGCCAGCCGCACCGCGCTCGCCTCCTCGGCCGCGGCCCGCAGCCAGCTGTACTCCCTGGTGGCCGGTGCGGTCGTGCTCGCCGTGCTGCTCTTCCTCGGCCCGCTGCTGTCCCGTACCCCGTCGGCGGTGCTCGGCGCGCTCGTCGTCTACGCCGCCGTACGGATGACCGACCTCGCCGGGTTCCGCCGCCTGGCCGCGTTCCACCGCCGCGAACTGCTGCTGGCGCTCGGCTGCCTGGCCGGGGTCCTCGTGCTGGGCATCCTCTACGGTGTGCTGGTCGCCGTCGGCCTGTCGGTGGCGGTGCTGCTGGTGCGGGTGGCCCGGCCGCACGACGCGGTGGAGGGCCTGGTGCCCGGCCTGGCGGGCATGCACGACGTCCGTGACTATCCGCAGGCGCGCACGGTTCCCGGGCTCGTGGTCTACCGCTACGACTCGCCCCTGTTCTTCGCCAACGCCGAGGACTTCCGGCACCGGGCGCTGGCCGCGGTGGACGCCCAGGACGGCCCGGTGCACTGGTTCGTGCTCAACACCGAGGCCAATGTCGACGTCGACATCACCGCCCTGGACGCCGTGGACGAGCTCCGCCGCGAGCTGGTCCGGCGCGGCGTGGTCTTCGCCCTGGCCCGGGTCAAGCAGGACCTGCGCGAGGACCTCGACGCGTACGGGCTGACGGAGTCGGTCGGGGCGGACCGTGTCTTCCCGACCCTGCCGACCGCGGTGGCCGCCTACCGGCAGTGGGCCACGGAATCGGGCCGAGGGGACAAAGGCGACCCGATCTGAACAGCCGGGGACGCACAGGGGAACGGTTCGGTCACCGGCCCGACGCTTTCCGGCCACTGCCCTGACATGACGCGACAAGTCGGGGCGGCGGGTTCCCGGATGCGTTGGGATGGCGCCAGCAACACGAGCGACCTGGCGGTGTGGGTATGAACGCATTCGTGGAGGGGCCGGCCCGGACGGCCGACCCGGCGGTGCTGGAGCAGTGCCGGTGCGGTGCCCGGTTGCCCCAGGGCGGGCCGTCCGCGGCCGAGGACCGGTTCCGGGGGCTGCTGGAGGCGGCGCCGGACGCCATGGTCATCGTCGACGACACCGGCATCATCCGGCTGGTCAACGCCCAGACGGAGGCCCTGTTCGGCTACCGGCGCGAGGAACTCCTCGGCCGTCCGGTCGAGTTGCTGGTACCGCACCGCTTCCGGGCTCACCACACCCGGCACCGCGACGGGTACGCCGCCAACCGGCAGGTGCGTCCGATGGGAGCGGGTCTTGAACTGCACGGGCTGCGCAAGAACGGCAGCGAGTTCCCCGTGGAGATCAGCCTGAGCCCCATGGAGACGGCGGACGGGCTGCTGGTGTCGGCGGCCGTGCGCGACGTCAGCGACCGCAAGGCGGCCGAGGCGCGGATCAACGAACTCGCCGCGCTCGTGGAGTCCTCCCAGGACGCCATCCTCGCCAAGACCCTCGACGGGTACATCACCTACTGGAACGCCGCGGCCGGACGGCTGTACGGCTACACGGCCGAGGAGGCCATCGGCCAGCACGTGTCCCTGCTCGCCCCGGCCGAACGCCAGGACGACATCCGCGCGCTGCTGAAGCGGCTGCGGCACGGGGAGAAGGTCGAGCACTTCGAGACCCTGCGGGTCACCAAGAACGGCGCCCTGCTGGACGTCGACGTCACGCTGTGGCCGACCCGGGACACCGGGGGCAAGGTCGTCGGCGCGTGCGCGATCGTCCGCGACATCAGTGACCGCAAGCGCGCGGAGGCCGAGCTCACCGTCCTGCTGGAGCAGCAGCGGCACATCGCCCTCACCCTTCAGCGCAGCCTCATGGGAACGCCTCCCGCCCTGCCCGGTCTGGACACCGCCAGCCGCTACCGGCCCGCCACCCAGGGCGCCGGTGTCGGCGGTGACTGGTTCGACCTGATACCGCTGGGCGCCGGACGGGTCGGGGTCCTCATCGGCGATGTGATGGGCCGCGGGCTGGAGGCGGCCGCCGTGATGGGCCAGCTGCGCTCGGCCGCGCACGCACTCGCCAAGACGGGAATGCAGCCGCGCCAGCTGATGCAGGCCCTCGACACCGTCGTCACCGATCTGGACGTCCCCGACCAGCTGGTCACCTGCTGCTACCTGATCATCGCGCCGGACGCGGGCACCGTGACGGTCTGTTCGGCCGGGCATCTGCCGACCCTCGTCGTCGGCCCCTGGGAGGGCGTCCGCGCCCTTTCCACACCGGTCAACGCCCCGCTCGGCGTCGGCGGCGTCCTCTACGAACAGTCCTGCACGGCCATGGCGCCCGGCGCCACGCTCGTGCTGTACACCGACGGTCTGATCGAGACGCCCGGCAGCGACATCGAGGCGCGGATCGGTGAACTCACCACCGTCCTCGACACCTTCTTCCCGCAGGCCTCCGGGCTGGAGGCGGCCGCCGACCGGGTGCTCGCCGAACTGCTCCCCGACGCCGACGGTCACAACGACGACGTGACGCTCCTGCTGGCCCAGCTCCCGGCGGCGCCCCTGGCCGCCGTCACCACCGACCTGGCCGCGACCCCGGCCTCCGTTCCCGAGGGGCGGGCGTTCCTCAACCGGACCCTGACCTCGTGGGAGTGCGCCGCGGCGGCCGACGACGCCCTCCTGCTGCTGTCCGAGACCCTGACCAACGCGGTGCAGCACGCCGAAGGGCCTCTGGGGCTGCGCCTGTGCCGCACCGCCACCGATCTCACCGTCGAGGTCAGCGACCGCAGCCCGCACCTTCCCCAGCCCCGCCTCGCGTCCGAGGACGAGGAGTCCGGCCGGGGCCTGTTCCTGGTCCGCACCCTCGCCGACAGCTGGGGGGTGCGGCCGACGGACGAGGGCAAGACGACCTGGTTCACCCTGAGGCTGTGAGCGGGGAGAACCGTGCCCCGCCCTAGCGCAGAGGCGCGTGCCACACCAGCCTGGCCCCGCCGCCCTCCGGGGTGGTGATCTCCATGTCGCCGCCCAGCTTCCGGGCCCGTTCCGTCATGTTGGCGAGGCCGCTGCGGCGGCCACCGGGCGGTATGCCGACGCCGTTGTCGGTGACCGTGAGCCGGACCTCGGTGCCGTCGGTCTCCAGCACCACCTCGGCCCGGTCGGCGCGGGCGTGCCGGGCGATGTTGGTGAGGGCCTCGGAGAGCACGGCCACGATGTGGTCGGCGGTCCCCTGCGGCACATGGGTGTCGAGCAGGCCCTCCATCCGGACGCTGGGCGCGAAGCCCAGCACCGGCGCGGCGCCGCCGGCCACCCGCACCGCGCGGGCCCGCAGCCCGGGTGCCTCGTCGTCCTCGCGGGTGCGCAGGCCGAAGATCGTCGACCTGATGATCTTGATGGTCTCGTCCAGGTCGTCCACGGCCCGCAGCACCCGCTCGGAGGCCTCCGTGTGCTGGATGAACCGGCCCGCGCTCTGCAAGGTCATGCCGGTGGCGAACAGCCGTTGGATGGCCAGGTCGTGCAGGTCCCGGGCGATCCGGTCGCGGTCCTCCAGCAGCGCTATCTGCTCGGCGTCCCGGCGGCGCTCCGCGAGCTCCATGGCGACGGCGGCCTGTGCGGCGAAGACCTGCAACTGCTCCGTCTCCTGATCGGAGAAGTCGCTCGCGTCCGTCTGCCGGGCCAGCAGGACCACGCCCCGGACCCGGTCCCCCAGACCGATGGGGACGGCCACCGCCGGGCCCAGACCGGCGAACCGGGGCGGCCCCGCCGAGACCCGCGCGTCGTGCGCGACGTCCGGGCTGCTCACCGGAGCGCCGAGAGCGAAGGCCTGCCCGGTGAGGGTGCCCTCCAGGGGCAGCACCAGCCCCTGGTGCGCCTCGGCCTCCCGTCCGATGGCCAGTTCCACCGCGAGGGTGTCGGTGTCCTTCATGGGAATCGCCACCGCGGCGAGGGCCGCTCCGGTGATCTCCCGTGCCCGCTCGGCGATCAGCCCCAGGACCTCGTGTTGTCCGGTGCCGGACATCAGACTGCTGGTGATCTCCGCGTTGGCCTCCAGCCAGCGCTCGCGGAGCCGGGACTCCTCGTACAGGCGGGCGTTGTCGATCGCCACACCCGCCGCCACGGCCAGCGTCGACAGCACCGACTCGTCGTCCTCGTCGAACTTCAGGCCGCCGCGCTTCTCCGTCAGGTACAGGTTGCCGAAGACCTGGTCGTGCACCCGGATGGGAACGCCGAGGAAGGTGTTCATGGGCGGGTGGTGAGGCGGGAAGCCGTACGACGAGGCGTGCTCGGAGAGCTTCGGCAGCCGCAGCGGCTCGGGGTGGCGGATCAGCTCCCCGAGGATGCCGTGGCCCTCCGGGAAGGGGCCGATCCGGGCGACCTCCTCGTCGCTCACCCCGACCGTGATGAACGCCGACAGCCGCTTGCCGTCCGAGCCGATCACGCCGAGTGCCGCGTACTCGGCGTCGACCAGGGCCGCGGCGGCCTCCACGATGGCGCGCAGCGCCTGCTCCAGCTCCAGCTCGCGGCCGACGGAGAGCACCGCCGCCAGCAGGCTGTGCACCCGGTCCCGGGTGCCGCGGGCCGCGTCCAGCCGGGCCTGCAACTCCTCCAGCAGTTCGTCCAGCCGCAGCTGCGGAAGCCGCACACGCGCCTCGCGAGGTTCCTCGCCGCTCCCCACACCGGCCTCCCAGCCCGCGTCGCAAACCAACAGCCGCCCGCTCAACTGCCACACTAGCGGGCCCGGTGAGGGGACGGCACGGGCGGACGCAGGGGTAGCCCGGCGCCGTGGCCGCGCGCCGCGGCCACCCCGTCTCAGTCCCCCTCGGCGCGCTGTCGGTCCTGGGCCTGGGTGGCGATGACGGCGGCCTGGACGCGGCGCTCGACGCCGAGCTTGGCGAGCAGGCGGGAGATGTGGTTCTTCACCGTCTTCTCGGCGAGGTACAGCCGCTCGCCGATCTGGCGGTTGGTGAGGCCCTCACCGATCAGCGCCAGGATCTCCCGCTCCCGCTCGGTCAGTCCGGGCAGGGCGTCCGGCTTCTCCTCCTGCCGCGGTCCGCCCCGCAGCCTGGCCATGAGCCTGGTGGTGGCGCTCGGGTCCAGCAGCGACTGGCCGCCGGCCACCGTGCGCACCGCCGAGACCAGGTCCGAGCCCCGGATCTGCTTCAGGACGTACCCGGACGCGCCCGCCATGATCGAGTCGAGCAGTGCCTCCTCGTCGTCGAACGAGGTCAGCATCAGGCAGGCCAGCTCCGGCAGCCGCGAGCGCAGTTCCCGGCACACGGTCACGCCGTCGCCGTCCGGCAGGCGGACGTCGAGGACCGCCACGTCCGGGCGCAGGGCGGGGACGCGCACCAGGGCCTGCTCGGCGGTGGCGGCCTCACCGACCACCGTGATGTCCGGTTCGTCGTTCAGCAGGTCGTGCACCCCGCGCCGTACCACCTCGTGGTCGTCGAGGAGGAAGACGCGGATCGGGGTGCCCGGGCCGGCCTGGTCGCGGTCCGCCATCGGTCGCTCCTTGGGAAGTGTCCGGCATGGAGGTTTCGCATGAGTGTTCGGCGTAGGTGTTCGGCCTTCACCCGCATCCTTGCCCGTCGCCGGTACCGGGGACCAGGGCCGGCCGGCCCTGGTTCCCGTTGCCGCCGTTCAGCCGCTCCACACCCAGTCGGCCACCTCGGGCAGGTCCGTGCCGTGCTCCCGGATCCACAGGTGATGGCGCTGCCGGGCGTCCTCCATGCGCTGGCGCACGGGCGCGGCCCGCACCGCCAGGCCGGGGACGCGGTCGATGACGTCCATCACGAGGCGGTAGCGGTCCAGGTCGTTGCGGACCACCATGTCGAACGGCGTGGTCGTGGTGCCGATCTCCTTGTAGCCGCGCACGTGCAGGTGGTGATGGCCCTCGCGCCGGTAGGTCAGGCGGTGGATCAGCCACGGGTAGCCGTGGTACGCGAAGATCACCGGCTTGTCGGCGGTGAACAGCCCGTCGTACTCGAAGTCGCTCATCCCGTGCGGGTGTTCCTCGCCGGGCAGCAGCCGGGCGATGTCGACGACGTTCACCACCCGCACGGCCAGCCCGGGCAGGTGCCGGCGCAGCAACTGGGCGGCGGCCAGCACCTCCTGGGTCGGGACGTCACCCGCGCAGGCCAGCACCACGTCCGGTTCCCGGGTGCCGTCCTCGGTGCCGGCCCACTCCCAGATGCCGGCGCCGCGTGCGCAGTGGACCTTGGCCTCCTCCATCGACAGCCAGTCGAAGCAGGGCTGCTTGCCCGCCACGACGACGTTGACGTAGTCGCGGCTGCGCAGCACGTGGTCGGCCACCGACAGCAGGGTGTTGGCGTCCGGCGGCAGGTAGACCCGCACCGCTTCCGGGCTCTTGTTCAGGATGTGGTCGACGAAGCCCGGGTCCTGGTGGGAGAAACCGTTGTGGTCCTGGCGCCACACGTGCGACGTGAGCAGGTAGTTGAGCGAGGCGATGGGGGCGCGCCAGGGCAGGCGGCGGGTGGTGCGCAGCCACTTGATGTGCTGGTTGACCATGGAGTCGACGATGTGCACGAAGGCCTCGTAGCAGGAGAACAGCCCGTGCCGGCCGGTGAGGAGGTAGCCCTCCAGCCAGCCCTGGCAGGTGTGTTCGGAGAGGATCTCCATCACGCGGCCGTGCCGGTCGAGGTGTTCGTCCACCGGCAGGGTGCCGGCCTGCCAGGCCTTGCCGCTGGCCGCGTAGACGGCCTGGAGGCGGTTGGAGGCGGTCTCGTCGGGGCCGACGAGGCGGAAGTCGCGGCGGTCGGCGGTGGCGGCCATGACGTCCTGGAGCATGTCGCCGAGGACGCGGGTCGGTTCGTGCAGGGTCGCGCCGTGCTTGTCGACCGCGACGGCGTAACGCTCCAACGGCGGCAGGGGCAGTTCGCGCAGCAGCAGCCCGCCGTTGGTGTGCGGGGTGGCGCCGAGCCGGCGGGTGCCCGCCGGGACGCAGGCCAGGACGTCGGGGCGCGGGGCGCCGTGCTCGTCGAACAGTTCCTCGGGGCGGTACGAGCGCAGCCACCGCTCCAGTTGCCGCAGGTGCTCCGGGTTGTCCCGTACGGCGGCCAGCGGTACCTGGTGGGCGCGCCAGGTGCCCTCCACGGGCAGTCCGTCGACCTCGGCCGGGCCGGTCCAGCCCTTCGGGGTGCGCAGCACGATCACCGGCCAGCGGGGCCGGTCCGTGGCCCCGTCCTCGCGGGCGGCGCGCTGGAGAGCGGTGATCTTGTCGACGGCGGTGTCCAGGGCGACGGCCATCGCGCGGTGCACGGCCGCCGGGTCGTCGCCGGTGACGTGGATCGGGTCGTGGCCGTAGCCCCTGAGGAGGTCGTCGAGTTCGCTCTCGGGCAGCCGGGACAGCACCGTCGGGTTGGCGATCTTGTAGCCGTTCAGGTGGAGGACGGGCAGGACGGCCCCGTCGCACACCGGGTCCAGGAACTTGTTCGAATGCCAGGAGGCGGCCAGCGGTCCGGTCTCCGCCTCGCCGTCGCCGATCACACAGGCGACCAGCAGGTCCGGATTGTCGAGGGCGGCGCCGTAGGCGTGCGAGAGGGAGTAGCCCAGCTCGCCGCCCTCGTGGATCGAGCCCGGGGTCTCCGGGGCCACGTGGCTGGGCACTCCGCCGGGGAAGGAGAACTGCTTGAACAGGCGGGCCATGCCGGCCGCGTCCCGGGTGACGTCCGGGTAGGTCTCGGTGTACGACCCCTCCAGCCAGGAGTTGGCCAGGACGGCGGGTCCGCCGTGGCCGGGGCCCCAGATGCACAGGGCGTCGAGGTCACGCGCCTTGATGACGCGGTTGAGGTGGGTGTGCACCAGGTTGAGGCCGGGTGAGGTGCCCCAGTGGCCGAGCAGGCGCGGCTTGACGTGCTCGGGGCGCAGCGGTTCGGTCAGCAGGGGGTTGGCCATGAGGTAGATCTGGCCCACGGAGAGGTAGTTCGCGGCGCGCCAGTGGGCGTCCAGGGTGGCGAGCTCCTCGTCCGTGAGCCCGGGGGACACCTGCTGCGTGTCGACGGACATCGGGGGTTCCTTCCGGGTCGGGCGGCGATCGGGGGCGTGACGCGTGCCGGAAGGGCACAGCACCACCCTCCGGTGGGCCTCCGGGTACCCGACAGGGCCGTTCGGTCCACGTTCGTGGGCCGAGCCGCCCGTACGGGTCGCGGCTCAGGGCTCGAGGTCCACCCCGTACAGGGTCCGCCCGCCGGTGAGCTCGCGCCCGGTGACCAGCTCCGGGTGGATGCGTATGAACACCTCCCGGGGGGACGGTGCCCAGGAGCGCGGGCCGGTCCGGGTGAGCCGCCGCTGCTCGGCGGGGTCGGTCACGACCGTGGCCCGGCCGGTGACGACGACACTCCATCCCGCGCGCCTGGCCGCGTCGACCTCGTCCGCCTCGAAGGCGACCACCGTGCCGTCGACCGCGTCGGCCAGCTCCGAGGCCGCCGAGGTGCGCAGCAGCACCGCGCCGTCGTCGTCCAGGCAGAAGTTGACCGGCAGCACCGCGGGCAGGGCGCGGCGCGTGTGCACGATGCGGCCGACCGGCACGTTCGTCAGCAGACGGAGGCACTCCTGGCGGTCGAGCTCGCGGAATCCGTCATTGGCATACATGGCCGGTCCGTCTCTCGTCTCTCACCTGTTCCACCTGGTTCAGCGGTATCGCTCCATCGTCTGTCCGCGGCGGGCACCGGGTAAGGGACCTTCGGCCCTCGCCCGCCGGAGAGCGGCCCTGGCCGGCAGGCGGTGTCCGCGCCTGAGAGATTTTTATCTGTCTTCGCTTCGAAGATGTCATTCATGGGATTTTCCGCTCTTTAGGGCGGTAGCGGCCTCCCTGTTCCGTATAGTCCGGTCGGCGGGTGCCTGGGCACCCGGAGGGGGAGACATGATGGCTCGTCAAGAGCGGCGAAGAGCCGCCGTGTTGGCTTGCGTACTGCTGGGCTGCCTCACGGGCCTCACCGCGTGCGGCGGTGACGGTGGCGCAGGGTCGCGGGCGTCGACGGGCGCCGGCGCACCGGGGACGACCGTGTCGACGGGCACGACCGGCACGGAGACGGCGACCGCGACGCCGGCCGGGACGCCGACCGAGGAGGAGACGGAGGCTCCGGAGCCGGTGACCACCCCGGACGACTCCACGGCGACCGAGACGGACTCGGCGGACACGGAGACGTCGTCGGGGGTACCGCGCGGCACGTGGACCGGCACCGCGCACGTCAGCGTGGACTTCGCCGACCCGGGGTGCGCCGCCGCCTCGCGGTCCTACGACCTTCCCGCGACGCTGATCATCGACGATCCGGTCGGATCCGAGAGCAACTCCTTCCACCTCTCCTGGGCCAGCGACAGCCAGACGGCGGAAGGGGCCTTCGGAGTGACCTCCGCGCTCAGCGGAACCGACACCACCGACGGCCGCGGTGTGGAGATCGAGTACTGGTCGCTTTCGGACGACGGCGGAGGGGACCTCTCCGGCCGGCTCACCGACTCCGCCGCCGCCCAGGGCGCCGCGCTCAACCTCGTCTTCGTGCCCAAGCCGCTGTTCCAGTGCGGCAGTTACACGAACTACCCCTACGGCATGGCGGTGGGTACGAGCCTGGAGGGGACCGTCACCGGCGCCTCCGCCTCCCTGACCCTCAGCGGCACCTCGGCCGACGGCACCAGGAGCTTCCGTGTCGAATGGTCCTAGCGGTACGGCGCTCCTGGACGACTGGGCCGGGCGCATCGCGTCGGCGGCCGCCCCGGACGAGATCGACTTCGCCGGTCACACCGCCCGGGTGTACACGCGCGGCGGCCGAGGACGCCGGGTGCTGCTGCGCTCGGCCCCCTCGGTCCCGGGGGGCACCGGAGGCACCCTCGCCGCAGCCGTGCTGCCGATGCTGTGGGACGCGCTGGCGGCTTCGTACACGCTGCTGAAGGCGGCTCTGGGATCGTCCGTCCTCGCGAACGCCATCTCCGCGTCCGCCCTGCTGCTCGCCCTGCGTGAGCCCCGCGACCGGAGTCCGGCCCCGGACGCCGTGCCCGGACCGCAGCCCGGATCAGAGCCCGGCCCCGGGCCAGAGGGCCCGGAGCCGGACGCGGACGAGGCGGCCGAGCTGGCTGTGCTGGCGGGTGCGGTGGCGGAGGTGTCGCGCTGTCTCCAGGACCGGGGTATGCGGCGCCCGTCGGCCGACCTGGCCGCCGCCCGGGCCGTGGCGGCCCTGCACGCCGGCCGCGACGCGGGGGCCGTCGCCTTCCTCGCCCTGCTGGCGGGCGTACGGGTGCCGGACACGGAGGACCCCGCTGCCGCGTCCGGCGTCCGGGTCGGCCTGCGCCGACTGGCCGCCGGATTGCCGAGGCCGCGCCGACGGCCGGATCGCCGGGCGGACCGACGGGCGGGACGGTCCGGATGAGGCCGCGCGCCGGGGGCGGCGGGACGCCGTCGGCACCGCCCCCGTGGCTGTGGCTGCTGATGGCCGCCTACCTGTGGCAGCTGCCGTCGGGAGTCGGCTGGTGGCGCGCGCAGATCCGGGACCTGTGGACCGACCGGGGCGGCTACAGCGCGGAGGTCGTCGCGAGCCCGGGCTTCGCCGCGCTGAGGGTGTCCACGGTGAGCCAGCTGATGCCCACGCTGGTGCTCGTCGCCGGGCTGTTCACGGTGGCGGTCCCGCACGTCCGGGGCCGGTACACGCGATGGCGCTACCGCCTCACCGACGTGACCGCGTTCGACGACGGCACCGCCGACGCCACGGGGCAGGAGGGGCTCGCCGGTCTGCGGCGGGCGGCGCGGACCTGGGCGCCGGGTACCACGCTGGCGGTGTCGATGTGGGGCGAGAGCCCGCCCGCCCGGGTCTACGCGACCGGCTGGCGCGAGCGACGGATCGCCGTCTCCCTGGAGTTCGTCGCCCTGTGGCGGCGCAGCCCCGACCGGGCCCGGGCGTTGCTGGTGCACGAGGTGGGCCACCTCGACTGCGGCGAACACCTCGTCGCCGGCCTGGGCAGCCCGTTCACCCGCACGGTACAGGTCTGGCCCGTGGTGTTCCTGGCTTCCGGGGTCGCGCCGCTGGTCTGGCTGGCGGCGCGGCACGAACCGACCTCGTCACTGATGTGGGCCCAGGTCGTCGTCGTGCTGTCGAAGGCGACGGTCGTGATGGTGCCGGTGGCGGCCCTGTGGTGTGCCGAACTGGCGGCCGACCGGTACGCGGTGGCGGTGAGCGGGCCCGCCACCGTGGCGCAGGCGCTGCACGAGCTGCGGCCGCCGGGGCGGCGGCACGGGTTCTGGAACGTGACCCATCCGCCCATGAGGCTGCGCCGGTGGTGTGTCGAGCGGGCCGACCGGCCCGTGGTGCCGGTGCTGCTGACCGTCGCCGGTCCCCTGGCGTTGCTGGCGCACGCCACCGTCGTGACCCTGCTGGGCGGCGTGGCCCTCGTCCTGGCGGGCGACCCGCTGCCGGCGGCGGTCGCGAGCAGCCTGGAACTGGCCCACCGGAACCTGCTCACGGTGCCCTTGTGGGCGGCCGTCGTCTGTGTGGTCCTGGTGTGGCCGGAACTGGCGGCGGTGTGGCTGCGCCTGTGGCGCGGCCGGGCCGGGGCCGCCGTCGTACCGGACGCCACGGCTCCGCCCGGAGTGTTCGCCATGGGGCACTGGACGGTGCGGGCGGCGGCCCTGGTGCTGCCCGCCCTCGTTCTCGCCGTCGCCCTGCTGCCGCCCACCGGCGCCATCGACCGCGATCCGGTGCTGCGCCCGTCCACCGCGTCGGCGGAGACCGCCTCACACCCATGACCGGCGCATGCGCGGCGCAGTGGTACGGCAGCAGTGAGCGCCGTCAGTGGCGGGGGCACGCGGTGTGGTCGGGGTGCCCCGTCGTGCGGCGGCATTCCTTCAGCTCCGCCTCGTACAGGTGGTCCTTGCCGTCGGCGAGTTCCCGGCGCGCCCCGGCTTCCAGTTCGGCGAACGGCCGGTAGTAGGTGGCGTTGTACTCCTCGACGATCTGGAACGTCCAGTGCCCCGGGATGACGTTGCGGCCCAGGATCTCCCGCTGCACGCGGTCCGCCCAGTCGTCATGGCCGGCCGCGCGCAGCAGTTCCACCGCGCGGTCCAGCTCGAAGTCGGCGCTGCCGGTGAGCTGGTGGAAGGAGTACAGGTGGCCGCGGGCCCGCTCGGTCGTCTCCAGCGCCTTCGACAACGACCCCAGTGCCTCCACCGTCTCGTCGGACAGGTCCGCGGGCCGCCGGTGGTCCGCGTCAGGGCCGTCCTCGGGACCGTCATGGTGAACAGTCATCGCGGTGCCATGTCTTCCGGCGGTCAGTGGACGATGGTGAAGCTGCGCCACATCCCGGTGGGGTGGACCACTTGGTCCGAGGTCTGCGTGGGCAGGTAGACGCTTCTCCCGCCCGGCGGTTCGGTGCAGTCGGCCGTCGCGTACAGGACGATGTCGTTCTCCGTGTAGTTGTGGACAGCGGTCACGCCCTCGCGGAACCGGTGACAGCCGTCGACCGAAGGATTGGAGATCTTCTCGACGGGCCTGACCCCGCTGCGCGCGTCGATCGTGCCGAGCGCCTGCTCGTCGCAGGCCGTCAGCGCGAGGCCGAGCAGTGCGATGCCGGTGAGCGCGGCCAGCGACCGTGGAACGGGCATCGGGCCTCCTGTGCCGGGGTGAGAGCTGGCTGTGTCGTCCCCACACACCACTATCCGTCGCGTGCGGCGCGCGCGCCCGGTGAGTACGCCCGTTGCGCCTCCATCGGGTGACATCACGCTGAGTCGAAAAGTGGCTCACGGCCATCCAGGGCCTCATCACCCGGCGCCCGCACGGCGAGGCGACGCGGTCGAGTGCGATGTGCCGAGGGGCGCCGCGAACGGCGTGCTGGAGGACCTGCGCGAGCTGGGCGTCGACCGGACGGGGTCGATCGCCGTGGACGGCGTCGACATGATGTTCTCGCGGAGCGCGGAGCGGATCGAGGCCGAGCAGCCGCGCGTGCTCGCCCGCGCTCCGCTGTGGGCCGCGGTCGAGGCCCGCATCCGGGCGGAGGGAACCTATGTGCCGTCCTTCTACCTGTTCCTGGCGATCGCCGGACTCATCGGCGCGGTCGGCATCCTGACCAACTCTCAGATCCTCATCGTGGCGGCCATGGTGGTCGGCCCCGAGTACAGCGCGATCACCAGCATCGCCCTCGGTCTCGACCGGCACAACCGGCGCCGGGTCCGGGAGGGGACGCGTGCCCTGACGGCCGGTTTCCTGCCGGCCATCGTGGTCACGCTGGGTTTCGCGGCGCTGGCGCGAGCCACCGGCCTCCAGTCGAAAGCCCTCGAACTGGGGCTCCGGCCGGTCTCCCACCTCATCGACACGCCGGACTTCTCCTCACTCGCCGAGGCACGCGGCAGCGCCCTGCTCGGCGTGTCCATCTCGGTGACGTCGATTCCCGCCGCCTCCGACGTCGCCGTCTCGCTCGCCTTCGCCGACTGGCACCAGGCATGGGGCTCGCTGGTGCAGCTGCTGCTCAACGTGGTCGTCCTCGTGGTCGTCGGGGTCCTCACCCTCCGTGTGCAGCGACGCCTCTGGCAACGCGCGACGCGGACCCCCGGCCTACGCTGATCTGGGGGGTGCGTTCGGGTGAACCGCACACCGGAAGGGGCGCCCCGATGGACGACTACCCACTGATCGAGAACCACGGTCTGCTGGGCGATCTGCAGACCTCGGCGCTGGTCACCACCGACGGGATGATCGACTGGTTCTGCTCCCCCCGGTTCGACTCGCCGAGTGTGTTCGGCGCACTGCTGGACAAGGAGAAGGGCGGGCACTGCACGATCCGGCCGGCGCACCCGACCCACGCGACCAAGCAGCTGTACCTTCCCGACACGGCGATCCTGGTGACCCGCTTCATGACCGAGGCCGGCGCCGGAGAGGTGATCGACTTCATGCCCGTGACCGGCACGACGGTCACGGGCCGCCACCGGCTGGTCCGCCTGGTCCGCTGTGTGCGCGGCAGCATGACGTTCCACGTGGAGATCGCCCCGCGGTTCGACTACGGGCGCACGGCCCACCGCCTGCACATAACCGAGCACGGAGCGGAGTTCGCCGCGGACGACGGCACGAAGCTCACCGTGCACCCGATCCGTGAACCGGAGGACGACCGGCTGACGGACATGCTCACGGCCCGGGAGTCCGACCTGCATCTCTCGCTGACCCTGGAGGCGGGCCGGCAGCGCGGCATGATCCTGGAGATGGGCGCCGAAGGGCCGCCCGCCGAGGTCCGCGAGGCCGAACACCAGCGGCTCTTCGACGAGACCGCCGGGTTCTGGCGCTCCTGGCTGAGCCAGTCCCGTTACACCGGGCGCTGGCGGGAGGTGGTGGAGCGGTCCGCGATCACGCTGAAGCTCATGACCTTCGCCCCCAGCGGCGCCGTGGTGGCCGCCCCGACGGCCGCTCTGCCGGAGCAACTGGGCGGCGAACGCAACTGGGACTACCGCTTCACCTGGATCCGTGACGCCTCCTTCTCGGTGTACGCCCTGCTGGGGCTGGGGTTCACCGAGGAGGCCAGAGCCTTCATCGTCTGGCTGGGCGACCGGGTCCAGGAGCGGGCCGGCAGTGACGGGAGCACCGGCCCGCTCAACATCATGTACAAGGTCGACGGCTCCTCCGACCTGGACGAGCAGATCCTCGACCACTGGGAGGGCTACGAGCGTTCCGCGCCGGTACGGATCGGCAACGGCGCCGCCACCCAGCTCCAACTGGACATCTACGGCGAGGCGCTGGACAGCATCTACTTCGCGCAGCAGCACGGCTTCCACGTCGGGCGCAAGGGATGGACCTCGCTGCTGACGGACCTGGAGTGGCTGGCCGACCACTGGGACCAGGCGGAGGAGGGGCTGTGGGAGACCCGCGGCGGCCGCCAGGACTTCACCTACGGCCGGGTGATGTCGTGGGTGGCCTTCGACCGCGCCGTGCGCCTCGCCGAGTCGAACGGCTGGCCGTCCGCGGCCGCTCGCTGGCAGGCCGAGCGGGACACCGCCTACGAGCAGGTCATGGCCAAGGGGTGGAGCGAGAAACGTGAGGCCTTCGTCCAGCACTACGGCAGTGAGGTACTGGACTCCTCGCTGCTGCGCATGGCGACGGTCGGGTTCGTCACCCCCGGGGATCCGATGTGGGCGTCGACCCTGGACGCCATGGAACAGGAACTGGTCAGCGACAGCCTGGTCTACCGCTACAACCCCGAGGCCTCCCCCGACGGCCTGCGCGGCTCGGAGGGCACCTTCTCGCTGTGCACGTTCATGTACGTCGACGCCCTGGCGCGCGCCGGACGCACCGACCGGGCGCGGCTGGTGTTCGAGAAGATGATGGGGTACGCCAACCATCTGGGCCTGTACTCCGAGGAGATCGACCCGACGGGCCGTCAGCTCGGCAACTTCCCCCAGGCGTTCACCCATCTCGCCCTCATCGACTCGGCCCTCACCCTGAACGAGGCCCTCGACCGGCGGTAGCCGTCGCCTGTCGGCAGGTCACGATCCTCGGTCACCGCCGGCCTTCGTCGGCGGTGCCGCCGCGGCGCAGGTCGCTGTCGGTGAGGCCCTCCAGCTCGCCGTGGGTGTCCAGCCGGTAGAGCAGGGCGACCGCGGGGACGACCAGCGCGAAGGCGACCAGGATGACGAGCCCCAGCCAGCGCAGTGTGGTGTGGGCGCCCGCTCCGTCGGCGACGGTCAGCGTGGTGGGGATGAGGTACGGGCGCTGTGCCATGCCCCAGGCGATGACGGCCGAGGCGACCACGCCGACGGCGGTGACCCGGGACCAGGCGCCGGAGGGCCGGGTCAGCAGCCACACGGTGGCGAGCGTGCACAGGGCCGCCAGGACGACGAAGACGAGTCCCACGCCGTGCGTGAGCCCGTGCCACACGTACGGCGCGTCCCCGGAGGTGACGGCCAGGGTGATCACGGCGAGAGCGGTGACCATGACCAGCGCACCCAGCGCCCGCCGCCGGAAGTAGGTGTCCAGGTCCGGCGTGCCGAAGCGCCGGGCGTCCGCGGCGAGGAAGACCGCGCCGAGCAGGGCCGTGGTCGCCACGGCGAGCAGGCCGAACAGGACCGATGTGGGGTTGGACCAGGCGTCCGCAGACGCCTGGGTGCCCGCCGTCACCCGGCCGGAGGCCACTCCCCCGGCCGCGGCGCCGAGGAAGAACGGCGTCAGCAGCGAGGAGACGGCGAACATGGCGCCGTACAGGCGCCGTCCGGCAAGCCGCCGGGTGGGCTTGCGCAGGGCGAAGCCGGCGCCGCGCAGCACGATGCCCACGACGGCCAGCGCCAGCGGCAGCCACATCGCGGTGAACACCCGCTGGAAGAAGACGGGGAATCCCGTCCACATGATGACGAGTACGAAGATCAGCCAGACGTTGTTGACCTCCCACACCGGAGCCATGGCGTGGTCGATCAGCCATCGGGGGCGCTTGCCGCGTTCCGCCCCGCCCGCGGTCAGGTCCCAGAAGCCGGCTCCGTAGTCGGTGCCGCCGGCGCAGGCGTAGGCGACGACCGCGAGCAGCAGCACGACGGCGATGACACCGGCGATCACAGCCGGCTCCCGGTGGAGCGCGGCCCGTACGGGGTGTCCGCCTCCGGGGTCCGGCCCGGCGGTTCGCCCTCGTCCTTCTCGTCGGCGAGCCGCCAGCGGGCGCGCATCTTCAGCAGCACCAGCAGGAAGGACGCGAAGACGACGACGTACACGACGACGACCAGGCCGAACATGGTCCACAGGGCGGCGGAACGCGTCGACGTCACCGCCTCGGCGACCCGCATGTTCTGGTAGACGATCCATGGCTGGCGGCCCACTTCGGTGGTGATCCAGCCGCATTCGACGGCGACGACGGAGGCGACGCCGGCCACGGCGGCGCACCGGTAGAACCACGGTGAGCGGGGCAGCCCGCGGCGGCGCAGCCGGACCAGGGCGTACCACAGGGCGAGCAGGACCAGCAGGGAGCCGATCCCGACCATGGTGTCGAAGGTCCAGTGGACGATGGTGGCCTGGGTGGGCGTCGGCCGGTCGCCGGCCGGGACCGAGGTCAGCCCGGTGACCTGGGTGTCCGGGCGGAAGCCGGCCAGGATGGAGTCGAGCTGCGGGATCCTGATGCCGCCGGAGATGGTCCCGTCCGGGTGCAGCCGGCCGTAGAGGTACTCCGGTACGTGCGTGTCGGTCTTCCAGACGATCTCCGTGGCGGCGAACTTCACCGGCTGCTTGTGGAACACCTGCCGGGCGATGGAGTCGCCCAGCACGAACTGCACCGGTGTGCACACGGCGGCGAGCGTGAAGGGGATCGTGAAACCGAGCCGGTGGTACCGGTCGCGTCGGCCGCGCAGCCATCCCATGGCGTAGACGCCCGCCGTGACGTATCCGGCCGTCACGAACATCGCGAAGACGAAGTGCCAGTACTCCGGGCCGAACATCGGCGTGAAGATCGCCTTGCGGATGTTCACGTCCACGGGGTTGCCCGCGGAGTCGAGGCTGAAGCCCCGCGGGGTGTTCATCCACGAGTTGGCGGCCAGGATCCCGAAGGCGCCGAGCAGGGCGGCGAACGGCAGCGGCAGTCCGAGCAGGAAGTGGGTGCGGGAGGGGAGCCTGCGCCAGCCGTAGAGGTAGACGGCGATGAGCACGGCCTCCAGGAAGAAGGCCCACGCCTCGACCCCGAACCCGATGCCGAACACATCGCCCCACCTGCCCATCATGCCCGGCCACAGCAGCCCGAACTCGAAGGACAGCACGGTGCCGGTGACGACGCCGATCGCGAACTGGACAGCCATGACCGCCGACCACCGCCGCGCCAGCAGCAGGGCGGTCGGATCACCGCGGCGCAGACCGTAGCCGTGCATGATGAGCGTGATCAGCGGCAGCGCGACGCCCAGCGGCACCAGGACGATGTGCGAGGCGAGGGTGAAGGCCATCAGCGATCTGGCCGGGAGCGTCTGCGGCGGCACGTCCGCCAGCCAGGTGAGCGTCGTGTGCATCCGTGTGTCAGCCGCCGGTGGCGAAGCCGGGGAAGAGGGTCATCCCGCCGTCCACGAAGAGGGTGGTGCCCACGACGTAGTCCATGAGGTCGGAGGCGAGGCCCACGACGGCGTTGGCGATGTCGTCGGGGTCGCCGACGCGGTCGTAGGGGATCAGCCGCAGGAGGTCCTTCTGGGCCTCGGCCGTCTCCCAGGCGCTGCGGTTGATGGGCGTCTTGATGGCTCCGGGGGCGACGGCGTTGACGCGGATCTTCTTCGGGGCGAGTTCCTGGGCGAGGGTCTCCATCATCATCTGTACGCCGCCCTTGGAAGCGGCGTAGTTGACGTGCCCCGCCCATGGGATGACCTGGTGCACCGAGCTCATGCAGATGATCTTCCCGGCGGCGCGGGACACCTCGGGGACGACTCCGCGCCGCAGGAACTCCTTGGTCGCCTCCCGGGCGCAGAGGAACTGCCCGGTGAGGTTGACGTCCAGGACCTTCTGCCACTGGGCGAGGCTCATCTCGGTGAACGAGGAGTCGCGCTGCATTCCGGCGTTGGCGACGAGGATGTCGATCGTTCCGAACTCCTGGACCATCCGGTCCATCATGGCGACGACCTGGTCCTCCTTGGACACGTCGGCCTCGTGGGCGGCGGCCCGCACGCCGAAGGAGGTGATCTCGTCGACCACCTTCTCGGCCTCCTCGGCGCCGGCCACATAGTTGACGACCACATCGGCCCCGGCCCGGCCGAGGGCGATGGCCGTCGCCCTGCCGATTCCGGAGTTCGCGCCGGTGACCAGCGCCTTCTGGCCCCTGAGCAGGTGCGCGGGAATCACGCCCTGGGGTGCGTCCTCGGTGGAACTCACGATGACCTACTCCTCCGTCGCGTGGCCCGGGTTCTGGGCGCCACCCCATCACCGTGGCCGGGCGGCGGCACCCCGGAAGGCCCCGGGATGCGCCGACCGGCTGACGATGTCGCCCGGCCGGGCCGCTCGCCGGCCGCCGGTCAGCCCAGCCGCTCCAGGATGTGGTCTCCCACCCGCAGGGCGTTCGCGATGGCCGTCAGGGACGGGTTGACCGCCCCGATGCTCGGGAAGAAGCTCGTGTCGACGACGTACAGGTTGTCCACGTCGTGGGCCTTGCAGTTGACGTCCAGGGCGGAGGACGCCGGATCGGTGCCGAACCGGACCGTGCCCGCCTGGTGCGCGGTCGCGCCGATCGGCATGCCCTTGTGCAGGTAGATGCTGTGGGACAGCAGGCGGTGCTCATGCATACCGAGGTGGCCGAGCATGTGCTGGAGCTTGTGCCGCAGGCGCTTCAGACCGGCGATGTTGTTCTCCTCGTCGAGCGTCAGCCGGATACGGCCGTCGTCTTCCAGGGTCACCCGGTTGTCCGGCTGCGGCAGGTCCTCCCCGCACAGCCAGAAGTCGACGGCGTGATGGGCCAGAACCTCGAAGGGCATGTCCGGTGCGGCCGCACCGGCCCAGCGCGGGGCCTCGCCGTGGATCTGCTCGGCGTCCGACTTGCCGAGCATCTGGATGCCTCCGAGGGGGTACTCCCAGTCGTCCGCGCCCAGGTACCAGTCGTGCAGGGCGAGGGTCTTCTGGAACTGCGTGTCGTTGGGCTCCTTCGAAATGGCCATCAGGGCGAGGTTGTTGTGCCGCATGTAGTGCCGGCCGACCACGTCCGAGCTGTTCGCCAGCCCGTGCGGGTGCCGGTCGCTGGCCGAAGCCAGCAGCAGTACGGCGGAGTTGACCGCCCCGCAGGCCACCACCACGATGTCCGCGGTGAACCGGGCCTCCTCCTCGCCGGGGAGCCGGGTGACGACCGTGGTGACGCTGCGGCCCGCCGGGTCGGTCTCCAGCCTCGTCACATGGGCTCCCGTCACCATGTCGACGTTCTCGTGCCGCAGTGCGGGTTCCACGCAGATCACCTGGGCGTCGGACTTGGCGCGGACCAGGCAGGGGAAGCCGTCGACCCGGTTGCAGCGGATGCAGGCGCTGGAGTGGGTGGCCTGCCCGTTCTCGTCCTGGGTGAGGTTGACCCCGATGGGCAGGTGGAAGGGGTGCAGTCCCTGCTTCTCCAGGTCGTAGCTCAACTGCTGGATGCGCGGCTCGTGTTCCACCGGCGGGTAGGCGTACTGTGCGCTGCACGGCCCTTCCCAGGGGTCCTCGCCGTGCCGGCCGTGCACCAGGTACAGGTGCTCGGCCTGGGTGTAGTACGGCTCCAGGTCCTCGTAGCGGATCGGCCAGGCGGGAGAGACGCCGTCGTGGTGGCGCAGTTCTCCGAAGTCCTCCGGCCGCAGCCGGAACAGCGCCGCCCCGTAGAACTTCGTGTTTCCGCCGACGTAGTAGTTGACCTCGGGCGGGAACTCCTTGCCGTGCTTGTCCAGCCAGAACTCGTCGGCCCGGTACTTGCCCTTGACGAACACGGCCGTGGACTCCCAGTTGTCGCGTTCGCGCCGCAGGTAGTCACCGCGTTCGAGGACGAGCACCCGTTTGCCCGAGGGAGCGAGCCGGTGGGCGAGCGTCCCGCCGCCGGCTCCGGTGCCGATGATGATGATGTCGTAATGGGGGGAGTCGCCCATGGCGACCACCGTCCTCGCGTCGTCATTTGACCCATTTCGAACGTATCGGCCCGGAGGCGATGCGGCACGTGGAGCGGACGGTGCCCCGACGCGGTCACAGGACGGCGATCGGGTTGACCGGGCAGCCGGTGGCCGCCGGCAACCGCAGGGGGGCGACCACGCACAGGAAGTGCCAGCGGCCCAGCTGTGCGCACGCCGCTGCCAGCTCCTCGAGGTCGAGCCAGTCCATGAGGTGCACCCCCAGGGCGTTCACGGCCAGTACGTGCACCGGGAACGGGACTCCCGCCACCGTGCTGGGGGCGGTGTCGTTGTTTCCGTCCGAGCCCAGCGCGGCCACGCGCCGCTCGGCCACCACGGTCACCGCCGTCGGGTGCAGGCCCGCCCGTGCCCGAGCCGTGTCCCAGGCACCGAGGCTGCGGCGGCGACGGCGGTGCCCGACCCGCACGAACAGCAGGTCTCCCGGGCCTGCCGTGACCTCCTGGGCCGCTTCGGCCGCACTGAGATCGCCGGCGGTCACCTGGTCGCCGGGGTCGAGCCACGGCACGCCCCGCAGACGCGGGATGTCCAGGAGGACCCCGCGGCCGACGATGCCGTCCCGCACCAGGTCCAGCGTGAGCGCGCCGGCGCCGTCCGGTGTCACGCTGCTCGCCGGGACACCGCCGTACAGTTCGCCGTCGAACATCACGTGGCACAGCGCGTCGAGGTGACTGTCGGCGTCGCCGTGCACGTTCATGGCGAACCGGTCGCGGGCGAACCGCAGCCCTCGCTCGTCGTCGTCCGCCCGCTGCGCCGACGCGGTCATCGTATGCCGGGCGGGCTCGGGGTTGTCCGGGCCCGGCGTGGTCTCGATGGGGGCGGCGAGCGACACGGTGCGGCCGCGGCGGACCTCGCCGGCGGCGGCCAGCACCCGCTCGGGGGTGAGGTGGCCCAGCGCGCCGCGCTGCGGATCCGCTTCGTGCCGTGCCTGATCGCGCAGCCGGCGGTACAGGGACCGGAAGTCAGCCTCGGACATCGTCCGCCGGTCACTGTGCATCACGGCGGGTCAGCCGAGCACCCGGCGCTTCTGGGCCTCGAACTCCTCCTCGGTGAGCACCCCTTGGGCCTTCAGGTCGGCCAGCTGCTTCAGCTGGTCGATCTTGTCGGTCATGTCGTCGGTGACCGGTTGCGACACGGCGGGCGGCGGGGCGGCGGGCGGCGGCGCCGCGGCCTGCTGGGCCGCGGCCTGCCACTCGTAGTCCTGCTGGGCCCACCGGCCCGCCTGCCGCCGGGAGACGCGGTTGGACACCGCGGTGGCCGTACCCGCGACCACCGCCGTGCGGGCGACCCCGCGAAGAAGTCCTGGCATGCTCACTCATCTCCCATCAGGCGGCCACAGGCCCGCTCGGGGGGGTCGTCGGTTCGGTCGCGTCCAGCGACGCCAGCAGCGCCTGCACGGGGATGCGGCCGCTCGCCACCAACTGGGCTCCTTCGCGCCGGAGAGCACGGGCCAGCGGCGCGGCCCACACGTTCTCGTACACGAGGACCGCGGCGGAGTTGCCGGGCTCCAGCGCGGCACCCGCGTCGTCCAGGTCGCTCTGGTCCAGCACCCCGGAGGAGGCTCCCTCGAACACCGTGAGATCGATCTCGTCCCCGATCTCCTGGAGTTCCATCGCGGTGACCGACCCGTCGGTGTCCTTGCGGACGAAGACGAGGTCGATGATGCGGATGATGTTGCGTTCGACCAGATCGACGAGCAGGGGGAGGCCCTCCCCCGTCAAGCGGCTGCCAGGGAACTCGACGATCAGATAGTCGACGGGTCCCATTTCCTCGAGGTCATCGGTCATGGCCACTCCTCGGAGGCGGACGGTCCCTCCAGCCATTGCAACACCGGGCCCAGGGAGCCGCACGTCCAGAGATGAAGGGCGGCTGCGCCGGCTCCTCCCGGCGCAGCCCGGAGTACGGCGGCGCGGCCCGGCGGGCAGCCCCACGTCGGCGGGGGTGATCCGCTCCCGCCTGCTGCGCGGGAACGCGCCGGTCTCGTGGAGCGGCTCAAGGCCGCGACCCCGCTGCGCCGCTCGGCCGGCCCCGAGGAGATCGCCCAGGCCACCGCCTGGCTGCCCGGCGACCGCGCCTCGTTCGTGACCGGCGCGGTCCTCCCCGTCGATGGCGGCGCACGGGCCCGAGTCCGGCGTGGTCACCCCGCCGGTGCCCACCGTGGTGCACGCGGTCCCTCACCGTGCCAGGTTGGCGTGAGCAATGGGCTTTTGGGGTTACTTGTTCTCTCTGCGGGCTCCATGGCTCCAGTCCCACGACCACGAGAAGGAACGGCACTGATGAGCGAGAGCAACCCCATCAAGCGGGCGGCGGACAAGGTCACCGAGACGCTGCGGAGCGACGGCGCGGGCCCGGCGGGGGGCATTCCGGGGAAGCCGGGTCCCGAGTCGCCGTCGGTCGCGGAGCCGACGGAACCCCGGGACCCGCTGCCGCCCAAGCCGGACCAGAGCGGGCCGGACACGTTCTCCCCGACGGGACAGCCGACGGACACCGACCAGGAGCGGCTCGCCCAGGGAGGACGTCACCTCACCACGGCCCAGGGCACGCGGCTGTACGACACCGACCACTCGCTCAAGGCCGGTCCGCGCGGCCCCGTGCTCCTTCAGGACCACCACCTGCGCGAGAAGGTCATGCACTTCGACCACGAGCGCATCCCGGAGCGCGTGGTCCACGCCCGCGGCGCGGGCGCGCACGGCGTCTTCCGCAGCTACGGCACGGCGGCCTCGGTGAGCAGGGCCGCGTTCCTGGCCAAGGACGTGGAGACGCCGGTCTTCGTGCGCTTCTCCACGGTGCTGGGCTCACGCGGGTCGGCCGACACCGTGCGCGACACCCGTGGCTTCGCCACGAAGTTCTACACCAGCGAGGGCGTGTTCGACCTGGTCGGCAACAACATTCCGGTGTTCTTCATCCAGGACGCCATCAAGTTCCCCGATGTCATCCACGCGGGCAAGCCGCACCCGGACCGGGAGATCCCGCAGGCCCAGAGTGCCCATGACACGTTCTGGGACTTCGTCACCCTGCACACCGAGGCCACCCACCACACGCTGTGGAACATGTCCGACCGGGGCATCCCGCGGTCGTTCCGCACGATGGAGGGGTTCGGCGTCCACACCTTCCGCCTGGTGGACGCCGAGGGCGCCACCACACTGGTCAAGTTCCACTGGAAGCCCAGACTGGGTGTGCACTCCCTGGTGTGGGAGGAGGCGCAGATCGTGGGCGGCGTCGATCCGGACTTCCACCGCCGGGACCTCGCCGACGCCATCGAGGCCGGCGCCTTCCCCGAATGGGAACTGGGCATCCAGACCTTCCCCGACACCCCCGAGCAGACCTTCGAGGGCATCGACCTGCTGGACCCGACCAACATCGTGCCGGAGGAACTCGCCCCCGTGCAGCCCGTCGGGCTGCTCACCCTCAACCGCAACCCGTCGAACTTCTTCGCGGAGACCGAACAGGTCGCCTTCCACGTCGGTCACCTCGTCCCCGGCATCGACATCACCGACGACCCGCTGCTCGCCGGGCGGCTCTTCTCCTACCTGGACACCCAGATCACCCGGCTCGGCGGTCCCAACTTCTCCCAGCTGCCCATCAACCGCCCGCACGCCGAGGTCAACGACATGCTGCGCGACGGCATGCACCAGACCGCCGTCCACCGCGGTGCCGCTCCCTACCGGCCCAACTCCCTGGACGGCGGCTGCCCGTTCACCGCCGGAGCGGACCTGAGCGCGTTTGTCGAGAGTCCGGTACGCGTGCCGGAGGCGACGAAGACCCGGGAGGCACCCGAGTCGTTCGCGGACCACTTCAGCCAGCCCCGACGGTTCTGGCTCAGCATGAGCCCCGTCGAACGCGAGCACATCATCGGCGCCTATACCTTCGAACTCGGCAAGTGCTACGAACAGGCCATCAAGGAGCGGGCGTTGCAGGTCCTGGCCAACATCGATCCGGAGCTGTGCGCGGCCGTCGCCGCGGGCCTCGGCCTGCCGGCGCCCGCGGCCACCGTCCCCCTGGCCGACGTCGAGCCCAGCCCGGCCCTGTCCCAGGTCGGCCGCACCTGGCCCGCCGACGGACGCGTCATCGGCATCGTCGCCGGGCCGGACGGCGACCTGGAGGGCGTGGGCGCCGTGCGTGAGGCGGTCCTCCAGGGCGGCATGGTCCCGCTGGTCGTCGCCCCGGCCGGCGGCAGCCTCGGCCGCGGTTCGAACGAGCTGACCGTGCAGCGCAGTTACGCCACGGCGCGCTCCGTCGAGTTCGACGCGGTCCTGGTGGCCGGGCCGCCCGGAGTGGGCTCCGACGGCCACGGCGCCCGCGACGCCAAGGCCGGCGTCGCCGTCCTGGAACAGGTGGCCGTCGATCCACGAGTCGCCCTGCTGCTGAACGAGGCCTTCCGGCACGGGAAGGCCATCGGCGTCTGGGGCGGCGGCGAAGCGGTCCTGGCGGCGGCCGGCGTACCGACCGACGCCGATGGCGTCATCACCGCCGACGCCGGCCCCTCCGCCCTCCAGGAGGTCATCCGCCTCCTGGCCGCCCACCGCGTCTGGGAACGTTTCCCGGCCACGGTCTGACGTGCCCTCCGCCTGGCCGCCCCGGCCGCCCGCGGGGCGGCCGGCGGCCCGGTCATTTCCGGTAACCGAGGATGGTCATCATTCCGGACTCGGAGTGGTACTGGTTGTGGCAGTGGAGCATCCACAGGCCCGGGTTGTCGGCGTTGAAGTCGACGACCATCTTGCGGTGCGGCAGCAGGATGGAGGTGTCCTTGCGGGCCCCGAGACCGTCGAGGCCGCGCAGCGCGAACGTGTGGCCGTGCAGATGCACGGGGTGCCACATGTCGGTGGCGTTGATGAGGGTGAGCCGGACCCGTTCGCCCTGCCGGACCGGGCGGCGCTCCTCGACGGAGTAGGGCCGGTGGTCGAAGCCCCAGTTGAAGGCCTTCATGTTGCCGGTCAGCCTGATGCGCATCTCGCGGTCCGGCTCGCGGTGGCACAGGGCGACGGACTCGTCCGGCACGAGCCGTCTGGCCGGCACGGTCTTGCCCTCCAGTTCATCCGGATGCACGGAGGACCGCGGCAGGCCCCCGCCGCTGGTGCGCAGCACGGCCATGGCCCTGCCGTCCTTGCCCTCCGCCAGCGCGACCAGCGGGAACACCCCGTCCTTGGCGGTGATCAGCACGTCGTAGCGTTCGGCCATCCCCAGCAGCAGCGCGTCCGTCCGCTTGTGCTCGCACGGGTAGCCGTCCGTGTGCGTCACCGTCATCTCGTGGCCGCCCAGGGCGACCCGGAAGGCCGTCTCCGCGCCGGCGTTGATGATGCGCAGCCGGATACGGTCCCCGGGGCGGGCCCGGAAGACCGAGGGATCGTGCGCGAGGCGCCCGTTGACCAGGTAGAACGGATAGTCGACGCTGCCGCCGTCGCTGTGCAGCATACGGCTGTGGGAGTCGTGGAGCAGGCGGGAGGGGCTCTTGGGCCTGCCGGGGTCCCAGTCCCCCGCCTCGTCCCACGTCTCGTGGCCGGAACCGTCGTGTCCCCCGCCGTGCTCCTCGTCGTCGCCCATGTCCATGCCCATCGGCGCACGCTTGCCGTGGCGCAGCTCCGCGAGCACGCGGTCCGGGGTGGAGCCCTGCACGCCGTCCAGCCAGTCGTCCAGGACGACCACCCACTCCTTGTCGTACGACAAGGGCTCCCTGGGGTCCTCGACGATGAGCGGCGCGTACAGGCCGCGGTCCAGTTGCAGCCCCGAGTGGGAGTGGAGCCAGTAGGTGCCGGGGTGGGTCACGGCGAAGCGGTAGTTGAAGTCCTCGCCGGACCGGATGGAGCGCTGGGTCAGGCCCGGTACGCCGTCCATGTCGCAGCGCATCCGCACCCCGTGCGAGTGCAGCGTGGTCGACCGGGGCAGCCGGTTGGCGAGGGTGAGGTCGAGGATGTCGCCCGCGTGGATCCGTACCTCCCGGCCGGGCAGCCGGTCGTTGTACGCCCACGACCTCACCATCAGCCCGCCCAGGTCCAGGAACGTTTCACCAGCGGTGAGCCGGAACCTGCGCACCGGTCCCTGGCCACGTTCCCGTTCGGCCTCGAGGACCTCGGGATCGGACGGGTTCACGTACCCCGCGGGACCCCTGGGGACGAAAACCTCGCCGTGGTTGCCGGCCGTCCCGGTCCCGGGACGGGAGCCCGGCGCCGGGCGGGGAGCCGGGCGGGCGTACGAGCTGCCCGCCGGGTGGGAGCCGGGCTCCGAGCGGGGTGCGGACCCGGAGCATGCGGTCAGGATCCCCGAGCCGACGGCCACGATCGAGGCACCGAGCACTGTGCGCCGTGTGTGTGTCTGCATGAATGAATAAGACACGTTTTATGACCATATGTGTGAGAACTGGCGCGGCGCGTCTCATGAATCGCGGGCGCCGACGACACCGCGGCCGATAGTGCGGCTATGCAGATCGCCATCGCCGGCGCGTCCCTCACCAAGCGCCGGGTTCTCACCCTGGCCGTCGCCGGCGCCGTCGGCATCGCCGGTGCCGGCGTCCTCGTCGGCACCCTCCCGCACGGGGGCCACCACTCCCCCGCCCCCGGCCCCTCCGCCGCCTCCTCCGGCTCGGCCCCCTCCCCCGGCGCCCCCGGCATCGGCGACCCGCTGCTGCCGCTCGACGGCAACGGGGGCTACACGGTCCGGCGCTATGTGCTCGGCTTCGACTGGCGGGCGCCGCGGACCCCCTTCGACGCCGCCACCACCATCAGCGCCACCGCCACGCAGGCCCTGTCCCGCTTCGACCTCGACTTCGCCGGCAACACCCTGCGCACGGTCACCGTCGACGGCGTGCCGGCGGCCGCCGTGCGCGAGGGCGACGAACTCGTCGTCACCCCCGCGAAGCCGATCCCCCGGGGCGCCGGCTTCACCGTGCGGGTCGCCTACACCGCCGACCCGACGCTGCAACGCCACCGCCGCGACGCGATCGCGGACTACGGCTGGGTGCCCACGCCCGACGGCACCGTGCTGTGCCCGCAGCCCGACGGCGCGAAAATGATCTTCCCGGCCGACGATCACCCGAGCCTGCGCGCACCGGTCACCTTCCGCATCACCACTCCCCCGGGCATCAGCGCCGTCGCGAACGGCCGGCTCGTCGAACGCGTCCGGCGGCCCGACGGACGCACCCGGTGGACGTACGACTCCGAGCAGCCCGTCGCGGCCCAGCTGGTCCAGATGGCGATCGGGAGGTTCACGGTCGTCGACACCACCGGCCCGCACGGGCTGCCCGTCCGGGACGTGGTCCCCGACGGCCTGGTCGCCGGCACGGAGGACTACCGCTCGCTCACCCCCGGGCACCTGGCCTGGCTGGAACAGCGGCTGGGCCCGTACCCCTTCGGCCGGTACGGGGTGCTGGTCGGTGACACCGACCTGCCGGTGGCCCTGGAGACGCAGTCGCTGTCCGTCCTGCCGAGCGCCGATCTGCTGGGCGACCGGGTCCACGCCGAACGCAACCTCGTGCACGAACTGACCCACCACTGGACCGGGGACAGCGTCGCGATCCGGCGGTGGTCGGACCTGTGGCTGAGCGAGGGGCACGCCCAGTTCTACGAACGCCTGTACTCCGACGCGCACGGCGGCGACAGCATGGAGGCCGCGATGCGGGCGGCGTACGAGCGGCACGACCAGTGGCGGCACGACGACGGGGCACCCGCCGAACCCACCGGGCCGACCCTGTTCCGGCAGATCAGGTACGACGGCTCGGCGCTGGTGCTGTACGCCCTGCGGGAGGAGGTCGGTGAGGAGACCTTCGGCCGGATCGAACGGTCCTGGGTGACCAGGTACCGGGGCCGGGCCGCGGGCACGGCCGACTTCGTCGCGCTCGCCTCCGAGGTCGCGGGGCGGGATCTGAAACCGTTTCTGACGCCGTGGCTGTACGGGAAACACACCCCGCCGATGCCCGGGCACCCCGACTGGCGGACCGACCCGGTCGAGGACTGAGCCGCCGGCCGCCGCGGTCCTCGTACTGCCGCCGACCGAGTGGCGTGTGCCGGGCGGCTGGTCCACGTGGTCGACGCTCGGCGCGACGCGGTGCGCGGAGCACGGAAACGTACGAGGGGTGGCGTGAAGGGCAACTTTCCTTGTCCTGCTTGCGCTTGTCCTGTCGCGACGAGCCCGTTGGAGACACCTGCATGAGAAGACGCGTCGCCCCCCGTGTCCTCATCGCCGTACGCGAGCACCGTCTGACGGCCTGTGTGGCAGCGTCGGCAGCGCTCCTGATCCCGGTCCTGGCCTTCCCACCGACCGATTCCGAGGAAGCGGCCGACCAGCATCTTCAGAACGACTTCACGGCCGCCGCGGACGAGTTCCACGTGCCACGCAGCGTGCTGATGGGCGTGTCCTACCTCCAGTCGCGCTGGGACTCCCATCCGGGTGTCCCGAGCGTGAGCGGCGGCTACGGGCCGATGCACCTGGTGGACGCCGACGCGGGGCGGGCCGCGGGGCAGCGGCCGCAGGGCGAGGCGGGGCCGCCCGCGCAGCCGCCCGACGCGGGCCGCGCCCAGCCGCCGGCCGAACTGCGCCGGGCCGCCGACCTGATCGGGGTGCCGGCGAAGCGGCTGCGCACGGACACGACCGCCAATGTGCGCGGCGGGGCCGCCCTCCTGGCGGCGACCCAGCGACAGCTCGGCAAGCCGCTCAGCGACAACCCGACGGACTGGTGGGACGCGGTGGCACGCTTCTCCGGCAGCAGCGACACCGACGCGGCGGCGACCTACGCCAACGACGTGTTCGGGGTGATCAGCAAGGGGGCCCACCGCATCACCGACGCGGCGCAGAACGTCACGCTCCCCGCCGACCCCAAGGTGCGGCCGCACGCCTCCCGCCCGGCGGACAAGCGGCCGAAGGAGGTCGAGTGCCCGCCGGAGCTGGCCTGCTCCTGGCTCAGCGCGCCCTACGAGCAGACCGACGACGCCTACGGAAACCACGACCTGGCCGACCGGCCCTGGGACGAGAAGATCGAGTACATCGTCATCCACGACACCGAGGCGTCGCTGAAGTCCATGTTCCAGACGGTGCAGGATCCGACCGAGGCGTCGTGGCACTACTCGATCCGCTCCAGCGACGGCCACGTCACCCAGCACGTCAGGACCAAGGACTCGGCCTGGCACTCCGGCAGCCAGTTCGTGAACGCCCACTCGATCGGCATCGAGCACGAGGGGTTCCTCACGCAGCCCGACGCCTGGTACTCGGAGAAGATGTACCGGGCCTCGGCCCGCCTGGTGCGTTACCTGGCGAAGAAGTACGGCATCCCGCTCGACCGGCAGCACATCTTCGGCCACGACAACGTACCGTCGCCGACCGCTTCGTCCATCCCCGACATGCACGAGGACCCCGGCCCCTACTGGGACTGGCGGCACTACTTCGACCTCCTCGGCGCCCCCCTGCGGGCCACGGCCGGGCCGGACAGCCCCATGGTGATGGTGCTGCCGGACTACGCCACCAACAATCCGCGCTACACGGGATGCAAGGGCAGCGGTGTGCCGTGCGGACCACACGGTTCGAGCGCCGTCCGCCTGCACACCGAGCCGAGTGAGAACGCCCCGCTGATCCAGGACCCCGGCCGCCGCCCGGACGGCGAGGACTCCACGGAGGACGTCAGCGACCTGGGGTCGCGGGTCTCCACCGGCCAGACCTACGCGGTCGCCGACCGCAGGGGCGACTGGACGGCGATCTGGTACCTGGGCCGCAAGGCGTGGTTCGACAACCCGAAGAAACACCCGACGGCCGTCGGAGCGAGCGGCCGGATGGTGACACCGAAGGAGGGGCTGAGCGAGATCCCGGTGTTCGGGCGCGCCCTCCCTGAGGAGGACGCCTACCCGGACGGGTTCCCGGAGCAGACCGAGTCGCCGCTTCCGTACAGCCTCCTCGCGGGCCAGCGGTACGTGACACAGTCCACCGTCACCGGTACCGACGTCGACAGATCGTCCTTCGTGCAGACACCCAACCCGGTGATCAACGGCGAGGAGCAGTACTACGAGATCCAGTTCGGCCACCGGCTCGCCTACGTCCGGGCGAGTGACGTGGACGTCGTGACCGCGCCCGCCGCGGCCGGACCGCCGGGAGAGACGACACCCTCCGCCCGGCGGTGACGGGGACGGGGGCCGGGGTGCCGCCGCCCTCCAAGGACGCGCTCAGCACACCCCGGGCGGCGGGGCTCGCCGGGATCCTCTTCGGCCTGCTGCTGGGCACCGCCATCGTGCTGGTCAGGGTCGCGGTGCCGGAGCAGCCCACGTCCGCCGGCTCCTGGCTGACCGACTCGTCGCGGCGCGCCACCGTCCAGGTCGCCCTGGACCTGGTGCCGTTCGCGGGGATCGCCTTCCTGTGGTTCCTCGCCGCGGTGCGGGACCGGATCGGGGAGCGCGAGGACAGGTTCTTCGCCACGGTCTTCATCGGCAGCGGGCTGGTGTTCACGGCGGTGCTGCTGGGCGCGGCCGCGGCGGCCGGCGGGATGCTGGCCACGGCCGGCGAGGCGGGCGGGAAGCTGTGGGACTTCGGCCACAGCATCGTCTACTCCCTCCTGACCGAGTACTCGATGCGCATGGCGGCGGTGTTCGCGTTCTGCACCTCCACCATCGCCCGACGGCTGCACGTGCTGCCGCGCGCCCTGGTGTGGCTGGGCTGGCTGGTGGGGCTGGTACTGATCGTGGGTGCCGGAACCGTGGCCTGGCTGGAACTGGCGTTCCCGGTGTGGAGCGTGCTGCTCGGCGGGTACCTGCTCGGCGCTACCCAAACGACGTCCGGGGCGTCGACAGTGAGCGCTCGATACCGGTGAACTGGCTGTCGATGCCCGTCAGCCACACTTCGAGATCGACGACCGTGGGCAGGGCCGGACGGTGCGGCGGTGGCGGGGCGAGCGGTGCGCGGCCGGCAGCGGTGCACCGGGCCCGGCCGAGGAGTGCGGCGATCCGGTCGGCGTCCGCCGCGAGCTCCGCGGCCGTCCGGCGGGTCCAGGCGCACGCGGTCCCCGGCACCTCGCCCAGCGGCTCCTCGAAGCGCGGCAGCCGTTGTGCCCCCAGTACGGTCGTGTAGGCCACGACGAGGACCGCGTGCCAGTCGGCGCGCACGCCCTCCCGGTTCGCGGGCGGCTCGCCGCAGAACTGCGCGTAGGCGGACTCCGCCAGGCGCAGGTGTTGCTGGACCGGCCAGGTCCGGGGCGGGGAGGGGCGCCGGTCCGGTGCGGGCAGCAGGGTGTCGACCGTGACGGGGATCAGCGCGCCGCACGAGCGCAGCAGGCTCGCCATGGTCCGGTGGACCTCCCGGCGGGCGCCCGCCGGCCAGGCCAGCAGTCCGCACAGCAGGCCGATGGCGCTGCCGGTGACGACATCGACCAGGCGGGCTTCGGACAGCCGCCAGGTGGTGGGGGCGATCTGGGCGAAGACGAGGGAGACCACCAGCGTGAACAGTCCCTGCGCGTAGGCGGTGCCGAGCAGGGGTCCCAGCGTGAAGGCGATGAGCATGCCGGGCACGAGCAGGGCGGCACAGGCGTCCTGGTGCCGACCGACCGCCAGGAGCAGCGCGCCGGCCACGACCGCCCCGGCCAGGGTGCCGATCACGGCCTGGTGCACGGCCTGCCAGGTGGCACCGGCCGTGGTGCGCCCCAGGGTGAGGACCGCCAGGAGGACCCAGAACCCGTGGGTGAGGTCGAGGCTTCCGGCGACGAGCCGGGCCGCCGCGAGACCGCAGGCGACCCGCACGGCGTTCTGGAACCACACCGAGCGGGGCGTCATGTTGCCGGCGAACCGGTGCGCCCACAGCCGGGCCGTGGACCGGTCCGCGTACCAGAAGAACTCGTGCGGCGGATGCCCCCTCGGACGGCGCTCGGCGGCGATGCCCACCGCGGTCACCGCGATCCAGGTGGTCTCGGCCAGGGCCAGCACGATCGCCTGCCGCCGCTGGACACCCGTGTCGGGGCCCGGGTCCGCCGGATCGCCGGCACGGCGGTCCCGGTCGGCCTGGAACCGGCGTATGGCCTCCTCCAGCGGCCCGGCCGGCGGTGGCCGCCCGCCCGTACGCAGGGCCGTGCTCGTGGCGGCGCACATGGAGGCGACCCGGTCGAGGAGTGCCGCCGCCGACGGGTCCGGCACGGGAGGCGTCCCGGGCGGCGCGGACACCGCGGCCAGGGACGCGAGGTGGTCCAGCATCCGGCGGGTGGCGGCACCGGCGTGCGACAGCGCCCGGTCCCGGCGGCCCGCGCCCGCCGGGCGTTCACCGGGCGCGATGTGCGACGGCCGCAGCGCCTCGCCGCGGTCACGCAGGTGGGTGAGCGAGGCGTGCGCCGGTTCCGCCGCCGCCCGCGCCGCCGTCTCCAGTACGCCGGAAAGACGCCACCGGTAGCTCTCCGCGGGCGGTCCGGGCAGGAGGAGGGTCTGGCAGAGCGCGATGAGCACGACGCCCACGGCCAGCCCGGTCAGCCGGGCGCCCAGGGTCTCGGGGGCGTAGGGCGGGAAACACGCCAGGATGTAGAAGAGCTGGAGTGCGGGCGCGGCTCCAGCCGGGCGGGGGCCGGCCACCGCGGCGAAGCTCAGCAGGAAGCCGGTGACGAGCATGCCGGCCACGGCCGCCGCGGTGCTCGCCGCGAGCGCCGTGCCCAGGGCGACCAGGAGCGCCCCGAACGGCAGGGTCCGCAGCGTGACCGACGCCTGCTCGCGGCCGGTGCCGGGGATGGCGGACAGCACGCCGAGCGCGATGGGCGCGAAGAGTGCGTAGAGCGCCGCGACGGGCTGTCCGAGGCCGTAGAGGAGCACGAGGAAGCCGGTGCCCGCCGCGCAGCTGACCTGGATCGACCGTCGTACGATCACCGCACGGTCCGGCCGACGCCCCATGGCTCCCATTCTCGACCCGCCGCAGACCGGGCGCACGCGGCCGGGTGCCGCACATCAGTGGTCGAAGGCGGTGCCTCTCGCCGGTGACAGCGCTCGCCGCTGCCCTGCGGTCAGTCCGCCCCACACGCCCTCGTACTCCCGGTTGCGCAGCGCCCAGGTCCGGCATTCGTGCAGTACGGGGCAGTGGCGGCAGATGTTTCTGGCCTGCTCTGTCTGCATCAGCGAGGCGCCTTCCTCACTGACCGGGAAGAAGAGTTCGGGGTCCTCGGAGCGACAGGCGGCCCAGGTTCGCCAGTTCACGGTGCCCTCCACCTGGTGTTCATGTCGTTCGGAAGCGGTGAGACGGCAGGATGCATCCTGCGCAGGTGGCCTGGTGAGCGAAACCGTACAGACCATATCCGTCCATGGCAGCCCCGCGGTCGGGACCGGGCCCGCTGCGTTCCGGCAGTCGTGCGGTCACCGCGCTCCACACGGTCGTCTACGCCACCTGGTCACCGGGCTCGTCGTGCCCTACGTCGTCTTCGAGACGGCGTACTCCCTCTTCACCAGGTGGACCTGACCTGGTTCCTGGCGGCGTTGTTCATCTGGCGGTTGACCACTGCCGTGTGGCAGCGGGTGCGCCATCCGCTGCCGCTCGCGCTCGCCCTGGCGGCGTTGGCGACGCTGTCGCGGCCTACCGGGCGGCCCCCCGGTTCGACCACGCCTGGTTCTTCCACCGCGACAGCGCCGCGTAACTGGGCGTGCCCGCCTGGTACGGGCCGGTCATGACCCTGGCCGTCTTCGGCTGCACACTGACCCTGGTCGCTCGCTTCCTCTCGTGGGTACCCGGCCGTCGCACCTGGTTCACCGCGCTGGGCGCGGGCACTGTCTACGGCTGTCTGCTGCACGGCTTCGTCGTCCAGGCCGCGAACCACTGGCACTGCTCCCGGCTCGCCTGGACCGGTGAACCCCTCGGCGAGCTCACCGTCACCCTCGTCGCGGGCCTGCTGGCCACCGCGCTGTGCACCGCTCCGGTCCGCCGCGTCTTCCGCTGCGCGGTGGAGCCCCGGCTGGACTGGGCGTTCCGCCGGGATCCTGGCCGGGCGGCGCCTCCGCGTCAAAGCGCGACGGGTGGGTATACGCGCTGACACGGCCACGGCAGGGAGGCGACAGGCGTGGGTGAATCCTCACTGAGGGCGGTGGGCTGGGCGCGTTCCCTGCCGCTCGACAGCAGTGTCAAGACGGCCCGTGACTGGGCGCGCGGCCATCTGCGCTCACTGGGCTGGACGGAGACGGCGCCCGACACCGTGGACGACGTGCTGCTGACCATCTCGGAACTGGTCACCAACGCCCATGTGCACGCGCACAGCGCCGCCCACCTCGTACTGACGTGGGACAGCCGGTGTCTGCACGTGTCCGTCCACGATTCCTCCCCCCGCCTGCCCGCGCCCCGCCCGCCCTCCGCCGAGCGGACGAGCGGGCGGGGCATGCTCCTCATCGACGCGCTGGCCGACACCTGGCAGGCCCGCCCCTGCCCCGACGGGAAGGTCGTCCACGCCTGCTTCCGGCCGCCCGCCCCGGCGCCGGAGAGTCAGGGCTGACGGGAGCCGTCCCGCTCACCAGGTGTGGGCGACGTCCACCACCAGCCGGTCGGGCAGCGTCAGCACCCGGAACGGAAGCCGCGCCCGCACCCCGAGCCCGACCTGCGTGACGCCTTCGAAGCTGGACCCGAACTTCGTGTCACGGAAGGTGTGGTAGCCCGTCAGGTCGACGCCGGGCAGTGCCTTGCCGGGCCGGCCGGGATAGGTGGTCTGTCCGGTCTCCGGGTCGTACGCGGTGGCGCCGACGTTGATCTCGAGGATCGCCCCGCCGGACACCGGTATCACCGTGCCGGACGGATCCTGGCGGAACACGTCGACGTACGCGACGGAGTAGGACAGCGGGCCGGTGCCCGAACCGACGTCGAAGACGATGCGGTCGTAGCAGTCGTGCCGCCCGGTACGGACGTCGGTGAGCGAATGCGGCGCCAAGTCGGCCGTGCCGTGCTCGGGCAGGCTGCCCCAGCCCGTCGGGCACGTGGTCGCGGCCGTAGCGGCGGTCCGGCCGGCGGCGGATGCCGTCGGGGCCGCCAAACCCAGAGATCCCACTGCCACCAGCACGGCCGCCGCGGCCGCCGTCTGTCGTCCCTTGCGCATGATTTCCCCCTTGCTGTGGCGCTTTCCCACGATGCGTCACCCCTTTGACCTCCGGCACGTCCGATTGGTTGTGCGGCTGCCGGGTCGCGGACGTGAGCGCCGGAAGCGCCCGCGGGGTGTCATCGTCTGGGGCCGCGCACCGTCCACGCGCTGCCGATGCCCGCGAGGTGCAGAGCGAGCAGGGTGAGGCCGAGGAGCATGACGTTGGTCGAGGTGAAGGTGTCGTTGGTCGAGATGTCGGCCGCGTTGATCAGGAAGGAGATGAAGAACAGAACCGCCGAGATGATGGCCAGCATGAGAGGTGTCCCTTCGCCGGGAAGAAGTTGTCGCAGCGCGAACGGTGCGTGCGGTACCGTCCCGGATGCCCGCAACTCGTCGGCGCACACGAACGGTTGGGGAAGTGCCGCCGCACCGTGTGGCAACGTGGGGCCATGACCACCGAAAACGACGCGGCGAACCCCGCGAACCAGTTGCGACCGCTCACCGAGACCCTGCGCTACGCGGCCTTCACCCACGACCCCTCGGGCGGCAACCCGGCCGGCGTGGTGCTCGACGCCTCCGGGCTCGACGACGCCGGGATGCTGGCGATCGCTGCCGACGTGGGCTACTCGGAGACGGCCTTCGTCACCCGGCGCGACGAAGCGGCACGGCGGTTCCAGGTCCGCTACTTCAGCCCCCTCGCCGAGGTGGCCTTCTGCGGGCACGCCACCGTCGCACTGGCCGTCGCCCTCGCCGGGCGGCTGGGCGCGGGCGACATCGTCCTGGACACCCCGGCGGGTGAGATACCGGTGGCCACCGGCGTGGGCGAGGACGGCACCGTACGGGCCACCCTCACGAGCGTTCCGACCCGTTCACGTCCCGCCACCGACGCCGAACTGGAGCCGGCGCTCAAGGCTCTGGGCTGGGTCCTGGGCGATCTCGACCCGGCGCTGCCACCGCACGTGGCGTTCGGCGGGAACGACCATCTGGTGCTGGCCGCCGCCACCCGCGAGCGGCTGGCGGACCTGGAGTACGACTTCGACGGTCTCGCCGAACTGATGCGCCGTCACGGATGGACCACCGTCCATCTGGTCTGGCGGGAGTCACCGGAGCGCTTCCACGCCAGGGACCCCTTCCCCGTCGGCGGCGTGGTGGAGGACCCGGCGACGGGCGCGGCGGCGGCGGCCTTCGGCGGGTACCTGCGCGCGCTGGGCCTGGTCACCGGCCCCGCCACGATCACCGTCCGCCAGGGAGAGGACATGGGGCGCCCCAGCGACCTGCTGATCGACGTGACCCCGCAGGACGCCCGCACCCGGGTCAGCGGGCAGGCCGTGCCGATGGCCGCCGGGCTCTGACGCTATTCGGAGCGGCCCCTCATGACGCGCGCCGCCGCCTCGCTCTCGGCGGCGGCGGGCGACAGCTCGCTCAGCGTGTCCAGGTCGGTGTCCACCTGGAGCTCCGTCTCCCAGGCGGCGGCGAGTCTCTCCTGCTCCTCGCGTGACTGCTGCTGGACCTGCTCCCGGTCGTGCGGGCTCAGGGCGGCCAAGAATCGCTCGACGGTATCGATCGGCATCCTGTTCTCCTCGGTGACGCAACCCCGCTGACGGAAACCCGAACCCCAGCCGAATGGTCCGGGCCGCGGGTGGGGGCGGTGCCGGAACCGGCCGGTGATTCGCCCGCGTTCACCCGCGCGGACGAAGCGTCATGCCGTCACATGGCCGACCGGACGGGTGACCGCGAGGAGTGCGGCACGGAAGTCCGCCGCCGTCCGCGGGTCGGCGAGGGCGCGCCCGGTCAGCTCCTCGACGCGGCGCAGCCGGTAGCGGACGGTGTTGGGGTGCACGAAGAGGCTGTCGGCCGCGCCGGCCGCGGAGCCGGCCGCGGCGAACCAGTGCTCCAGGGTTTCCAGGAGACGGGCGCGTTCCGGGGCGGGCAGGCCGAGGACGGGTCCCAGGGCGACCGTCACCAGGTGGGCCGCTTCCGCCGGGGCGGCGGCGATCACCATGGCGAGCGGGTCGTCGTCGAACCGTGCGACACCCGGTCCGCTGCCCGGGAGGCCGGCCAGGGCCAGCCGGGCGAAGCGCAGCGCCTGTGGGGTGTCGCGCAGGGAGTCGAAGCCGGGGCTGAGGCCCACGCGGGCGTGCGCGCGGCGCAGGAGGCGCACGGCGGTGTTCTCCGCGGCCGGCGTGACCAGGGCGACCAGGCCGATCTGCTGGTCGGGCAGCAACCGCCAGGCGGACGGCAGACCGGCCTGCCGCAGGGCCGCCTCCGTCCCGGCCAGGGGCTCCGTGCCCGGCGCCGCGGATTCGGCGGCGACGACCGCGTACGGTCCGCGCTCGGGCAGGCCCAGCTCGCGGGCGGCCTCCCACAGGGTCGTCCGGTCGGCGATGGCGCCCGTGAGGAGCGCTTCCACCAGCGCCGAGCGCCGGGCCTGGCGTTGCAGGGACAGTTCGGCGGTGGTCTCCCGGTGGGCCTCCGCCACCGCCTCGGCGTAGCGGCCGAACAGCGCCCAGATCTGGGCGGACCCGGCCACCAGCTCGGTGTCGGAGACCTCCGGATGGGCGCGGGCCTCCTCCAGGATCCGCGACCACAGGAACTCGAAGCCGATCCGGTAGGCGTGCAGGGTGTCGGCGAGCGGCATGCCGTACTCGGCGCGGATGCGTCCGGTCTCCCGGGCCGGGCCGGGGTCCGGGGCCTCGGCGGGATGGAAGTGCCTGAGGACGAGGTCGGCGTTGGCGGTGCACGAGCGGCGCAGGGAGTCGAAGGGGATGAGCGTCTCGTCCTGGTAGGCCTCGACGTCCGAGCGGATGCGCTCCGCGAGCCGTTCGCCGAGTTCGTCAAGCCGGGCGTGGATCGCCGCGACCACGCCCGAGAAGTCCATCGCCGCAGTCTAGCGGCGTGTGTTTGTTCCCCGGAACAACCGGGGGCGGGTGACGCTGTCGGTCCTCCCATAGGTCGCCGCGGCCGGCGCCAGCACCATGTCGTGAACGTGAACGGCGGATTTCGACGGTGACATGCGTGGAGGCGGGTCATGCCCAATCTGGCGGAGTTCCTGGTACGGACGGCGGCGCGGCAGCCGGAGCGCCCCGCGCTGCGGCTGGGGACACAGGTCACCACCTACGCCGAGCTGGACGAGCGCACCGCCCGCGCCGCCGCGCTGCTGCGGGCCGAGGGGGTGCGGCCGGGCGACCGGGTGGCGCTGATGCTGCCGAACGTCCCCGAGTTCGTCGTGCTGTACTACGGCGTGCTGCGGGCCGGGGCGATCGTCGTACCGATGAACCCGCTGCTGAAGACGCGCGAGACCGAGTTCCACCTGAGGGACTCCGGGGCCGTACTGCTGTTCGAATGGCATCAGGCCCCCGGCGAGGGTGCCCAGGGGGCGGCCGCCGCCGGGGTGCCGCACCTCTCCGTGGAGCCCGCCGCCTTCGCCGCGCTGCTGGCCGGGCACGAGCCGCTGACCGAGGTGACGGACACGGCCGGTGACGACGTGGCCGTCCTGCTCTACACCTCCGGCACCACCGGGCGGCCCAAGGGCGCCGCGCTCACCCATGCCGGGCTGCGGCACAACACCGAGGTCAACACCGTCCATGTGCAGCGCATGACGCCGCAGGACGTGGTGGTCGGCTGTCTTCCGCTGTTCCACATCTTCGGTCAGGTCTGCGCCATGAGCGTGACCGTGCACAGCGGCGCCTCGCTCACCCTCGTCCCCCGCTTCGATGCGGGGACCGTCCTGGAGGCCATCGCCCGGGACCGGGCCACGGTGTTCGAAGGGGTGCCGACGATGTACGCGGCGTTGTTGCAGCATCCGGGGGAGGCGGACGTGTCGACGCTGCGCACCTGCGTCTCCGGCGGTGCCTCGCTGCCGGTGGAGGTGCTGCACGGGTTCGAGCGGCGCTTCGGCTGCATGGTGCTGGAGGGTTTCGGCATGTCCGAGACGAGCCCGGTGGTCTCCTTCAACCACTCCGACCGGCCGCGCAAGCCGGGGTCGGTCGGCACGCCGATCCGGGACGTGGAGGTCCGGCTGCTGGACGACCGGGGCGAGGAGGTGGCTCAGGGGGAGATCGGTGAACTGGCCGTGCGCGGCCCGAACCTCATGAAGGGCTACTGGAACCTGCCCGAGGAGACCGCGGCCGCCATGCCCGACGGCTGGCTGCGCAGCGGGGACCTCGCCCGGCAGGACGAGGACGGTTACCTGTACATCGTCGACCGCAAGAAGGACATGATCATCCGCGGTGGCTACAACGTCTACCCCCGCGAGATCGAGGAGGTGCTGCACGAGCACCCCGCGGTCGCGCTGGCGGCCGTGGTGGGCGTGCCGCACGAGCGGCTCGGCGAGGAGATCGCCGCCGCGGTCGTGCTGCGGCCGACCGCCCGGGCCACCCCCGGGGAACTCCAGCAGTTCGTCAAGGACCGGGTGGCGGCGTACAAGTACCCGCGCGCGGTGTGGCTCGTGGACGCGCTGCCGACCGGACCCAGCGGCAAGATCCTCAAGCGGGAGATCAGCGCGCCGGCGGGATGAGCTCGCCGGCGGGATGAGCGGCGGGCTCAGGGGAGCAGTCCGGCCTTGTCGCAGGCGGGCCGCAGCTGCCGGGTGCAGATCTGCTCGACGGTGTAGACGCGGTCCTTGACGAGCATCCGGTCGATGTCGCGGGCCGTCACGGCCCTCGGGGTGAGCAGGACGGCCGGGATGCCCCGGGTGGTGGGGCTGTCCGCGGTCGTCGTGGCGACGTCCCGCGGATCCCCGCCGCGTCCCAGGGTGACGGCCATGGCGGCGGCCGCGGCCGCCTCCGCCTTGAAGGGTTTGTACACCGTCATGTACTGCTCGCCCTTGACGATGCGCCGCACGGCGTCGAGTTCGGCGTCCTGGCCGGTGACGGGGGGAAGGCTGCGGACCCGGGCGCCCTTGAGGGCGGAGATGACGCCCGCGGCCATGGCGTCGTTGGCGGCCAGGACGCCGCCGATCCGGTCCGGGCCCAGGGCCGCGATGGCGGCGGCCATGTTGGCGTGGGCGTTCTCCGTGCTCCAGCCGGGGGTGTCGTACGACCTGCCGATCCGCACCTTGCCCTCGAGGACGGACAGCGCGCCCCGCCTGTACCACGCGGCGTTGGGGCTGACCGGGTCGCCGTTCATCATGACGACGCTCCCGCGCCGCGCGTGGTCGCCCATGGCGCTCAGGAGTGCCTCGCCCTGGAGCCTGCCGACCTGCGCGCCGTCGAAACTGACATAGCCCGAGACCGGGCCCTCGGCGAGCCGGTCGTAGGCGACGACGTGCACACCCGCCCTGCGTGCCTCCTGGACCGAGGAGCGGACCGCCCTGGTGTCGGCGGCGTCGACGATCAGGACCCTGGCCCCCTTGGTGATCATGGAGATCATCTGCTGGCTCTGCCGTGTGGCGTCGTTCTCGGCGTTGGCGTACGTCACGGAACAGCCGGGGCACAGGCTCTTCACCCGCTTCTCGATCAGCGGCTTGTCGTAGCGCTCCCAGCGGGGCAGTTCCCGGCTCGGGAGCAGCAGGCCGACGGTGAAGCGGCGGTCGCCGCCCGCCTCGTCGTCGCGGCCGCAGGCGGCCAGGGGCATCGCCACGAGCCCGGCGACGAGCGCCGCGACCACCTGCCGCGTCCGGGCCCTCATGACCAGCCCCCTCGGTCCGTGCCGGGCGCCGGGCCCGCGCCGGCCGGTTCGCGCCCCGGCACGTGGAGTTCGCTCCACACCTGCTTGCCGTGGGCCACCGGCATCGTGCCGAAGGCCTCCGACATGGCCTCGACCAGGAGCAGCCCCCGGCCGCCGGTCGACTCCCAGTCCACGATGACCGGTTTGGCGGGCGCGCGCGGGGACGAGTCGCTGACGCAGACCCGCACCCGGTCCCCGCGCAGGATCAGGTCGACGCGGACCGGCCCCTGGGTGTGCACCAGGGCGTTGGTGACGAGTTCGGAGACGACCAGCAGCACCGCGTCGGCGACGTCCTCGACCTTCCAGCGGCGCAGGGTGCGCGCGGTGAAGCGCCGGGCGTGCATGACCGCGTCGGGCAGCCGCCACACCGCCCATCCGGCGCGTATCGGCCGGGTCTTCATGCCGTCGTAGCGCAGCAGCAGCAGCGCCACGTCGTCCTCACGCCGGCCCGCGTCGCCCAGCAGCTGGTCGGCGACCCGCCCCGGATCCGACGGATCGGCCGCGGCGAGCGCGGTGCGCGTCCGGTGCATGCCCTCGTCCAGGGGCAGGTCGGTGGCCTCGACCAGACCGTCGGTGACCAGGGCGAGCATCGTGCCGGGGGCGAGCGCGACCGAGGTCATGGGGAACTCCGCGTCCGCCGAGATGCCCAGCGGGAGCGCGCCCTCGACCTGCACCTCCTCGGTGCTGCCGTCGGGATGGCGGATCAGCGGTGCGAGGTGTCCGGCCCGGACGAACAGGGTGTTGCCCTCCTCCATGTCCAGTTCGGCGTAGCAGCAGGTGGCGAAGAGGTCGGTCTCCATGCCGACGAGGAGCCGGTTGGCGTGCGAGACGACCACGTCGGGCGGGTGTCCCTCCACCGCGTACGCCCTAACCGCGGTACGCATCTGACCCATGATCGTGGCGGCTCCGGCGCTGTGCCCCTGCACGTCGCCGATGACCAGCGCCACCCGGTCCTCGGAGAGGGCGATGACGTCGTACCAGTCGCCGCCCACCTCCAACCCCCGCCGGGCGGGCAGGTAGCGGGCGACGGCCGTTCCGCCGGGCAGTTCGGGCAGGCGCCGGGGCAGCAGGCTGCGCTGGAGCATCGTCGCGAGCTCCTGTTCGGCGTCGTGCGCGTGCGCGCGTTTGAGGGCCTGCCCGACAAGCGCCGCTGTGGCGGTCAGCAGGGACCGCTCCTCGGGGACGAACTCGTGCGACGCGTCCCAGCCGATCAGGCACACACCGGCGGCCCGGCCCCTGGCGGGCAGCGGCAGGACGGCCAGTCCGCCGGGGCCGATCCCGGCGAGTCCGGGTTCGACAGCCGTACCGGCCGGACACAGACCTATCCGTCCCTCCCGCAGGACCGTCTGAAGGGTGGGCAGGGCGCTGACCGGAGTGTCGGGCCAGTCGGGACGCCACGCCTCTGGCCAGGCCACGGCCTGCGGGGGATCCAGCACGGTGACCGTGAGCCGGTCGTCCTGCAACTCGGCGAGCGCCACCCGGTCGGCGCACAGCGGCTCACGCAGTGCGGTGACCACCACCCGGCTGACATCGGGGACGCTCGCGGCGTCGTCGAGTGCCGCGGTCAGCCACTGGATCCGGGAGACGTCGTCGGTGCTGCGGGGCAGGACCGAGGTCGCCGTCACCACTCCCAGCACCTGGTCCGGCCGGACGTCGGTGCTGGCCGCCACCCGGCAGATCAGGCTCAGCCAGCGCATCTCGCCGGTGGGACGCCGGACCCGGAACTCCAGCTCCCGGCGTCCGACCGCCTGGGCCGAGGGTTCCAGAACCGACATGAGCGCGTGCATGTCCTCGGGGAGGGCGTGGGCGAGCAAGGTGTCCGCCTTGCCGTCGAAGCCCTCCGGGGTGATGCCGACCAGGTCGAGGAGGGTCTCGTCCGCCTCGATCAGACCCGTGTCCGGCACCAGGACAAAGGAGCCGACGCGCAGGCTGCGCAGGGCGGGGTCCAGCAACCGCGGCGGCGCCTGTTCGCCGGTCCGGGCATGCAGCTGGCCGGCGACCGCGTCGGCGTAGCGTTCCAGGAAGCGCTGCTGCTCGGGTTCAAAGCCGGCCACGCCGGCGCTCACGACGACGAGGCAGCCCAGCCTCCTGTCCCCCGTCCCCAGGGGCAGCGCGCCGAGCGAGACCTCTCCCGGCGGCGGCGCGGGGCCGCCCTCGGAGAAGCCGGCCAGTGCCGCGGGAGTCAGCCACAGCGGGCGGCCGGTGCGCAGGGCGTGTGCCGCGGGTGAACCACCGGACAAGGTCAGTCGCTCGGGGAGCCGGTAAGCGGAACCTGCGGATCCGGCGACTTCGACCAGCCGGAGCTCCTGCCCGGAGTCGGGGGCGTAGACCGCGGCCAGCGCCGCTCCGGCGAACGTCAGAGCGCGCGCGCTCGCGGCGGCCTCCGGCACCGGATGCGGTGAGCCGGTGTCCGCGAGGCCGGCATCATACGCCCGCAGGCGCGCGACCGCGGCCCGCGCACCGCCGTCATGAGGCATGTCCGCAACCCACCTCCCGTGCGGGCCGGGGCACCGGCAGGCTGAGATCCGGGCACCCCGTACCAGAATCGCATATGTGAGCTAACCGGACAGATCGGGTATATGCCATGGGTTCGCAGATCACCGAGGCCGGTGCCACACTGACCGTGTGGTCGTCGTGGCTGTGACACGCGACCCGCACGGCCCGGCCGACTCGCAGACGATCTGCGTGCCGCGAAGCGCGCGCCCCGGTCTCCCTCGGGAAGGTCCCCGGCATGAAGGCCTTCATCTGGAACGCGGCCAGGATCACGGCCGCGGCCTGCGTGGCCGTCACTCTCGCGGCCTGCGGGCCGGGGGCCGGGAACGACCCCGGCAGGGGGAACGCGCGGACGATCGGCATCCTGCTGCCGGACGCCACCACGGCCCGTTGGGAGACACAGGACAGCCCCCTGCTCGAGAAGAAGATCAAGGAGCTGTGTGCCGACTGCAAGGTCGAGCACGTCAACGCCAAGGGTGATGTGGCCCTCCAGCAGGAACAGATGGACTCGTTGATCACCAGGGGGGTCGACGCCATCGTCCTGGTGGCCGTGGACGCCCGGTCGATGGGCGCCACCGTCGCGAAGGCCCATGCGGCGGGCATCCCCGTCATCGCCTACGACCGCCTCGCCGAGGGCCCGATCTCGGGCTACGTCTCCTTCGACGGCCACGAGATCGGCAGGCTCCAGGGCAGGGCACTGCTCAGGGCGATGGGCGACCGGGTGCCCGGCGGCCGGATCGTGATGATGAACGGCGATCCCAGCGACCCCAACGCGGTGTCGTTCCAGCAGGGCGCATTGTCCGTGCTCAACGGGAAGGTGAAGATCGCCAAGGCCTACGACACCCACGAGTGGCGGCCGGAGACGGCGCACATGAACATGAACGGCGCCATCTCCGCCGTCGGCGCCGGCAACATCGACGGGGTCTACGCCGCCAACGACGGCCTCGCCGCCGGCAGCATCTCCGCGCTGAAGGCGAACAAGGTCAGCCCGCTGCCCCCCGTCACCGGGCAGGACGCCGAACTCGCGGCCGTACGGCGCATCGTCGCCGGCGACCAGTACATGACGGTGTACAAGCCCTTCGGCCCCGAGGCCTCCGCCGGCGGCGCGATGGCCGTGGCCGCGGCCCGCGGTGACGGCCTCGGCAAGGTCACCAAGGGCAAGGTGCGGACGAGCGACGGGAAGTTTGTCCCGGCCGTGATGCTCACCCCGGTCTCCGTGACCGCCGCCGACATCAAGAACACCCTGGTCAAGGACGGCATGTACACGGTCCGGCAGATCTGCATCCCCAGGCTCCGCGCCGACTGCGAAAAGGCCGGGGTGATCTGACCGGCCGGCTCCCGACCAGGCGGAAGAGACGACGACATGGTGGACAACACGCGGGAGGAATCCGCCGAGGCCGTCACCGGCGGGCGGCGGCCGCACCCCGGGCGCGCCGTGGCCCGCGCGGCACGGGATGCGGCCACCGCCTTCCGGCACAGGCTGCGCGCCGGTGAACTCGCCCAGTTCCCCGTCGTCCTCGTCCTCGCCGTGGTGTGGATCGCGTTCCAGAGCCTCGACCAGAACTTCCTCTCCCCCCGGAACCTGTCCAACCTCAGCGTGGACATCGTGGGTACGGGGCTGATCGCGGTCGGCATCGTCTTCGTACTGCTGCTCGGTGAACTCGATCTGTCGGTCGGCACGATCAGCGGTCTCGCGGCGGCGGTCTTCGCCGTGCTGAACGTCGACAACGGCGTGCCGGAATGGCTCGCCCTGGTCCTCGCGGTGCTCACGGGCACCGCGGCGGGAACCGTCCAGGGCTTCTCCTTCGCGAAGACCCGGGTACCGGCGTTCGTCGTCACCCTCGCGGGGCTGCTGACGTGGAACGGCCTCATGCTCTCCATCCTCGGCACGAGCGGCACCGTCAACCTCGACGGGAACGGGCTCGTCGCCCGGCTGACCGGCTACTACTTCACCGACCACGCCGCCGCCTACGGGCTGGCGGCACTCGCCACGGGCCTGGTGTTCCTGGTGTCCCACCTGGACCGCCGACGCCGCAGGGCGGTCGGCATGCCGTACCGCTCGCGCCGGGAGATCGCGGCACGTACGGCCGGGCTCGCCGTGGTCTCGTTCACTGCCGCGTATGTGCTCAACCGGTTCCAGGGACTGCCGCTGGCTCTGCTGATCTTCCTCGTGGTGGTGGCGGGCCTCGACATCGTGCTCCGGCGCACGCACCACGGACGGCAGGTCTACGCGGTCGGCGGCAACGTCGAGGCGGCCCGGCGCGCCAGCCTGAGCGTGACGCGGGTGCAGACCGCGGTGCTCGCCGTCTCGGGCACCATGGCCGCGGTCGGCGGGCTGTTCATGGCCTCGCGCATCACCTCGGTGAGTCAGAGTTCGGGCTCGGGACCGCTGCTGCTCAACGCCATCGCGGCGGCCGTCATCGGTGGCACCAGCCTGTTCGGGGGCCGTGGTACGACCTGGAACGCGGTGCTGGGCATCCTGGTCATCCAGTCGATCGCGTCGGGCATGGCGCTCACCGACACACCCACCGCCGTCCAGCTCGTGATCACGGGTGGGGTCCTGTTCGCCGCCGTGGTCGTCGACTCCCTGTCGCGGCGCTCGCAGGAGGCACACGGACGGGCCTGACCCCGGGGCGGTACACCTGTCGCGGGACGCGTCCGGTCATCGGGCGCGGGTCAGCCGGGACGGTGCGCCGGTCGTCTGGCTTCCCTCGTCGCCGAGGGCGAGCGTGCCGGCGACCGTCATGGTGAGGGTGTAGACATTGCCCTTGACGCAGGTCACGCTCGCCGAGGTGTCCGTCGGGGCGCTCGAGGCCGCCTCGAAGACCATCGTCGTACGGTGCGTCTCCCGCAGCAGCAGCGTCTCGGTGCAGCCGACGTCCCGGCCCGTTCCGGCCTCGATGACGTGACTGGTCTGGCTGCCCACCAGCTCGCCCCGGGCCGCCGCGTGCAGGGTGACCGAGACGGAGACGCGGGTGGTGCGGACGTTGACGACACCGTCGGCGGACCGGTCACCGGGACCGGTGCCCTTCCAGGTGCCGACCCAGGAAGCGGGCAGGGTGTCCGCCGCCCCGGCAGTCGACGGCGAGGGTGAGGGTGCGGACTTCTTGTCGTCCTCGCCCCCCAGGATCTGGGGGAGCACGACCGCCGCGGTGGTGACGACCGCGGCCACCGCCACCGCGCCCGCCAGCACCGCGGCCCTCGGGCCGCGCCGCGAGCGCTCCGGCACGGGCCCGGGGCCCCGGGCGGGCGGGAAGCCCGGGGCCGGCGGGACGGCGGGAGTGGCGTATCCGCTCGGCGGCCCGAACCCGGGCGGATGCGGCGGGGCGGGCGGGGCCAAGACCGCCGGCCGTTCCAGCACCGCTCGCAACTCCTCCTCACGGGAAGCGAGTTCGGCCTCCAGCCCGGGCGGCAGGGCGGCGGCCCAGCCGTCGGGGGGAGCGCCGAGGCGCTCCAGCAGCGCGTCGGCGGTGGGGCGTGCCTCAGGTGTCTTGTGCAGACAGGCGGTGAGCAGCGGCAGAAGGGACGCGGGCACGCCGTCGAGCACGGGTTCCTCGTGCACGACCCGGTACAGCAGCCGCGGCACCGAGGGCTCCTCCCCCGGGCGCAGGAAGGGGCCGTGCCCGGTGGCCGCGTACGCCAGGACCGCCGCCAGGCAGAAGACGTCCCCGGGCTCGGCCGCGCCCCCTCCCACCGCCTGTTCGGGCGCCATGTAGCCCGGTGAGCCCACGACACCGCCGGTCCGGGTGTGCCGGGTGTCGTCGGCCGCGCGGGCGATCCCGAAGTCGATGAGCAGCGGATGGCGGCGGCCCAGCAGTATGTTGGACGGCTTGACGTCCCGGTGGGCCAGGCCCGCCCGGTGCACCGCCCGCAGTGCTTCGGCGAGTTCGGCCGCGAGGGCCCGTACGGCGGCTTCGGGCAGCGGGCCGTGCCGCTCGACCCAGTCGGCGAGGGAGGGGGCGGGCACGTACTCCGTGGCCAGCCACTGGGGCCGCTGTCCCGGCGGACTGTGGTCGACCACGGTCACCGTCCACGGGGAGCGCACCCGGTCGCTGCTGGCCACCTCCCTGGCGAACCGCTCCTCGAAGCCCGGCTCGAGGCCGAGCTCCGCGCGCACGGTCTTCAGTGCCAGCGGGCGGCCGGACGGAGTGCGGGAGAGGTAGACCTGTCCCATGCCTCCCGCACCGAGCCGGGCGAGCAGCGGGTACCCGCCGACGGCCGGCGGATCCGTGGGCTCCGGACTCCTCATGAAACGCTCCCCCTCCGCCCCACACCTCGCATGGGCTTATATCACGGAGGGTGCCGCGCACCGGCGGGCGGAGGGGACCGCCCGGGATCGCCAACCGGTCTCGTCAGCCGGGTTCGTCGAGCAGGGCGATGCGGGCGGTGATCCGCTTGCCGACCGGTTCCCGCTGCACCTCGAAGCCCTGGGCGACGGCCATGACGATCTCCAGCCCGTGCTGGCCGACCCGCCCCGGGTCGGCGGCCCGCGCCACCGGCAGCACCGGGTCACTGTCCCACACCTGCACCTCCACCAGGTCCCCGGTGATGCGCAGCTCCAGCAGCAGCGGGCCGGGAGCGTACTTGCGGGCGTTGGTCACCAGCTCACTGACCACCAACTGGGTCAGGTCCACGGCGCGGGCGGACACCGGCAGCCCGTACTCGCCCTGGACACGGGCGAGGAAGCCGGCCGCACGGTGGCGGGCCTCCGCGATGCAACTGCCGTCGTCGTCAAGGGCGACGATCTCCTGCAGGTCGGCGTCTCTCACGCCTTCACCGCCAGGGGCCGACTCCACTGGATCCATAGCTGTTCCCCCGTTCACGCGCGTGCGTCTACCCGGAGGGGCACGTCATATGCCTCGCAGGACGGAGCGGGGCCGGACGGAGGTATGTCCGCGTGGCATCGGGGCAGGCTACCGACGCAAGCACCGGACCCAGCGGACACCCGCGAGCAGGTTGGTGAGGAGACTGTGACAGACACCCATGACGCGGCACGGTCCGGCCGGCCCGCGATCGGTCACTCGACCGTCGACGGCATCCGTGTCGTCACCCTCAGCGGCGAGATCGACCACACCGTCCGCGACCGTCTCGGCCAGGCCCTGCTGCCGCCGGCCGACGCCGGGCGCCCGCGTACCGTCATCGACCTCAGCGGTGTGACCTTCATGGACTCCAGCGGCATCAACGCCCTGATCAACGCCCATCACGCCGCCGAGGACACCGACGGCTGGCTGCGCCTGGCCGGCCCCCGGGAACCCGTCCTGCGCATCATGCGCATGGTCGGCATCGACCTTCTCATCCCCTGCTACCCGGACCTGCGGCAGGCCCTGGACAAGTGACCGTCGCTCCCGCCGGTACTGTACGGACAGCATCGACCCGGGAAGGACCAACGACGTGATCATCTTTGGCACCAGGGGATACCTGTACCAGCTCGCGATACTGACGCTGGTGTGCGGCCGTTGCGGCAATCCCGCCGCGCACACGCTCCGCAAGCGCGTCACGAAGTTCACGCTGTTCTTCGTGCCGCTGTTCCCCATCTCCACGAAGTACGCCACGCAGTGCACCTTCTGCGGTGCGGAGTCGAAGCTGGCCAAGGAGCAGGCGGAGCAGCTCCAGGCGCAGGCCGCGGGCGCGCACGCCGGTCAGCAGTACGGGCAGCCGCAGCAGCAGCCGTACCAGTCCTGAGCGGTCACCGGCCGCGCCCGGCCGGAGCCTTGGGCGGGGCCGGGCGACGGGGACATGCGTTGATAGCGTCGGGGTGTGCCGTGCCGCCCGGCACGGTGGCCGTCCGAGCGAGAGAGATCCGATGTCCCCGACGATCCGCAGGGCCGTGATTCCCGCCGCCGGACTCGGCTCCCGGCTGCTGCCCCTGACCAAGGCCACCCCGAAGGAGATGCTCCCGGTCGGCGACAAGCCGGTCATCGAGCACACGGTGCGCGAGCTCGTGGACTCCGGCATCACCGACATCACCATCGTCGTCTCCGGCGGCAAGTCGCTGATCCAGGACCACTTCCGGCCGAACCCCGCGCTCGTCGACCAGCTGCGGGCCGACGGCAAGACGGCCTACGCGGACGCCGTGGAGGAGGTCGGCGAGCTGGCCCACCGGGGCCACATCACCTACCTCGACCAGCACGGCCCGTACGGCAACGGCACTCCGGTGCTGAACGCCGCCCGCAACATCGGGGACGAACCCGTGCTGGTGCTCTGGCCGGACGACGTGTTCGTGGCCGAAGTGCCCCGGGCCCAGCAGCTGATCCGCGCCTACGAGCAGACCGGCTGCCCGGTGCTGGCCCTGATGCCGATGGACCCGGGCGACTCCCAGCGGTACGGCGTCCCCCTGGTCAAGGAGGACCTCGGCGACGGCACGCTGCGCATCACGGGCCTGGTCGAGAAGCCGCGGCCCGCCGACGCGCCCTCCTCGTACGCGGCCATCGGCGGCTACGTCATCACCCCCGGCATCATCGACGAGCTGCGCGAGCAGACCCGCCGCTGGTACGAGCACCGGACCGGCGAGGTCTATCTGACCGACGCCATCAACGCCTACGCCGCCACCCGGGCGGTGTACGGACAGGTCATCCAGGGGCGCTGGTACGACACCGGCAACCCGGCCGACTACCTGGTCGCCCAGATGGCCTTCGCCCTCGCCCACCCCCGGTACGCGCCCCTCCTGCGCGGCCTGGTCGGCGACCTCGACGGGGCGTCCGGGACGGGCCAGGGCGCCTAGTCCGGACCCGAACTCCCTGCTCGTGGCGCGTCGCCGAGGCGGCGGGAGAGCCGAAGCGGCGGGAGAATGGGGGCAGCGCACCCCTGCGCCAAGCGGCGAGCGGCTGGAGGAGGGCGACCCAGATGGCGCGTCCGGTCGGTATTGATCTCGGTACGACGAACTCGGTGGTCTCGGTCCTCGAGGGCGGCGAGCCCACCGTCATCACCAACACGGAAGGCGCGCGGACCACCCCGTCGGTCGTCGCCTTCGCCAAGAACGGCGAGGTGCTGGTCGGCGAGGTCGCCAAGCGGCAGGCCGTGACCAACGTGGAGCGCACCGCCCGCTCCGTGAAGCGGCACATGGGTGACCACGGCTGGCGGTTCCCGGAACACGGCGACAGCATCGACGGCAAGCGGTACACGGCGCAGGAGATCTCCGCGCGCGTGCTGCAGAAGCTGAAGCGGGACGCGGAGACGTATCTGGGCGAGGACGTCACCGACGCCGTGATCACCGTGCCCGCCTACTTCGACGACGCCCAGCGGCAGGCCACCAAGGAGGCGGGCGAGATCGCCGGCCTGAACGTCCTCAGGATCATCAACGAGCCGACGGCGGCGGCGCTGGCGTACGGGCTGGACAAGGAGAACGACCAGACGGTGCTCGTCTTCGACCTCGGCGGCGGCACCTTCGACGTCTCCCTGCTGGAGATGGGCGAGGGCGTCATCGAGGTGAAGGCCACCAACGGCGACACGCACCTGGGCGGCGACGACTGGGACCAGCGGGTCGTCGACCATTTGGTCCAGCAGTTCAAGAACAACTACGGCGTGGACCTGAGCAAGGACAAGATGGCCGTGCAGCGGCTGCGGGAGGCCGCCGAGAAGGCCAAGATCGAGCTGTCCAGCTCCTCGGAGACCACCATCAACCTCCCGTACGTCACGGCGTCCGCCGAGGGCCCGCTGCACCTGGAGGAGAAGCTCACCCGCGCCCAGTTCCAGCAGCTGACGAGTGAGCTGCTGGAGCGCTGCAAGGGGCCGTTCCACAACGCGATCAAGGACGCCGGCATCAAGGTGTCCGGCATCGACCACGTCGTCATGGTGGGCGGTTCGACCCGTATGCCCGCCGTGACGGAGCTGGTGCGGGAGCTGACCGGCAAGGACCCGCACAAGGGCGTCAACCCGGACGAGGTCGTCGCCATCGGCGCGTCCCTCCAGGCCGGTGTGCTCAAGGGTGAGGTCAAGGACATCCTGCTGCTGGACGTCACCCCGCTGTCCCTGGGCATCGAGACCAAGGGCGGCATCATGACCAGGCTGATCGAGCGGAACACGACCATCCCGACCCGGCGTTCGGAGATCTTCACCACTGCCGAGGACAACCAGCCCTCGGTGACCGTGCAGGTGTACCAGGGCGAGCGGGAGATCGCCGCGTACAACAAGAAGCTCGGCATGTTCGAGCTGACCGGTCTGCCGCCGGCGCCACGCGGCGTACCGCAGATCGAGGTCGCCTTCGACATCGACGCCAACGGCATCATGCACGTCTCCGCCAAGGACCTCGGTACGGGCAGGGAACAGAAGATGACGGTCACCGGCGGCTCCGCGCTGCCGCGCGACGACATCGACCGCATGGTCCGTGAGGCGGAGCAGCACGCCGAGGAGGACCGCGGGCGGCGCGAAGCGGCCGAGACGCGCAACCAGGCCGAACAACTCGTCTACCAGACGGAGAAACTCCTCCGGGAGGACGCGGACGGACCTGCCAAGGTGCCGGGCGAGGTGCGCGACGAGGTCGAGGGCGCGCTCGCCGATCTGAAGGAGAAGCTCAAGGGCGAGGACTCGACGGCCGTCCGGGAGTCCCTCGACCGGGCGGCGCAGGCCGCGCAGAAGATCGGCACCGCGATGTACGAGCAGTCGCGCGCCGAGCAGGCGGCGTCGGGCGCGGCGTCCGGGCAGTCCGGGCAGTCCGGCTCCTCCGGAACGGACGGAGCCTCCGGGGCGTCCGGAGCGGACGAGGACGTGGTGGACGCCGAGATCGTCGACGACCAGGGCGAGAAGGACGACAGGGCGGGCTGAGATGGACCGGAGCCGGCCGCGGGGCACGGCGGAACTCGAGAACCTGCTCCAGGAGCGCACCGCCGATCTCCAGCGGATCAAGGCCGAGTACGACAACTACCGCAAGCGGGTGCGGCGGGACCGTCTGGCCGTGCGGCAGATCGCGGTCGCCAACGTGCTCACCGGCCTGCTGCCGGTGCTGGACGCCGTGGACCGCGCCGTGGCGCACGAGCCGCTGACACCGGCCCTGAAGGACATCGCCGACACGCTGGCCAGCCAGGCCGGCGCCCTGGGGCTGGTGGCGTTCGGTGAGGTGGGCGACGAGTTCGACCCGACCCGCCACGAGGCCTTGACCCACCACGTCCGCGGGGACGCCGACCGCCTGGTCTGCACGGCGGTGCTCCGCCCCGGCTACCGGCTCGGCGACCAGTTGCTGCGCCCCGCCCACGTGGAGGTGACGGGCCCGCCCCCGGCACGGCCGACGGGCGCGAACCCGCCGTGGCCGGCCCACCCGCACCTCAGGAGGGCGTGAGCGGGAGGTCGTCCGTGTAGGCGTTGACCGGCTGGGGGACGCGCTGGACGCGGTGCGCGTCGAGGGCCGCGGGCGCGGACCCGGTGCCCAGCGTTCCGTGGGGGTGCCAGGTGCCGGTGACGGCCACCCACGTGTTGGCGGGCAGCGCGGGAGCGCCGTACACCCGCACCTTGACCGACTGGGAATCGGCCGCGCAGCAGGTGAAGATGATCCGGGTCAGGTACCAGCCGCCGCCCTGTCCGGCCGGGGTGACGAAGCCGGTCATACGGACGCTGCGGCCCCTGATGTCCTGCCGCGGGTCCTGCCGCACCCGGGTGGTGAAGTCCGTGAGGGTCATGGGCAGCGGGGACGGGGTGTCCGGCAGCGGGTCGAACCGTTTCCCGGCCCGCACGGGGCTGCCGTCGGCCCGCGACGCGGTGTACGCGCCGAGGGCGGGCGGGGCGAAGAGGAGGAGGCTGAGGGCGGGCAGGAACAGCAGCCAGGCGATCCGGGGCGCGGCGGAGTGGTCGTGGCCGTGCGCGTGCCCGTGGTCCCGGCCCTCCTCGCGGGCCGCCGCGCCGGCCACTCCCGCCAGCAGGAGCAGCGCGCCCGACGCGATCAGCGGCAGGCGCAGTCCCTCCTTGACGTAGCGCAGGTAGAGGTCGGTGAAGAGGGCGGCGCGCAGCAGGCCGAGGCCGGTGAGGACCAGCAGGAGCGCCTGCACGGTGCGTTTCACAGCAGCGCGCCTGAGGTCAGGACGCTCGCGGCCACGGCCACCACCATGGTGGCCGCGCAGAAGCGGAGCGCGAAGGCCCGCCCGAAGGTGCCGATCTGAAGCGCGATCAGTTTCAGGTCGACCATCGGGCCGACCACGAGGAAGGCGAGCCGGGCGGTCGGTGAGAAGCCGCTGAGCGATGCCGCGACGAAGGCGTCGGCCTCCGAGCAGACGGCGAGCAGGACGGCGAGTGCGGCGAGGAAGAGCACCGACAGCCAGGGCGAGCCGGTGAAGGTGTCGAGGACGGAGCGCGGTACGGCGACGTTGAAGGTGGCGGCGGCCATGGCCCCGAGGACCAGATAGCCGCCCGCGTGCAGGAAGTCGTGCTGGAAGCCGAGGCGGAACTCCGTCCAGCGGCTGCGGCCGGGGTGGTGGCCGCCGTGCCGGACCGTGGGCCGCAGCCACTCCTCGCGCCCCAGCCAGAGCCACAGCCAGCCCATCACGACGGCGGTGGCGAGGGAGGCGAGCAGCCGGGCCAGGACCATGGCGGGGTTGCCGGGGAAGGCGACCGCGGTGGCCGTCAGCACGATCGGGTTGATTGCGGGCGCCGAGAGGAGGAAGGCGAAGGCGGCGGCCGGGGTGACGCCGCGCCGGATCAGGCTGCCCGCGACCGGTACGGAGGCGCATTCGCAGCCCGGCAGGACGACGCCTGCGGCACCGGCCACCGGGACGGCGAGCGCGGGGTGTGCCGGCAGCACCCTGGTGAACAGGTCGGCCGGTACGAAGGCGTTGATGGCGCCGGAGAGGGCCGTGCCCAGCAGGAGGAAGGGCAGGGCCTGCACGGTGATGGCGAGGCACACCGTGCGCCAGGCCGCCACGGCCGGGTGGCCGAGCCACTGGGTGTCCCCCAGCGCCGGGACCGCCGCGAGGCCCACGACGGTCGCGAGGGCGACGGCGTACGGCCACGAGGTGGTCCGGCGTGCGGGAACGCCGGGCGTCGGGGCCGCCATCCCGCCCCTCACATCAACCAGTTCATCCGTTTTTGCCATTTTTACTCCGGATGTCGGATGTCGTGCCGAAGATAAGCCCGCGTCACCGCCTTCGCCCGCCGCACACGCCGCGGCACACGAATGGCCCCGCATAGACTGGGCGCCGTGAGTGGGGAGCACGGGGGAGCGCGCGGCGGGGGGACGCCGTTCGGCCGGATGCTGCGGGAGCTGCGGCTGAGCCGCCGGCTGACGATCGAGGAACTCGCCGAGGCGTCGGGCGTCTCCGGGCGGGCCATCGGGGACATGGAGCGGGGCCGGAGTCTGCGGCCGCATCCCGGGACCGTCACCGCGCTCGCCCAGGGCCTCCGGCTGGACGAGGCGGCCCGTGCCGACCTGCTGACCGCTCTTCGCGCCACCCGTCCGGGGCCGAAGGCTCCCGCCCCCGCGAAGGCGGCGCAGTACCCGCTGCCCAGAGGCGTCCCGGACTTCGTGGGCAGGCAGTCGGAGCTGTCCGCCCTGCGCGCCCTCGCCCGGCGGGCGGCCGACGACGCCGGGCCCGAGCGGCCCGGCCCGGCTGCGCCGCCGGTGGCGGTGGTGTTCGGCCCGCCCGGCAGCGGCAAGACCACACTGGCGGTGCGGCTGGCCAAGGAGTCGGCGCCCTCGTTTCCGGATGGAACGTTCCTGCTGGACATGCGGGGTCTCGACGCGCAGCCGCTCCTCGCGGAGCAGGCCGTGCCGCGTCTGCTGGCCGCGTGGGGGGTCGGGGACGGCGAGCTGGCGGGGCTCGGCGCCGAGGAGCGGATGGCGCGCTACTACGCGATCACGGCCGGGCTGCGCGCGGTGCTGGTCCTGGACAATGCCGGGAGCGAGGCCCAGATCAGGCCGCTGCTGCCGCGCGAGGGGCACCTGCTCGTCGTGGTGACCAGCCGCCGCACGCTCGCCGGTCTGGAGGGAGTGCGGCGCCTGGAGCTCGGCGCGCTGGACCCGCGGGAGTCCGCCGCCCTGCTGCGCGCGGTCGTGGGCGCCGACCGCGTCGACGCCGAGCCGGCCGCCGCGCACGTGGTCACCGAGTTGTGCGGGCACCTCCCCCTGGCGCTGCGGGTGGCCGCCAACTGGGCCGCCACCCGCACGAACTGGAGCCTGGGACGGCTCGCCGACCGGCTGGCCGACGAGGACCGCAGACTGGACGCGCTCAGCGCCGGTGATCTGCGGGTCAACTCCGCCTTCGCGCTGTCCTATTCACGTCTCGCGCCCGAGGCCGCCCGGATGTTCCGGCTGCTGTCGCTGGTGCCGGGAGGGGATTTCGGCGTGCCGGTGGCGGCCGCGCTCACGGCCGCCCCGCCGACCGCCGCCGAGGACCTCCTGGAGGAACTGCTGGAGGCGGGACTGCTGATGACCTCCCGTGACGACCGCTACCGCTTCCACGACCTGCTGCGCCTGTACGCCGGGGCCCGCCACCGCGCCGAGGACGGCGCGCGGGAGTCCGCGGCCGCGCGAGCCCGCCTGCGTGCCTGGCTGCTGGACACCGCCGTCCTCGCCGGCCGCTGGTACGAGCCCGGCTACGGTGCTCCGCCGCCGGATCCCGGCCGCCTGGTCGCGCTGGACGACCGTGACCAGGCGCTGCGCTGGATCAAGGCGGAGAGCGACAACTGGCTCGCGGCGTTCCGGGAGGCCGCCGGCGCCGGCGAGCACGCCGTGGTCACCGAGGTCGCCGAGGCGATGCACTGGTTCTCGGACCACTGGGTGTCCTGGGACCGGTGGACCGAGATCTACGAACGCGCCGCCGAGGCCGGGGCGTCACTGGGGGACGCCGCGCTGGAGGCCACCCACCGCAACTACCTCGCCTGGGCCTACTGGGCCTGTGAACGCCGCCATGCGGAAGCGGTCGCGGCGGCCAGACGCGCGCTCGGCCTCGCCGGGGGGTGCGGGGACATCAGCCAGCAAGGGCATGCGCACGCCTACCTCGGCTGGCTGCAGAACGCGGTCGGTGACCTCTCGTCCGCCGCCGACAACTGCCACCGCGCCCAGGAGCTGTTCGCCCGGGCCGACAACATCAACGGGTACCTCCAGGCCGCCAATCTGAGCATCACGCTCCTTCAGAAGACCGGGCGCGCGCCGGAAGCCATCGCGGCCTACCGGAAGGTCATGGACGCCCTCGCCGATCCCCGCAATCGCGACCGTGTGCCGTCCAACGTCCGGCACGTCACCGGACTGATCGCCAGGTACCACGTGTCGTTCGTCCATCTCGACCAGGAGCACTGGCAGGACGCGGCCGAGGTTCTGCGTTCCATCCACGGGCAGCTCGACATCCTCGGCCACCACCGGCAGGCGGGCCGGGTCCGCCTCCACCTGGCCAAGGCACTCGCCCACCTCGGTGAGGGCGCCGAGGCCGCCGCCGAGTACCGCACCGTGCTCACGATGGCGGACCGCCTCCCGGACGATCTGCTGGATCAGGCACGTACGGCCCTGGACTCCCTTGCCATTCCCGAGGACTCATCCCGTACGCCGAGCGGAACGCCCGGCTGAAGTGGCTGGGGCTGACGAAGCCCCAGCGCCGGGCGATGCCGGCCACGCCGATCTCCTGGGCCGTGGGCCGCAGCAGGTCGCGGCGGCAGCGCTCCAGTCGCTGCGTCCGGATCCAGCCGGCCACCGTGGCGCCGTCCAGTTCGAACAGCTTGTGCAGCCGGCGGACCGACATGAAGTGCGCCGCGGCGATCGTGGCCGGCGACAGACCGGGGTCGGCGAGGTGGCGCATGATGTGGTCCTTCACCCGCACCAGGGTGGCAGCGGCGGTCTGAGGGGCTCGGGCCCGGCCGCGGCGCTCGTCGATGAGCAGGGCCAGCAGGTCCAGCCCGGTGGTGGCGACACGCCCGCGGACGGTGTCGTCGAAGCCCGCCGCCTCGCGCGCCATGCGGGTGAAGTAGGTGGCCACCAGCGCGGCACTCCCCGTGTCCCCGGTGAAGGCGGTCGCCGTCATCTCGCGCAGGTCGTCGTCCCGGACATGAAGCTCCTGGCGGGGGAAGTGGAAGGCGACGAAGGAGAACTCCTCCTCCAGTTTCTTCCGGAACGGGCGGGAGGAGTCCGAGAGGGAGAAGTCGCCCGGCCGCATCAGGGACTCCCGCCCGTCCTGCTCCTTCACCGCGGTACCCCGCTGCTGGATGCTGAGGGTGAGGTACTCGCGCCCGTCCCGGGCGATGAGCCGCCGGCTCCGCGTCACCGCCTGCGGGCCCGCCCGCACATGGGCGACCTGCACGGCGCCGAGCCGCTCGCTGACGATCGTGCCGGGCGAGGGCTCCTTCTCCAGAAGGGCGACGTCGAGCGGTATGAAGGTGCGGGACACGACGTCGTGCCAGCACTCCTCCCGTTCGGAGGCGGCCAGCGGCGCCGTGGTCAGCGTCTTGGACACGGCACCATGTCATCACCGCGGTGCGCGGCGGTCCAGGAAGAATCGGAGGAAGAATCGCGCGGCCGTGGAGGCCGGGGAACCCCTGGGTACGGGGGGCCGTTACGGGACCCCCGCTTCGAAGAGCACGTACCCCGCGTACGAGCCCGAAGCCACCGCGGCGATGCCGAGCACCGTGCACAGCAGGGGCAGCCGCAGCCGGCGCAAGGCGAGGGCGACGGGGATGAAGAGCGGGAAGGCGGGGAGCAGATAGCGGGAGACGTTGCCGAAGATCTGCTGGCTGCCCAGCACCAGGGCGAAGGTGAGGAGCGTGTAGACGGTCAGGACGGCCGGGGGGCGCAGCTGGATCAGCAGCGGGATCAGGATCAGGCCCAGCAGCACGACGCCCACGCCGATGGTGTCCTCGAAGGGGAACGCGAAGAGGTAGTCGAAGTGGCCCACCGCGACGGAGGTGAAGACGTCGAGGGTCTGCTTCCCGTAGTCGAAGGTGTGCGCCCAGGCTCCCTTCTGGAGGGCGAAGTAGCCGCCGTAGTCGCCCATCCGGTGGCCGACCCACAGCAGGTAGCCGACGAGCCCGAGCGGGGCGATCAGCACCGCGGTCAGCGGGCGCGCGACACCGTCCTCGCGCCGCCGGAGGGAGAACAGCGCGGCCACGGCGAGGCCCGCGATGAGCGCGGCGGCGGTGGGGCGGTTCAGGCCGGCCAGGAAGGTGAGGATGCCGGCGGTGAGCCATCGGCGGGTCATCACGGCGTGGCAGGCCCAGACGGCTAGCGCGACGTAGAGGGACTCCGAGTAGCCCGACCACTCCAGGCCGGAGCCCGGCCACACGGCCCACAGTCCGGCCGCGGCCAGCCCGGCGCGTCTGCCGCCGAAGCGGGCGGCGACGGCGTAGATGCCGAGGGCGGCCACGAACGAGGCGACGACGGAGACCAGCATGCCGGAGCCGTACAGGCCGAGGCCGGTGCACTCGGAGACCACCTTCATCGCCGCGGGGTAGAGCGGGAAGAACGCCGCCGAGTTGCCCTCGAGGGTGATCAGCCCGGTCGCCCCGGGTACGTGGACGAGCGCGGGGTGGTAGCCGTGGGCGGCGATCTGCTGGTACCACCAGCCGTCCCAGCTGGCCAGGACGTCCCAGGCGTGGGCACCGCCGCCGAAGCGCGGGTACTTCTTCCGGAAGTCCCCGGAGGAGTCCAGCAGATACATGAAGACCAGGAAGCCGATGAGCTTCAGCACGCCGTACAGCGCGAGCACGGGGCCGTGGTGACGGACCGTACGGCGCAGTGGTGAGCCGTGGTCCCGGTCGGACTCGTCGGCGTGGTCCGCGGGTTCGGGTTCCTCGGTGTCGGGACCGGTGGTCGGCGCGATGGTGTGGTTCATGCGGCCGTACCCTCCGTGCCACGGCGACGGGCGGGGAACACCCAGGCCCTGAAGAGCAGGAACCGCAACAGGGTCGCCGCCAGGTTGGCGGCGACGAGCACGGCCACCTCCGTACGGCGCCCGGCAGCCGGGGCCACCTGGTGGAGCACGGCGAGCGCGCCGCTGGTGAGCGCCAGGCCGATCGCGAACACCATGAGGCCCTTGGCCTGGTGCCGCATCGCGCCGCCGCGGCCGCGCAGCCCGAAGGTGAGCCGCCGGTTGGCGGCCGTGTTGGCGACCGCGCAGATCAGCAGGGCCAGCGCGTTGGCGGCCTGCGGCCCCGTCGCGGGACGCAACAGGGCGTACAGGAGCACGTATCCGACGGTGCTCACGGCTCCCACCGCGGCGAACCGCAGCAGTTGGCCGGCCAGCCCGGGGCCGCCCGGCGGGTCGCCGTCGGCGCCTCGGCGCAGTCCGGCCATCGGAAGGGTGCCGCGGGCCAGTGCCCGGCCGATCCTGGCGATGCCGCGCAGATCGGCCAGCGCCGTGGCGAGGATGTCGACCCGGCTGTCGGGATCGTCCACCCAGTCGACCGGCACCTCGTGTATGCGCAGCCCCGCGCGTTCGGCGATCACCAGCAGCTCGGTGTCGAAGAACCAGCCCGAGTCCTTCACCAGGGGCAGCAGCCGCTCGGCGACGTCGCGCCGCACCGCCTTGAACCCGCACTGCGCGTCGGAGAACCCGACGGCGAGGGTGGAACGCAACAGGGCGTTGTAGCAGCGGGAGATGACCTCCCGCTTGGGGCCGCGCACCACCCGTGAACCGCGTGCCAGGCGCGTACCGATGGCGATGTCGGAGTGCCCGGAGATCAGCGGGGCGACCAGGGGGAACAGTGCCGTCAGATCGGTCGACAGGTCCACGTCCAGGTAGGCGAGCACCGGCGCCGGTGAGGCCGACCACGCGGCCCGCAGCGCCCGGCCCCGGCCCTTCTCGGCCAGTCGCAGCCACTGGGCCTCGGGCAGCTCGGCGGCCAGCCGGGCCGCGATCCTCGGGGTCTCATCGGTGCTGGCGTTGTCCGCGACGGTGATCCGGAACGGGTACGGGAAGGTCTCCCGCAGGTGGGCGTGGAGTCGCCGCACGCTCGGTTCCAGGTCCCGTTCCTCGTTGAACACCGGGACGACCACGTCCAGGACGGGCTCCCGCTGGTCCACCGGCACCGGTGTGCGCAGGGGCAGTCGGTCCGGGGCGAGGGGGTCCGTCACGGCTATCGGGCCTATGTTTGTCAAGACGTATCCAGGTTCGGGCCTGCCGCAAGGTGTGCTGGGTGACGCGGCAGCGCTGCGGTCAGGGTCACGGAGATGGGTGGTCGCAGAGCCTTGGTGGGTCCTCTCCCTATCCGGGGTCCGCCGAGGCCGCCGACATCGACGGTTCGACGGTCGACGCGGTGTGCGAAGGTGCGGCCGGTGGGCTCGGCGTCCCCGAGGTGGAGGGCTCCGAAGTGGTGGGCGCGGCCGGGGGCGGGGACGGCGTGTCCGAACTCACGGTGGCGGACGGCGCGTCGGGGGGTACGGAGGTTTCCTCGGCGGGTCCGGTCGGGAGCACGGTGACGGTCCCGCTCGGGGAGTCCTCCGGTGTCGGGGACGGCGCCGGGCTCGGGGAGACCGGGCTGATCGCGGGCCGCGGCAGGGGAGCCTGCGGCCTGTTCTCGACGCGGTCGTGGGGCAGCAGGAACAGGCCGACCCCGAGTCCGGCGACGGCCAGGGCGCAGCCGACGGCCCTCTGTGCCAGGCGGGTACGCCGGCGGGCGCGCACCCCGGACCGCAGACGCAGCTGGTGTCCGGCCTCGAAGGGGGTGTGCTCCTGGGTGTCGCGCATCATGCGCGCGAGCTCCCGCTCGAAGTGATCCATGAACTCCCCTTAACCCACCGGCTCGATGACATCGGCCAGGATCCGGCGCAGCCGTGCCACGCCGCGCGACGCATGGGACCGAGCGGTGCCGACCGGGCAGCCCAGCACCTCCGCGACCTGTTTCTCCGGCAGGTCCTGGTAGTAGCGCAGCACCACCGCGGCCCGCTGCTTCGGCGGCAGTTGGGCGAGGGCCGCCTCCAGTCTCGAGCGCTCGGCCACGGAGGCGGACACGTCGTCCGCCTCCGCCCGGTCCGGCAGTTGCTCGACCGGTCGCTCCCCCCACCAGCGCCGCCGCGCCGAACGGGCCGCCGCGCGCGCCAGAATCCTGCGCACGTACGCCTCCGGCGCCTCGTCCGCGATCCTGGGCCAGACGAACCAGAGCTTGACCAGCGCCTCCTGGAGCAGGTCCTCGGCCCGGTGCCGGTCGCCTCCCACGAGGAGCCGCGAGAGGTGGAACAACGCCGACCAACGGGCTGCCACGAACCCGTCGAACCCATCGGCCCGGCCCTGCTCCATCCGCACTTCCCCCGCTCGGCCATCCCCCTACGCCCTGTGAAAGACGTTGGCGCCCGCTGTGCGATGCACTCCGGTCGTGTGATCCGGGTCACGCGACGCCGCGAGGGCGGCGCAAGGGCAGCACGTAGGCGGCGAAACGTTCCTCCGCTTACCTGAAAGGTCATCGCGCCCGCCGTGTCCGCGTGCCACGATCATCGGCGTACGGAGCCCGACCGACCCGACCGAACGGAAGGACACCATGCCCGCCTACGTCATCGGCCACCTCAAGGACGCCGCGCCGCACCCGGATATAGCCGAGTACATCGAGCGCGTCACCGCCACCTTCGAGCCCTACGGCGGCCGCTTCCTCGTGCACGCCGCCCAGCACGAGGTGAAGGAGGGCGGCTGGCCCGGGCACGTCGTGGTGATCGGCTTCCCCGGCGTCGCCGAGGCGCGGGCCTGGTGGGACTCCCCCGAGTACCAGGAGATCGCACCGCTGCGCCACCGGAACATCGAGGGCGACATCATCCTGGTCGAGGGCGTGCCCGAGGGCTACGACGCGGCCGGCACCGCGAAGGCGATGCGGGAGGCCATGTCCGCCGGGTAGCCGGCCCCCCTGGACCGGCCGCGCGGTGAGCGGACCGGTTGCGGGGCCATGGGGGCGCCGTGAGGCTGGGAGCGGCGGACCGGACGGGGTGAGGAGGCGCTGTGGCTTCAGCTCGGCACCCGCTGCATCCCGGCGGATCCGATGTGTCCCGGCGCCGGTTCCTGTGCCTGTGCGCGGGCGCCGGCCTGGGCGCGGCGGCCTGCGACCACACGCACGCCGGCCGGCCGTCCCGCACGGGCGAGGGCGCCCGGCTCCCGGACGCCGAACGCGACGCGCCGGGATCACCCGACTGGCGGATCACGTCCACGGGCCCGCCGGAGGCGATCGCGGGCTACGCCGACCGGGTCAGCGTGACGCCCGGCGAGGAGTGCGGGCTGTTCGTGTCGACGACCGCGGCCTCGTTCCGGGTGTCGGCGTACCGGGTCGGCTGGTACGGCGGTGCCCTGGCCCGGCGGGTGTGGTCCTCTCCCCCGGTGCGCGGCCGGGTCCAGCGGGCCCCGCGGATCGAGCCGGAGACCCGTACCGTCCGGGCGGGCTGGGGACGCGCCCTGACGCTGGACACCGCGGGCTGGCCGGAGGGCGCGTATCTGCTGCGGCTGGACGCGGACACCGGCCACCAGCGCTACGTGCCGCTGATCGTGCGCTCGGTGCGGGGCGCGGGGCGCACGGTGCTCCTGCACGCCCCGGCGACCTGGCAGGCGTACAACCGGTGGGGCGGGGCGAGTCTCTACGCCGGTGCGTCGGGGGCGTACGCGGCCCGGTCCCTGGCGGTCGGTTTCGACCGGCCCTACGACGCCGACGGTGCCGAGAAGTTCCGGGTGTACGAGTGGGCGGCGGTGGTGCTCGCGGAGCGGCTGCGCATACCGCTCGCGTACAGCACCGGCATCGACGTCCACGACGACCCCGCGGTGCTGGCCGGCGCCGCGTGCGTGGTCTGCCTGGGGCACGACGAGTACTGGACGCCCGAGCAGCGCGCGCACGTCACCCGGGCCCGTGACGCGGGCTCCAACATCGTGTTCCTCGGCGCGAACACCTGTTTCCGGCGGATCCGCCTCCGGCCCGGTCCGGATCCGGCCGGGCGCACGGTCGTGTGCTACAAGTCCGACTACCGCGCGGACCCCTGCTACCCCTCCCGGCCGGCCCTGGTGACCACCGACTTCCGTGCCGGGCCGGCACCGGACCCCGAGTCGTCCCTGACGGGGGTGCTCTACGAGGGGTACCCGGTGGACGCTCCCTACGTCGTCCACGCGGCCGGCCACTGGCTCCACGACGGCACCGGAGTGCGCTCGGGCGACGCCTTCCCGCACCTGGTGGGCGTCGAGTACGACCGCGTCACGCCCGCCTCCCCCACCCCGCGCCTGCTGGAGATCACCGCCCACTCGCCGCTCGTCAGCGCGGGGCGGCCCAGCCACAGCGACTCCGCGTACTACACCGTCCCCAGCGGCGCGGGCGTGTTCGCGACCGGCACCATGCGCTGGGTGGAGGCCCTCGTGGCCGGCACCGGCGAGCTGGGCCGCGACCACCGCATGGACGCCCGCACCCGGGCCTTCGTGACCCGCACGACGGAGAACCTCCTGCGCGCCTTCGCCGAGGGCCCGGCCGCCCGGCACCGGCCGGCACCGCACGCCAATGCGCATGAGGTGTACAGGACATAAGTGGTGGTGACCGGCCAAGCCTCCCGCACCACCGCGACGATCACGACACGCCCTAAACTTGAATCGTTCGTTTTACTTCACAGCTCGTGTTTGTCGGGATAGGTTGGCCGCCATGACCGCATCCCGGACTCCGACCCCCGCCGAGGAGCTGCGCGGCGCGGGCCTCAGGGTGACGGCCGCCCGCGTCGCGCTGCTCGAGACCGTCCGGGCCGGTGACCACCTCGATGTCGAGGCGATCGCCTCGGGGGTCCGTGATCGCGTAGGCCATATTTCCCTGCAAGCCGTCTACGAAGCTCTCCACGCGCTCACCGCGGCGCGCCTCATACGCCGGATCGAGCCGGCCGGCAGCCCGGCCCGGTTCGAGGGCCGTGTCGGGGACAACCACCACCACGTCGTGTGCCGGTCGTGCGGCGCGGTCGCCGACGTCGACTGCGCGGTCGGCGACGCCCCCTGTCTGCACGCCTCCGACGACCACGGCTTCTCGATCGACGAGGCCGAGGTCACCTACTGGGGCCTGTGCCCCGACTGTTCCACCGCCCGCAGTTCCTGAGCATTGCGATCCACCCCGTTCGGAAGGACTCCCATGACCGAGAACCACGATGCGATCGTCACGGACCCCAAGCCGGAGGAGGCCGGTGGCTGCCCCGTCGCGCACGGGCGTGCCCTCCATCCGACTCAGGGCGGCGGAAACCGCCAGTGGTGGCCGGAGCGGCTCAATCTGAAGATCCTCTCCAAGAACCCCGCCGAGGCGAACCCCCTCGGTGAGAAGTTCGACTACGCCGAGGCGTTCCAGGCCCTCGACCTGGCGGCCGTGAAGCAGGACATCGCCGAGGTGCTGACCACCTCGCAGGACTGGTGGCCCGCCGACTTCGGCAACTACGGCCCGCTGATGATCCGTATGGCGTGGCACAGCGCGGGCACCTACCGCATCAGCGACGGCCGCGGCGGCGCCGGCGCCGGACAGCAGCGCTTCGCCCCGCTCAACAGCTGGCCCGACAACGGCAACCTGGACAAGGCCCGCCGTCTGCTCTGGCCGGTGAAGAAGAAGTACGGCCAGAGCATCTCCTGGGCCGACCTGATGATCCTCACCGGCAACGTGGCGCTGGAGCAGATGGGCTTCACGACCTTCGGCTTCGCCGGCGGCCGTGAGGACGTCTGGGAGGCCGAGGAGGACGTCTACTGGGGTCCCGAGACCACCTGGCTCGACGACAAGCGCTACACCGGCGACCGCGAGCTGGAGAACCCGCTCGGCGCGGTCCAGATGGGTCTGATCTACGTCAACCCCGAGGGCCCGAACGGCAACCCGGACCCGATCGCGGCGGCCCGCGACATCCGTGAGACGTTCCGCCGCATGGCGATGAACGACGAGGAGACCGTCGCCCTGATCGCCGGCGGCCACACCTTCGGCAAGACCCACGGCGCCGGCCCGGCCGACCACGTGGGCGCCGACCCCGAGGCCGCCACGCTGGCGGAGCAGGGCCTGGGCTGGAAGAGCACCTACGGCACCGGTGTGGGCAAGGACGCCATCACCAGTGGCCTGGAGGTCATCTGGACCACGACGCCGACCCAGTGGAGCAACGGGTTCTTCAAGAACCTCTTCGAGTACGAGTACGAGCCCGACCGCAGCCCGGCCGGCGCCCACCAGTGGATCGCCAAGGACGCCCCGGAGATCGTCCCGGACGCCTTCGACCCGGAGAAGAAGCACCGCCCCCGGATGCTCACCACCGACCTGTCGCTGCGCTTCGACCCGATCTACGAGCCGATCTCCCGCCGCTTCTACGAGAACCCCGAGGAGTTCGCGGACGCGTTCGCCCGGGCCTGGTACAAGCTGACCCACCGCGACATGGGCCCGAAGTCGCTCTACCTCGGCCCGGAGGTCCCCGAGGAGACCCTGCTGTGGCAGGACCCGCTGCCGGAGCGCGAGGGCGAGCTGATCGACGCCGCCGACATCGCGGCCCTCAAGGTCAAGCTGCTCGACTCGGGCCTCACCGTGTCCCAGCTGGTCACGACCGCGTGGGCGTCCGCGTCCACCTTCCGCGGCAGCGACAAGCGCGGCGGTGCCAACGGCGCCCGCATCCGTCTGGAGCCGCAGCGCGGCTGGGAGGTCAACGACCCCGACCAGCTCGCGCTGGTGCTGCGCACCCTCGAGGGCATCCAGCGGGAGTTCAACGCCTCCTCCGGCGCCAAGAAGGTCTCCCTGGCCGACCTGATCGTCCTCGGCGGTGCCGCGGCCGTGGAGAAGGCCGCCAAGGAGGGCGGCTACGAGGTCGAGGTGGCCTTCACGCCGGGCCGGGTCGACGCGACCGAGGAGCACACCGACGCGGAGTCCTTCGCGGCGCTGGAGCCGACCGCGGACGGCTTCCGCAACTACCTGGGCAAGGGCAACCGGCTGCCGGCCGAGTTCCTGCTGGTGGACCGGGCGAACCTGCTCACCCTGAGCGCCCCCGAGATGACGGCCCTCGTCGGCGGGCTGCGCGTGCTGGGCGCCAACCACCAGGGTTCGCAGCTCGGCGTCCTCACCAAGACGCCCGGCTCGCTGACGAACGACTTCTTCGTCAACCTGCTCGACCTGGGCACGACCTGGTCGGCGACCTCTCAGGACCAGACCACGTTCGAGGGCCGCGACGCCGCCACGGGCGAGGTCAAGTGGGCCGGCAGCCGTGCCGACCTGGTCTTCGGCTCGAACTCCGAGCTGCGGGCGCTCGCGGAGGTCTACGCGAGCGACGACGCGAAGGAGAAGTTCGTGTACGACTTCGTCGCCGCGTGGACCAAGGTCATGGACCTCGACCGGTTCGACCTCGTCTGATCCGGGCGTAGTCCCGTAGGGGCGCCCGGGCCGGTCCCCGCCGACCGGTCTGGGCGCCCACGCGTATGCCGGCGCGTGTGCCCGCGCGTACGCGGGCGCCCTACCGGGCGAGATCGAGTTGCGGCACCACGCGTGTCAGCCGGAGGACGCCCCACAGGATCAGCAGGGCCCCGGCCAGCTCGGGCAGCAGCCACCAGCCCGTCCGGATCTCCTCGCCGTACAGCGCCACGCCCAGCGCGAGGCTCACCGTCGCGTCGCCGATGGTCAGCGCGGGCTGCGAGGCGACCAGCGGACCGGCCTGGAGGGAGTTCTCCAGCAGCAGCACCGCGCCGATGCCGGCGAGCGCGAACCCGTACGTCTGCCAGGTGGTCAGGAAGGCGGGCAGGCCGTCGTCGGCGAGCCGGTCCGTGGCCGACTTCATCAGGGCCGCGGTCAGCGCGTTGCCGATCGCGGCGGCCGAGGCCAGCGCGGCCGCCCGGAACAGGGCGGAGCGCGACGGACGCGCGAGGGCTACGGCCGCGCCCATCGCCCCCAGACACAGCGCCAGCACCGGCACCCAGCGCGCCATGGCCGCCTGGTTCCGGGTGCCCGAGGGATCCGCCGCCACCAGGACCAGCGCCAGCCCGACGACCACTGCCCCGACCGCGTGCCAGCCGGCGCCGGGCAGCCGGCGGTGCATGAGCGGAGCGGCGATCAGCAGCGCGAACGGCAGCTCCAGGATGAACAGCGGCTGGACCAGCGCCATGGGCCCGTTGATCAGTGCGACGGCCTGGAACAGCGCGGCGCCGGCGACACCGGCGATGCCGATCAGCCAGGCGGGCCGCCGTACCAGCGCGGCCAGCAGGCGCAGGCCGCCTCCCCGTGACACCGTCGAGGCGGCCTTGCGCTGGAACGCCGTACCCACGGCGTTGCTGGCGGCACCCAGGACGGCGAAGAGCACGGCGAGCACGATCACACCTCCACCATGCCCCGTCCCGTACGGTTCGGCCTCGTCACGAGGGGCGCACGGCGGGTGGGGATGAGCCCTGTACGCGCCCCCACGGACCCGGGGAAAATGCGCCAAGTCAGCGGCCGGGCGGCCGAGATGCCCCCTCCGTCGCCCACTTTCCAGGAAGGCAGGTCGGCGCCGTGCTCCTGCGTCTGCCCACGTCCGTGTCCGAAGCGCAGGAGTGTCTGGCGGAAGGGGCGGTGCCGATCGGCGGCGCGACCCTGGTGTGGGCCGCCTGGCAGCGGGACGGCTTCCCGGAGCAGGCGCTGTCACTGCGTGCCCTGCCCGAAGCCAATGTCGTCGGGCGGGAGACGCTGGGCGCGGCCGTGGTCCTGAACCAGGTGGGCGACCCGGTGCCGGAGGTGCTGCGCCGGGCGGCCGGCTCGGTGGGGACCGGAGCCGTGCGCCGCGCGGCCACGGTCGGCGGCAACCTCGTCGGCAGCAGCTTGCGCTGTCTGCTGCCCCCGGCGCTCGTGCTGGACGCCCGGTGCACGGTGCTCGCGCCGCAGGGCCGCTACGAGACCGACCTCGCGGAGGTGCTGGCCAAGCGTCCTGTGCTGCTCAGCCTGCACTGGCGCGAACCGCTGGTCAGCGGGTACCGCAAGCTGCCCGGCGACGCGGGCGGACAGCCGCCGCTGGTGGTCGCCGCCGCCGTGCACGACGAGGGCGACGGGGCCCGCCGTCTGCGGGTCGCCGTCCGCGACGGCTACGAGGTGCTCAGCGCGAGCGCTCCGTGCGGCACCGGTGCCGAGCAGGCCCTCGAGGCCCTGCGGCACACGGACATCGGGGCACTGCCCGCCGCGGCCCTGGACGTCGTCCGCCAGGAGGTCACCGCCCTGTCGGCCCGCCTCGCGGACCGCTGACGAACCGCTGACGAACCGCCTCTGCCGTCGCCGCCTCACGGACCGGTTGTCAGTGCCCTCCCGTATGTTCCGATCATCGAGGGCGGACGGCCGACTCGCCGGTCCGCTGTGGGGACGTATGCGTGCGGGAGGGGTCTGTCGTGGCGGAGACGACGTATCTGGAGCTGTCCGAGGACGGCGGAGGGGCGCACAAGTTCTACGAGGTGACGGTCGACGGGACCACCGTCACGGTGCGCTACGGCCGTATCGGCACGTCCGGCCAGGTGCAGTCGTCGTCGTTCGCCACCCCGGCCAAGGCGCGGGCGGCCGCGGAGAAGAAGATCGACCAGAAGGTCCGCAAGGGGTACACGGCGGCCGTTCCCGGTGGACGGGCACCGCGCCCCGTGACCCGGCGTCAGGTCGGCTCCGCTCCGTCCACGGCGCGCGCCACGGCGCCGGTGCTGTGGCGCTTCCGCACCGGTTCCGCCGCGTTCGGCATCCATGTCGACGAGGACCGCGTGTGGGTGGGCAACCAGGCGGGGGACGTCCACACGCTGGGCCACGACGGCGAGGTGCTGGCCCGTTACCGGCTCCCGGACGGCGTCAAGTGCCTGGTGGCGGACGACTTCTGGATCTACGCGGGATGCGACGACGGCAGGGTGTACGACCTGTCGTCGAAGCTGCCGTTCGCCGCGTACGAGATCGCGGCGAACGTCGACATCTTCTGGCTGGACATCCACGAGGGCGTGCTCGACGTCTCCGACGCGTCGGGCGGTCTCACCGTGATCGACCACGAGGACGAGCACCAGTGGTCGAGGCGGTCGTCCGGCCCCTACGGCTGGATGGTGCGGGCGGACGAACGCGCCGTCTACCACGGGCACCGCCAGGGCGTGACGGCCTACGCGCCGGACGGGAGCGGCCAGTTGTGGCACACCGACACCCGCGGCGGCGTGCTGTTCGGCTGGCAGGAGGCCACGGCGGTGTACGCGGGCACGGACCGCCACGTGGTGCAGCGGCTGTCGAAGGCGAGCGGGCGGGTCGAGGCCGTCTACACGTGCGACGACGTCGTGTACTCGTGCGCCACCGCACCGGGAGGCCGGTACGTCTTCGCCGGGGACAACGCCTCCTCCGTCTACTGCTTCGACGCCTCGGGCACCCGGCTGTGGAAGCTGCGCACGGGCAACGGCTCGGCCCTGTCCATGCAGTACTTCGACGAGCGGCTGTACCTGGTGACCACCGACGGGGCCCTGGTGTGCGTCGACACGTCGGAGGCGGCCATCGCCGCCGCCCAGCAGGGTTCGCTGCCCGTCGCCGTCGACGTCAAGTCGGCCGCCGCACTGCCCACCTACAACCCCGCGACCTCGGTGTCCGCCCTGACGACGATCAGCACGCCGCCCGCGGGCGGCGTGGTCGTCGAGTGCGTCCAGCAGGGCGGCCGGACGCGGGTCCACGTCGTCTCCGAGGGCTTCGAGCCCGGGTGGAACGTACAGTTCCCGCGCGAGATCCGGGAGCCGGGAGCGCGCTATGTGGTGGACGCCGTCCACGCGGCGGCCGGCGGCTTCTACCGGGTGCGCGGCGAGATACGCCGGGTGCGGTGATCCGGCCGCGACGGGGTACCGGGAGCAGTGATCAGCTGTGCAAGCCCCTCGGAGGAGGCCCGAGATGACCGACGACGCCTACCTGCTCCTGCTCACCGAGACGGCCGCGCCGCTCGGTGTCCCGCCCGCGGCCGTGGGCGAGCTCGCCTGCATGGAGACCCCGGCGGTGCGGGCGTGGCTGGACGCGCAGGGCGTGACGGCGACGTCCCCGAAGCTGCGGCTGGTGCCGCCCGAGGACACGGCGGCCGTCCCGGACGACGCGGAGCGGCTTCCGGTCCCGCTCGGGGACGAGGAACTGAGCCGACTGCGGCAGCACACCGGCCCGGAGTCCGTGGCCCGCGTCGAGCAGGAACTCCTGGCCTACCGCGACTGCACCGACGGCCGGGACGCCCTGTTGGGGCGGGCCCTGGCGGCCGGTGTTCCGCTGAACCGCGTCGTGGAACTGACCGGCGAGGATCCCGCCGCCGTGGCGGCCGCCGCGGGATGAGGGGCCGGGCCGGTCCGTTCCTCCACCGCTGTCACTCCGTCGCTGTTACTTCGCCCCAGCGGGGGAACTCGTCAGGCCCTGCCCTTCACCGCACCACGCGTACCAGGAGGTACCCAGGACGCGACCACTGACCAAGGGACTGCTGGCGGGGGCGGCCGGCACCGTCGCGCTGAACCTGGTGACCTACGGCGACATGCTGCTGCGCGGCCGGCCGTCCAGTGACATGCCGGCCCAGGTCGCCGACCGGGTCGCCGACCGCGTGGGGGCGGGTCTGGGGGACGGCGACGCCGGGGAGGCCCGCGAGGAGGCCGCCGGCGCTCTTCTCGGCTATGTGACGGGGCTCGGCGTGGGGGCCGCGTACGGGCTGCTGCGAGGGAGCGACGGATCGTTCCCGGCCGTGGCGGCGGGGCCGCTGATCGGGGCCGCGGCCATGGCCGGCAGCGACGTTCCGGCCACGGCGCTCGGGGTGACCGACCCCACCTCCTGGGAACTGACGTCATGGCTGTCCGACATCGCGCCCCACCTCGCCTACGGTCTCACCACCGCCTGCGTGTACCAGGCACTGCCCTGACCCACCGGCGTTCCACCACCGGCCCGTGCCCTTCGGCGCGGGCCGGTGGTGTGCCGGGGGGTCTTTCGCGCACGTGATCTGGCATGCCCTGGTCAAATCTGTCACGCTTCGAGCGGTACACGCAGCCCACGGCCGCCCCGGCGCACCCCAGCCGACCGGACGGCCGCCGAGCAGGCCGGGATCCCGGCCGCCGCAAAGGAGTTCCGTGTGAGACCGACCCCCCACAGAACCGTCCGCAAGGCCCTCGCCGCGGGCGCGCTCGCCGTCGCCGCGACGGCGGCCGTCACGCTGCCGGGCACCCCCGCGGCCGCCGCGCCGACCGCCGCCGCGCGGGCCGCCGCCTGCACCCCGGCACAGGTGATGACCAACGGCGGCTTCGAGAGCGGTACTTCGCCGTGGAGCCAGTCCTCGACGAGCGTGATCACCAGCCGCACCGGCCAGAGCGCCCACGGCGGAACCTCCTTCGCCTGGCTGGACGGTGTCGGCAGTACGCACACCGACACGCTGACGCAGAGCGTCACGATCCCGACCGGGTGCAGCAGCGCCACCCTCACCTTCTGGCTGCACATCGACACCGCCGAGACCACCTCGTCCACCGCGTACGACAAGCTGACGGCGAAGATCGGCAGCACCACGCTGGCGACGTACTCCAACCTCGACAAGAACACCGGCTACGTCCAGAAGTCCTTCGACGTGTCGGCGTTCGCGGGCCAAACGGTGAGCGTCGCCTTCACCGGCACCGAGGACTCCAGCCTCCAGACCAGCTTCGTCCTCGACGACGTCGCCCTCGACACCTCAGGCGGCACCGCCCCGCCCGCGGACTCCACCCGCACCCCGGCCGCGCCCTCGTACACCGTCAGTCTGAGCAGCAACACCAGCGGCACCGTGTGGACCGGTCACGAGAGGGCGACCTTCACCAACGCCTCCGCCACCGCGCTCAGCGAGGTGTACCTGCGGCTGTGGGACAACTACCACGGCACCTGCTCGACCCCGCCGATCACCGTCAGCAATGTCACCGGCGGCAGCGCGGGCGCCCTCTCCGTCTCCTGCACCGCCCTCCAGATCGCCCTGCCGACGCCCCTCGCGCAGGGGCAGAGCGCCACGATCGGCTTCGACCTGGGCATCACCGTCCCCAGCGGCGCCGACCGCTTCGGCCACGACGGGGCGTTCAGCTTCATCGGCAACGCGCTGCCCGTGCTCGCCGTCAAGGACGGGACGGGCTGGCACCTGGACCCGTACACGAACAACGGTGAGTCGTTCTACTCGCTGGCCGCCGACTTCCGTGTGACCCTCGACCACCCCACCACCCTGCTGGTGCCCGCCACGGGTACCTCGGTCGACACCCCCGGCTCCAGCGGACGCACCGTCACCACCGCGACCGCCGCCAAGGTCCGTGACTTCGCCTGGGCCGCCGGACCCTTCAGCAAGATCTCCGGCACCTCGACGGGCGGTGTCCCGGTGAACGTCTACTCCGTCTCCGGCATCAGCTCCTCCAGCGCGCAGTCGATGCTCAGCACCGCCGAGTCCGCCGTGGACGCCCATGCGGCACGGTTCGGCGCCTACCCGTACGGCGAGCTGGACGCGGTGCTCGACAACAACTTCTGGTTCGGCGGCATGGAGTACCCCGGCTTCGTGCTGGACCTGGTCAGCACCACCGCGCTCACCCACGAGACCGGCCACCAGTGGTGGTACGGCATCGTCGGCGACGACGAGTACAACAGCCCCTGGCTGGACGAGGCGTTCACCGACTACGCCACCGACCTGGCGCAGGGCAAGACCGGCAGCAACTGCTGGAGCAGCGTCTCCTGGGCCTCGTCGGCGGAGAAGATCACCAACTCGATGGCCTACTGGGACGCCCACTCCTCCCGGTACTCCACCGTCGTCTACGGCTACGGCAAGTGCGCCCTGCACGACCTCCGCCGGCTCCTGGGCGACACCGCCATGACGAAACTCCTGAAGGACTACGCCACTTCGCACTGGTACGGCGTCTCGACCACCGCCGAGTTCAAGGCCGCCGCACAAGCCGCGACGACCACGGACCTGACCTCGTTCTGGTCCACGCACCGTATCGACGGCTGACCAGGACACCGGACGGGCGCGTGGCCCGAGGTGCGAGGGAGGATCCGTGACCATATCGTGGGATGTGGAGTGCTTCCAGGGTGTTCCTCTCCCCAGGAGCCGTCATGGCCACGAAATCCGCCTCCCATCGCTCTGCCTCGGTCTACGCGCTCGCCGGTATCCGGCTCTTCAACGGCGCGGCCGGACTGCTCGCACCCGATCTGCTGATCCGGCGCCTGGATCCCGACCGTGAGCCGCCGAGCCCGGCGGCCGTCTACGCCTTCCGGCTGTTCGGGATCCGTACGATCCTGCTCGGTCTCGACCTGCTGACCAACCGCGGCGAACGGCTGCGGGAGGACCTGTGCGAGGGCATCCTCATCCACGGCAGCGACACCGCGACGGCGGCCTCCCTCGGGCTCGGCGGCCGGCTGCCGCCGCGCACGGCGGCGCTGACCACGCTCATCTCCGCCGTCAACACCGCCCTGGCCGCCACCGCGGCCGACTCCCTCGGACAACCGAAGGGCGGGCGGAAGTGACCGCGGAGCCGCTTCCCGCCGGTCAGGCCGAAACGGGCTTCGACTACGTGGTCGTCGGCGCCGGCGCGGGCGGCGGCCCGCTCGCGGCCAACCTCGCCGCCGCCGGGTTCCGCACCCTGCTGCTCGACGCGGGCGGTGCCGAGGACGACGACAACTACGCCGTCCCCGCCTTCCACGCGGACGCCTCCGAGGACCCCGTCCAGTGCTGGAACTACTTCGTCCGGCACTACGCCGACGACCGGCAGCAGCGGCGCGACAGCAAACTCGTCCCGGACCGCGGCGTCCTCTACCCGCGCGCCGCGGCGGTCGGCGGCTGCACCGCGCACCACGCGCTGATCACCGTCTACCCGTACAACCGCGACTGGGACGCCATCGCGGAGGAGACCGGTGACGCCACCTGGCACAGCACTCCCATGCGCCGGTACTTCGAGCGGCTGGAGCGGTGCACGTACCGTCCGAGGCCCAAGGAACCACCGCGCAACGCCCTGCTGGCGGCGCTGCTGAAGGCGCTGCCCGCCACCGCCGCCCGCTATCGCAACGACGCCCGGCACGGCTTCGACGGCTGGCTGCCCACCGCGCTCGCCGATCCCGAACTGGCGGTCACCGACAAGCAGTTGCTGAAGGTGGTGCTCTCCGCGGCCGAGGACGCGCTGGCCGGCTTCCTCGGCCGGCCGCTGTCCCCGCTGGAGGGGCTCGGGGCCTTCGTCGACCCCAACGACTGGCGGGTGCAGACACGGGCACTGCAAGGTCTGTGGCAGATCCCGCTGTCCACGGCCGGCGGGCGGCGCAGCGCCGTACGCGAGCGTGTCGAGGCCGTGCGGCGCGACCGTCCCGACCATCTGGTGCTCCGTACGCACGTCCTGGCGGCCCGGGTCGTACTGGACGAGGACGGAGCGGCACGGGGCGTCGACTACCTGCCCGAGGCGCACGCCTACCGGGCCGACCCCGGCAGACCGGAGGCCGGCGAGCCACCGGCCCTGCACCGGGTCCTCGCCTCCCGCGAGGTGGTCCTGGCCGCCGGCGCCTTCAACACGCCCCAGCTGCTGATGCTCTCGGGCATAGGACCGCGCGAGGAACTCCAGCGGCACGGCATTCCCGTACGGGTCGATCTCCAGGGCGTGGGCGCCCACCTTCAGGACCGGTACGAGGTCGGCGTGGTCAGCCGGACCGACCGCCCGTTCCGGCTCGTCGAGGACTGCGCCTTCCACGCGCCGGAGCCCGGCGCCGAACCGGACCGCTGCTACCGGGACTGGCAGCGTGGCCGGGGCCTGTACACGACCAACGGCGCCGTCGTCGGCATCACCCGCAAGTCCCGGCCGGAGCTGGACGCCCCCGACCTGTTCATCTTCGGCGGCCCCTTCGACTTCCGCGGCTACCGCCCCGGATACTCCCTCGAACTGACCCGCCACCGGGACCGCTTCACCTGGGCCATCCTCAAGAGCCGCACCCACAACACCGGGGGCCGGGTGCGGCTGCGTTCCACCGACCCCCGTGACACGCCCCTGGTGAACTTCCACTACTTCGGCGAGGGCACCGACAAGGACGGTGCGGACCTCGAAGCGATGGCCGGTGCCGTGGAGTTCGTGCGGGGGATGAACCGCAAGGCCTCGCCCGTGATCCGTGAGGAGCTGTGGCCGGGCGAACGGGTCGAGGGCCGTGACGCGGTCCGCCGGTTCGTCCAGGACGAGGCCTGGGGCCACCACGCGTCCTGCACCTGCCGGATGGGGCGGGCGGACGACCCGTCGGCGGTCGTCGACAGCCGTTTCCGGGTGCGCGGCGTGGACCGCCTGCGGATCGTCGACGCCTCGGTGTTCCCCCGCATTCCCGGCTTCTTCGTCGCCGCGCCCATCTACATGATCAGTGAGAAGGCCAGCGACGCGATCCTCGAATCCGCACAAGGAGTATCACGATGAGCACGCAACGAGCCGGCTACCGGACCTCACTGCCCTGGCGGATCCTCACCACCGTCGCCGAGAAGGTCGACCGGCGCATCGGCTGGGACAAGCTGCCCGTCGTCGCGGGTCTGCTCACGCTCTTCGGTCTGCGGGTCCGGCTGCGGCAGAAGAACCTCCACGACACCAGCCACCTGCCCGCGGTCAACCTGCCGGACCCCGCTCCCCCGTCCACGGGCAACAAGGTCAACCGCACCGCCGACGGCAGCCACAACGACCTCGGCGAACCACGGATGGGCATGGCGGGCAGCCGCTTCGGCCGGAACATCCCGCTCGAGAAGATCGCCCCGGCCACGCCCGCGGACGTACTGTCCAGGCCGAACCCGCGCGAGGTCAGCCGGGCCGTGCTCACCCGCCGCGAACTGGTCCCGGCCGAGTCGGTCAACTCGCTGGTCTCCGCCTGGCTCCAGTTCATGATCCGGGACTGGTTCAGCCACGGGACCAGCCCCGCCGACCGCCCCTGGGAAGTCCCCCTCCTGGACGACGACCCGTGGCCGGAGCACCCCATGCGGATCATGCGGACCCCGGACGACCCGACCCGCGACCCCAAGGCACCGCCCGGAACGCCCGACACCCGCGTCAACGTCTCCTCCCACTGGTGGGACGCCTCCCAGATCTACGGCTCGAACGAGACGGAACAGCGGCTGATGCGCACCGGCGAGCTGGGCAGGCTGCACCTGTGGGACGACGAGCAGTCCCCCATCCCCTCGGACCCCTCCCGTGACCCCTCGCAGGTCCCCGGCTTCTGGCTGGGCCTCGCCATGATGCACGACCTGTTCACCCGCGAGCACAACGCGATCTGCGACCACCTGCACGCCGCGTACCCGTCCTGGGGCGACGAGGAACTCTTCCAGCGGGCCCGGCTCGTCAACGCCGCCCTCCTCGCCAAGATCCACACGGTGGAGTGGACCCCGGCCGTGATCAGCCACCCCACCACCGTCAAGGCGCTGCGCGCCAACTGGTGGGGCGTCGCGGGCGAGCGCGTCCACAACCTGTTCGGCCGGATCAGCGACAGCGAGGTCTTCAGCGGCATACCCGGCGCCGAGACCGACCACTACGGCGTCCCCTACGCCCTCACCGAGGAGTTCGTCGCCGTCTACCGCATGCACCCGCTCATCCGCGACGAATGGCACCTGCGCTCGGCCGCCGACGACTCGACGCTGCGCCACTGCACCCTCCGCGACATCTCGGGCCCCGGAGCACTGAAGTTCCTGGAGACCACGGCGATGACCGACCTGCTCTACAGCTTCGGCACGCTCCACCCCGGGCTGGTCACCCTGCACAACTTCCCCAAGTTCCTCCAGGAGTTCGAGCGCCCCGACGGCCATCTCCAGGACCTCGCCGCCACCGACATCCTGCGCTCCAGGGAGCTCGGCGTCCCCCGCTACAACGAGTTCCGCCGGCTGCTGCGGCTGAAGCCGGCGGAGAGCTTCACCGAGCTGACGTACAACCCGCAGTGGGCCGAGGAGATCGAGCGGCTCTACGACGGCGACATCGAGAAGGTCGACCTGTCGGTCGGGCTGTACGCGGAGAAGCTGCCGCGCGGATTCGCCTTCAGCGACACCGCGTTCCGCATCTTCATCCTGATGGCCTCGCGCCGGCTGAACAGCGACCGCTTCTTCACCGAGTACTACACGCCCGAGGTGTACTCGAAGGCCGGCCTGGCCTGGATCGACGACAACACCATGGTGACCGTGCTGCTGCGCCACCACCCCGAGCTGCGCACGGCCCTCGCCGGGCTGGACAACGCCTTCGTGCCGTGGCACACCGCCGCGAGGACGGAGAGCTGACATGAGTGCCGTGGACAGGTCCCGCGCGGAGTTGCGGCAGCACATCGCGGCGGCCGCCGACCGGTACCGGGAGACCAGCGACGAGCGGCAGGCGGTCGAGCAGCAGCAGGACGCCGGGGTGGCGTTCCCGGACTCGCAGGAGCACCTCGCCGCGCGCGCCGCCCGCCTGCTCGACCGGCAGGCGGTGCCCACCGCCCTGGTGGTAGAGGCGGTCCGTGCCGAACCGCTGGCGCAGTCCGCCGCGTACGAACGCATCCTCGGCGCCTCCAAGGACCTTCAGGCCTGGAGCTTCCTGCCGCGCGGCGCCCGGGCGGCGCGTACCGTGGCCCGGATCTCGGTGCGGGACGGCGGCCGTGAACTGCCGCTCGGTACCGGGTTCCTGGTGTCGCCGAGCCTGCTGATGACCAACCACCACGTGCTCACCGACGCGGAGGCGGCCCGGAGTTGCGTCGTGGAGTTCGACGCCCAGGTGACCGTCGACAACGCGCCGCAGGCCCCGATACGGCTGGAACTCGACCCCGACGGGTTCTTCCTGGCGGACCAGGGCCTGGACTTCGCCCTGGTCCGGCTCGCCCCGGGCCCGGACGGGCGGCCGCCGGGCGAGACGTTCGGCTGGAACCGGCTCAGCGCACAGCCGGGCAAGCTGGTCATCGGCGAACCCGTCAATGTCGTCGGGCACCCGATGGGTCGCCTGAAGGAGATCGCCGTCCGCGACAACATGCTCCAGGTGCGGCTCGACGACTTCCTCCACTACAAGACGGACACCGAGCCCGGCAATTCCGGTTCCCCGGTCTTCAACGACCAGTGGGAGGTCGTCGCGCTGCACCACAGCGGTGTGCCCCGTACCGACGACCAGGGCCGGATCCTGCGTACGGACGGACAGCCGTGGCAGCCCGGTGACGGCGACGACGCGATCGACTGGGTGGCCAACGAGGGCGTACGCGTCAGCTCGATCCTCAGCCATCTCGCCGCCCTGTCACTGACCCCGCGGCAGCGGACACTGCTGGCCGAGATGGGACCGGAGTCCGGCCTGCCACTGGTCCAGGCCCCCGCCGCCCCCACGGTGACCCCCGCCGTCACCGTGCCGCCCCCGGCCCCCGAGCGGGCCGCCACACGTGCGGCGGGCCTGCCCGCGCGGGCCGGCGCGTTCGGCGGCGACCGGCATCTGGTCTTCCTGCACGGCCGCTCCCAGGAGGGCAAGGACCCCGAGAAACTGCGCCGCGAATGGGCGGCCGGACTCAACCAGGGACTCGTCGGCGCCGGACTCCCGCCGGTCGATCCGGCCGACGTCTGGTTCCCCTTCTACGGCGACAGACTGGTGCAGGCCCTCGCCCCGCACGAGACCGCCCCCCGCGCCGTCGAGGCCACGGCCCTCGCGGCCGCGGAGGCGGTCGCGCCCGCCGATCCCTACGCGCACGCCGCGTACGAGGACATCGTCGGCGAGGCCGCCACCAAGTGGGACATCCCCCGGGAGGGGCTGCCGGTCGCCGAACGGATCGGCCTGCCGGACGTGGTCGGGGCCCTGCAACGGCAGCTCAGCTGGCTGGCCGCCAGGAGCGACCTCGACGCGCTGACCATCAGCCTGGTCTTCCATGACGTGGCCGCCTACCTGGAGGAACCGCGCGTCCGGAAGGACGTCCTGGACTGCGTGCTGGAGACGATGCCGGATTCCGGAGAGGTGGTGCTCGTCAGCCACAGCCTCGGCACGGTCGTCGGCATGGACCTCACCACCCGGCTGTCCCCCGGCGTGCGGGCGGTCCACCTCACCACCGCGGGAAGCCCGCTGGGCCTGGACAGCGTGTACAGCAGGCTGCTCATCGGCGGGCCGAAACGTCCCGACAAGGTGGTGGACTGGCTCAACGCCTGGTGCCCGACGGACGCGGTGGCCATCGGCTGCCCGCTGGCCGACGACTGGGCGGACGGCCTGATGGACCTCGCCGTGCTCAACGCCCGTGACCGGGCGCACAGCATCGTGGAGTACCTGTCGCACGCCGAGGTCGCTTCCGGGATCGGCAAGCACCTGCTCGGCTGAATCCGCACATCAGGGGCCGCCGCCGGGCGGCCCCTTGTCACGCCAGGACGAACCCAGCCCCCTCGGGACTCACATCCGGCACACAGAAAGGCGTTCCTCTCGGCCGATTCCGAAGTCGCTGCCATATTCGAAAGCCACTTCGGAGGTGGCTGTGACGACCGAGGCGACGACATCCGAGGCGCGGGACACGCGGGAGACGGAGCCCCACGTGTCCGACCGCACCGCCGACCGCATCACCGAGCTGGAACACCGCCGAACGCGGGCGGTGGCCGCGGGCGGGCCGCGAAGACGGGGGGAGTTCACCGCCCGGGAACGGATCGACCTGCTGCTCGACGCCGGTTCCTTCACCGAGACCGGCCTGTTCGTCCGGGCCCGGCCCACCGGGGACGGAGCCCGCCGCTCGTACGGCGACGGGGTGGTCACCGGGCACGGCACGGTGGACGGGCGCCCGGTGTGCGTCTTCGCCCAGGACTCCGCCGTCTTCGGCGGCAGCATGGGCGAGGCCTTCGGGGAGAAGACCGTCGCCGTGATGGAGCTGGCGCTGAAGACCGGCTGTCCGGTCGTCGGGCTCAACGACGGAGGCGGCGCCCGCGTCCAGGAGGGCGTCGCCTCGCTCGCCCTGTACGCCGAGCTGGTGCGCCGCAACGTGCGGGCGTCCGGAGTGATCCCGCAGATCTCTGTCCTCCTCGGGCCGTGCGCCGGCGGGGCCGCGTACTCGCCCGCCATCACCGACTTCACCGTGATGGTGGACGGCGCCTCGCACATGTTCGTCACCGGGCCGGACGTCATCGAGACGGTCACGGGCGAACGCACCAGCGCCGAGGACCTGGGCGGCGCCCGCACCAGCAACACCGTCAACGGCAACGCGCACTTCCTCGCCGCCGACGAGGAGGACGCCCTCGACACCGTGCGCGACCTGCTGTCGTACCTGCCCGCCAACAACTGCGACGCGCCACCGCGGTACGCCCCGGGCGCGGCACCCGACGACGGGCGGCTCGACGGAATCGTCCCGGACCGGCTCGGGCGGGCCTACGACATGCGGGAGATCCTGCGCGCGGTCGTCGACGACGGCGAACTGCTGGAGGTCCAGGAGCTGTTCGCGCCGAACATCGTCTGCGCGCTGGCCCGCGTCGAGGGCGGTTCGGTCGGCGTCGTCGCCAACCAGCCGCTGCACGCCGCCGGCGTCCTCGACATCGACGCCTCCGAGAAGGCGGCCCGCTTCGTACGGTTCTGCGACGCCTTCGGCATCCCGCTGCTGACCTTCGCGGACGTCCCCGGCTATCTGTCCGGTGTGCGCCAGGAGCAGGGCGGGATCATCCGGCGCGGCGCCAAGCTGCTGTACGCCTACGCCGAGGCGACCGTACCGAAGGTCACCGTCGTGGTCCGCAAGGCGTACGGCGGCGGTTACGCGGTGATGGGTTCCAAGCACCTGGGCGCCGACATCAACCTCGCCTGGCCCACCGCCCGGATCGCCGTGATGGGCGCCGAGGGCGCGGTGGGCCTCCTGCACCGGCGGGAACTCGCCGCCGCCGAGGACCCCGAGGCGCTGCGCGCCCGCCTCGTCGCCGCGTACGAGAGCACCCACGGGACGCCGTACCTCGCCGCCGAGCGCGGATACGTGGACGCCGTCATCGCCCCGCGCGAGACCCGCGACCAGGTGTGCCGTGCGCTGCGGGCGCTGCGCGGCAAGCGTGCCCCGATGCCGGAGCGCCGGCACGGCAACATCCCGCTCTGACCGCTCTGACCGCCGTGACCGCTCTGACCGCCCCGCCCCACAAGCCCGTCCCCGTGACGTGAGGAGCCGCCCGATGGACAGCCGCCGCCCCCCGCTCGCGCCCGCGTTCCGGACCCTGCCGGAGTACGTGCGGCACTGGGCCGAGACCGTCCCGGACCGCCGGGCGTTCACCTTCGCCGACCATCCCGGCCCGAACTCGCGGGGTGTCCACCGCACCCTGACCTGGCGGCGCCTGGACCTCAGGGTGCGGGCGCTGGCCGCCCGGCTCGCCGAGGAGGCCCGGCCCGGGGCGCGGGTGGCGCTGCTGTGCCCGCAGGGTACGGAGTACGTGACCGCCTTCCTCGCGGCGCTCGCCGCCCAACTGGTCGCCGTACCGCTGTATCCGCCCGGGCTGCCCGGGCACGGCGACCGGCTGTCGGCGGTCCTCGCCGACGCGCGTCCGGCGGCCGTGGTGACGACGAGCCGGACCCTGGAGGAGGTACGGGAGTTCTGCGCGGACACGCCGGTGCGGATCGTCGTCGCGGACGAGGTGCCCGACACCGCCGCCGACCAGTGGCGGCCCGGCACGCCCGACGACACGGGGATCGCCTATCTCCAGTACACCTCCGGCTCGACGCGCACCCCGGCCGGCGTGGAGATCGGCCACGCCAACGTCGTCGCCAACGCCCGTCAGGCGCTGACCGCCTACGGCGCCGACGACCGTGCGATCACCTGCGTGGGCTGGCTGCCGCTCTACCACGACATGGGGCTGGTGCTGAGCGTCGCCGCCCCGGTGGTGCGGGGTCTGCTGTCGGTGCTCATGGACCCGGTCGCGTTCCTGCACGAGCCGGTGCGCTGGCTGCGGCTGCTCGGGGCGCATCCGAACGCGGTGAGTGCCGCGCCCAACTTCGCCTACGACTACTGCGCCTCGGCCGTCACCGACGCGCAGAAGGCCGGCCTGCGGCTGGACGGCGTCACCGCGCTGATCAACGGCAGCGAGCCGGTCCGTCCGGCCACCGCCGACCGGTTCCACGAGGCCTTCGCCGCGCAGGGGCTGGCGCCTCGCGCGCACTGTCCGTCGTACGGGCTCGCCGAGGCGACGGTCTTCGTCAGCGCCGCCCGGCCCGGGGAGCCGATCAGCCGGTTCGCGCTGGACCGCGACGCCCTCGCCGCCGGAAAGGCGCTGCCCGCGCGTCCCGACGACGCCACGGCCGTCCTGCTGGCCGGCTGCGGCACACCGGCGGGCCAGCGGGTCCGCATCGCCGATCCCGTGTCCCGGGCCGCCCTTCCGGAGGGGGAGGTCGGGGAGATCTGGGTGCGGGGGCCGAACGTCGGACGCGGTTACTTCCGCCAGGAGGAACAGACCCGGCGGGTCTTCGGCGCGGCCCTCGCCGGCGAGGCGGCCGGTGCGGGCGGCTGGCTGCGCACCGGTGACCTCGGGACGTTCCTGGACGGGCAGTTGATCGTCACCGGCCGGCTGAAGGACCTGATCGTCGTCGACGGCCGCAACCACTACCCGCAGGACCTGGAGGCCACTGCCCAGGAGGCGCATCCCGCCGTGCGGCGCGACCGGCTCGCCGCGTTCGGCGTACCGGGCGGGGACGGGGAGCGGGTGGTCGTGGTGGCCGAGCACGTGCGGACCGTGAGCCTCGCCGGGATCGACGTACCGGAGCTGGTGCGGGCCGTGCGCGCGGCCGTCTCCGCCCGGCACGGGCTGCGGCTCGCCGACGTCGTCCTCGTCGCGCCGGGCGCCGTTCCCCGGACGTCCAGCGGGAAGGTGTCGCGGGCGCTGGCCCGGGCGCGGTACCTGGAGGGCGCCTACGCGGCGGAGGGCGCGCGGTGAACGCCGTCGACGAGAGGGCGCTGCGCCGGCTGGTCGCGCGGCGGGTGGCCGCCTGGAACGGCACCGCCGTCGAGGACGTCCCCATGGACCGGCCGCTGGCGGACCTCGGCATGGCCTCGCGGGACGCGGTGGTGCTGGCCGGGGAGCTGTCCCGGCTGACGGGCCGTGAACTGCCGTCCACCCTGCTGTGGGAGGCGCCGACCGGGGACGCGCTGGTGGCACACCTGTGCGGCCCGGCAGGTCCGGTGCGGGAGGCCGCACCGGCGGCGCCCGAGGTGCCGGCCGCCCCGGCGGCCCCCGGTGAGCCGGTCGCGGTCATCGGGGTCGGCTGCCGGCTGCCCGGGGGTGTGCACGGCCCGGGCGACTACTGGCGGCTGCTGAGCGAGGGCGTCGACGCGATCCGGCGGGTCCCCGAGGACCGGTGGCGCGACTTCACCCCGTTCCCGCCCGTCGACGCGCCCCGCCACGGCGGATACCTGGACGACATCGCCGGGTTCGACGCGGACTTCTTCCGCATCACCCCGCGCGAGGCGGCCGTGATGGACCCGCAGCAGCGGATCCTCCTGGAGGTCGTCCACGAGGCCCTCGACCACGCCGCTGTCCCGGCCGCCTCCCTCGCCGGCACCGCCACCGGCGTGTTCGTCGGCGTCTGCGCCCCGGAGTACGGCCGGCTGACCGCCGCCGACCCGGCCGGCGTCGACCCGTGGGCCCCGGCCGGGGCGGCGCTCGGGGTCACCGCGGGCCGGCTGTCGTACGTCCTCGACACGCACGGGCCGAGCATGGCGGTCGACACCGCCTGTTCGTCGTCGCTGGTCGCCGTGCACCAGGCGTGCGTGAGCCTGCGGACGGGCGAGAGCGACATGGCGATCGCCGCCGGGGTCAACGTGCTGCTCTCCCCCGCGGTCACCGTCGCGTTCCGGCGTGCGGGGGCCCTGGCGCCGGACGGCCGGTGCAAGCCGTTCTCGGCGGCGGCCGACGGCATCGGGCGCGGCGAGGGCTGCGCGGTCGTCCTCCTCAAGCGGCTGTCCGACGCCGAACGGGACGGCGACCGCGTCCTGGCCGTCGTCCGTGCCACCGCCGTCAACTCCGACGGCCGCTCCAACGGCCTCCTGGCGCCCAGTCCGGCCGCCCAGCAGGCCCTGCTGAGAACCGTGTACGCGCGGGCCGGTCTCGTCCCCGCGCACGTCGACCTCGTCGAGGCGCACGGCACCGGCACCCCGCTCGGCGACCCCATCGAGGCGGGCGCGCTCGCCGCCGTGCTCGGGGCGGGCCGCGACCCGGACCAGCCGCTGCTGCTCGGCTCGGCCAAGGGCAACCTCGGCCACCTGGAGTCCGCCGCGGGCGTCGCCGGGCTGGTGAAGACGGTGCTGGCGCTGCACCACGACCTCGTACCGCCGTCCCTGCACTGCGCCGAGGGCGGCTCCCGCTTCGACGCCCGGCTGCGGGTGGTGACCGAGCCGGAGCCCTGGCCCCGTTACGGGGGCACCGCCACCGCCGGGGTGTCGGGGTTCGGCTTCGGCGGCACCAACGCCCACGCGGTACTGGAGGAATGGCGGCCCGGCACCCTGGCACCGGCGCCGGCCGAGGAGCCGGCCGCCCGGCTGCACCCGCTCTGCGACCTCGACGCGGAACGTGTCCGGGACACCGCGGCCCGGCTCGCCGACTGGCTCCTCACCCCCGAGGCAGGCGCCGCGCACCCCGCCGACGTGGCGCGCACGCTCGCGGGGCGTACCGGGCGCGGACCGGTGCGGGCCGCCGTCGTCGCCCGTGACCGGGAGGAACTCGCGGAGGGGCTGGTCGCGTTGGCGGGCGGCCGTCCTCACGCCCGCGTCGTGACCGGCGACCGCGATCTCGTCGGGCGCGGGCCGGTGTGGGTGTTCTCCGGGTACGGCAGCCAGTGGCCCGGCATGGGGCGGCGGCTGCTGGCCGAGGAGCCCGCCTTCGCCGCCGCCGTGGAGAAGCTCGACGCGCAACTCGCCGCGGAGTGCGGTCTGTCCCTCTACGACCAACTGGCGTCCAAAGGCGCCCTCGACCGGCTGGAGGTGGCCCAGCCGGTCCTGTTCGGCGTCCAGGTGGCGCTCGCCGAGCTGTGGCGGTCCTACGGTGTCGAACCCGCCGCCGTCATCGGCCACTCCATGGGCGAGGTGGCCGCCGCGGTGTGCGCGGGCGCCCTCGACGTGTCGGACGCGGCCCGGGTCGTCGCCGTGCGGGCCAGGCTGCTCAGCGGGCTGCGCGGCGGCGCGATGGCCGTGGTCGACCTCGACGACGGCGAACTGGACACCCTGGAAAGGGACTTCCCCGGTGTGCACGTCGCCGTCCACTCCTCGCCCGGCCAGAAGGTCGTCACCGGCGAGGAGAGCGCGGTGGCCCGGCTGGTGCGGCGGCTGGAACGGGAGGGCCGGGCGGCCCGGTCCATGCGGGTCATCGGCGCCGGACACTCCCCCCAGGTCGACGAGCTGCTGCCCGAGTTGACGCAGGCGCTGGCCGACGTCCGGGGCACGGCACCGCGGGTCCCCGTCTACTCCACCGTCCTCGACGACCCGCGCGGCACCTGCGTGTTCGACGCCGCCCACTGGGCCGCGAACCTGCGGCGGCCCGTGCGCCTGGACCGGGCCGTGGCGGCAGCGGCGGCCGACGGGCACACCGCGTTCGTCGAGATCTCCCCCCATCCGGTGCTGACCCGCCCCGTCACGGACACCGCGCCCGGCGCCCTCGCCGTCGGCACACTGCGCCGCGACGCGGACGGCGCGACCGACTTCCTGACCCAGCTGGGCGCCCTGTACGCGGCGGGGGCCCGCCTGCCGCTGCCGGCCGGCCGGGTCGTCGACCTGCCCGCGCCGCGCTGGCGTCATGTCCGGCACTGGTGGACGGACGGCCGTACGACCGCCCCGGCCACCCCCGACCCGGTCACCCCCGCCCCGGCCACGGCGCTCGCGCAGGACACCACCGGGGCGGACGGCACCTGCGTCCTCGCGCGCCTGTGCCACCACATCGCCGCCGTCACCGGCCATCCGCCGGCCCGTGTCACCCCCGCCACCGCGCTCGCCGACCTCGGGCTGGACTCACTCATGGCGGTCCGTGTCCGCGCGGCCGTGACACGCGAGTTCCGGGTCGAACTCCCCCTGCGCGACCTGCTCGGCGCCACGACGGTCGAGGAGGCGGCCGCCCGCATCCAGCAGGCTTGCCACCAGGCCCTCCCCACGGGCCCGCTCCGCCCCCTGCGCGCCACCGGTTCCGGCTCGCCGCTCTTCCTCGTCCACGCCGCCGGCGGCACCACCGACGTCTACCGCGCGCTCGCCGACCGGCTCGGGGACGACCGGCCTGTGTACGGGCTGGACCGGGTCGAGGAGGCCCGGACGGTGGCGGAGAAGGCCCGGCACTACGCCGAGGCGGTCGCCGCCGCCCACCCGGACGGCCCCTGCCTGCTGGGCGGTTGGTCCTTCGGCGGCTTCGTCGCGCAGGAGACCGCGCGCCTGCTCACCGCCGCCGGGCGGGAGGTGGAGCTGGTGGTGCTGATCGACTCCGTACGGCCCCTCCCCCAGCCGGACCGCACCCCGGCCGACCGGATCCGCGCCCACTTCACGGGCTTCGCCCGGCACGTCGCCGACACCTACGGGGTCCGGCTGGAGCTGCCGTACGACGAGCTCGTCGCGATGGACGACGACGGCGAGCGCATCGACACCGTGCTGCGCGCCCTCCGCGGGGCCGCCGACGTGCCTGCCGCCGCGCTGGAGCACCAGCGCGCCTCCTACCTGGACCTGAGGACCGGCGAGGCCCACCGCCCGGGCCGCCACGACGGGCGGGTGGTGCTGTACCGGGCCACCGAGCCCGCTCCGCACACCGTGCGCGACCCGGCGTACGAGCGGGACGACGAGGCGCTCGGCTGGGACGAGGTGTGCCCGCGCCTGACCGTCGTCCCGGTCACGGGCCACCACCTGTCGCTGCTCGACCCCCCACACGTCGACGAGCTCGCCGCCCATCTGCGGCGCGAACTCGCCGCGCAGAGCCGCTGAACCGGAACGAGGAGCCGCCATGCTGCCCCACCCCACCACCGGAGTGTCCCGACGCGCCGTCGCCAAGGCCGCGGCCGCCGGCTCGCTGGCCGTCCTGTTCGGCGCCACAGGCACCGCGCGGGCCGAGGCCGCGACCCAGGTCGGGCCGCGCACCTTCGACCTGACCGTGTCCTCCACCGCGCTGGGCCGTAGCGCGCCGCTGCGGCTGATCCTGCCGACGGACTTCGTCACACGGACCGGGCGGACCTACCCCGTGCTCTACCTGCTGCACGGCGCCCACGACGACTACACCTCCTGGACCCGGGAGACGGACATCGAGGCCTTCACCGAGGGCCGCGACCTGATCGTGGCGATGCCCGACGGGGGCCCCACCGGCATCCCCACCGACTGGCTCAGCGGACCCGACTACGAGACCTTCCAGCTCACCGAGGTTCCGGCGCTGCTCGCCCGGGACTACCGGGCCTCCGGCGCCCGGGCCGTCGCCGGGGTCTCCACCGGGGGCTACGGAGCCATGGCCCACGCGGCCCGCCACCCGGGCGCGTTCACCGCGGCGGCCTCCTACAGCGGGATCCTGGACACCACCGCGCCCGGAGTGCCCCCCATCGTGGACGCCATCGTGGCCCGCGAGAACCTGCTGCCCCTCACACTGTGGGGGAACCCGATCCTGAACCTGCTCACCTGGCAGGGCTTCAACCCGCGCGCCCGCGCCTCGGGACTGCGCGGCACCCCGCTGTACGTGTCCAGCGGCAGCGGACTGGCCGGCGGCACCGACGAGTTGCTGCCCGAGGCGCTGGAGAGCGCCCTGTGGCTGTCCGCCCACGCCTTCACCGACACGCTCACCCTGCTGGGCATCCCGGTCACCACCCACTACTACACCGGAGGGGCACACAGCTGGACGTACTGGAAACGGGAGTTCACCGCGTCATGGCCGATGCTCGCCCGTGCACTGGGAGTGCCGGAGTGATGTCGGTGCCGTCGGGGCACGGAACGGAGCGCAGGGGGCGTCCGTCCAACACGGGACATCTCCCTCGCCCCACGGGCAACGGCCCGAGGGTGAGCCGGTTCCGGGTGAAAGGAGTGTCCGCGATGGCGGTCCCCGCCCCGCGCGGAGTGCCGGCCGGTCCGGTGGCCCCACCGTTGCCGCCCGGCCTGGCCGAGCTGCTGCGCGCCCAGCTCGACACGGTCGCCGACGAGGTGGAGGAGGAGGTCCGCGGTCAGGTTCCCGAGTACGCGCGGCCGGCCGACGGTAACTACCGCAGGAACCTGCGGGCCGGGGTGGAGTTGGCGCTGACCCTCTTCGTCGACCACATCGCCGACCCGCGCGGCCGGGGGGACGCGATCGCGGCGACGTACTACGAACTCGGGCGCGGCGAGGCCCTGGAGGGCCGCAGCCTGGACGCGTTGCAGTCGGCGCTGCGCGTCGGGGGGCTGCACGCCTGGCGGCTGATGGGCCGTACGGCGGAGGAGCTGGGGCTGGACTCCGCGGTGGTGGCCGCGCTGGGCGAGCTCGCGTTCCGGACCGTGCACGAGGTCGCGGAGGCCGCGGCGGCCGGGTTCGCCGAGGCCCGCCTGCGCAGTACGGACGAGCTGGAGCGGCGCCGCAGACGGCTGCTGGACCTGCTGCTGGGCGACGGGCCGGTGTCGCCGGAGGCCGTCGAGGACCTGGCGCACGCCGCACGGTGGCCGGTGCCGCGGCACGTCGCCGTCGTCGCCCTCGCGGCCACCCCGGAGCAGCGCGAGGAGGACCGGCCGCTGGCGGCGGCGGGAGCACTGGTGGACATGGGATCCCGGCCACCGCGGATGCTGATGGCCGACCCGGACGGCTCGGGCCGCTTCGGCGGGCGGGCGTTCGCCCTCGCGCTGCGCGGCCGCCCGGCCGCGATCGGTCCGACGGTCCCGCTCACCGAGGCCGCGCAGTCGCTGCACTGGGCCGCCCGGGCGCTGGGGCTGATGGGGCGCGGGATCCTGCCCCGCCAGGGCGTGGTGCGCTGCGCCGACCATCTGTCGACCCTGCTGCTGCACAGCGACGAACCGCTGTTGGCCCAGCTGGAGGCGCGTGTCCTCGCCCCCCTCGACACGGTCTCCGAGGGTCAGCGCGGCCGGCTCGCCGAGACGCTGCTCGCCTGGCTGCTCAGCGGCAGCAACGTGCCCGACGTCGCCGCACGGCTGCACGTCCACCCCCAGACGGTGCGTTACCGCCTGCGGCAGCTGGAGAAGCTGTTCGGTGACGCCCTGCACGACCCCGGTACCCGGCTCGACCTCATTCTGGCGCTGCGCACCGGGGAGTTGCGGGAACCCTCTGCACTCACGTCGGCAACAAAAAACGTGGAATCTCTGAATTCCCGTCCATAACAGCCCTCCACTGAACGCGAATACCTTCGGGACGTCCTTTTCCGCAGGCGCATCGACGCGCCCCACCCGCAAAGGATCCCCATGCGTATCCGCTTGTGCCTCGCCGCGCTCTCGCTGCTCGGCGGGGCCGGACTGACCACCCTCTCGGCTCCCGCCGCCTCGGCCGCCACCTGCTCGGACATCGACGTCGTCGTCGCCCGTGGCACCTTCGAGCCCGGTACTCTCGGCGCGATCGTCGGCGACCCGGTGTATTCCGCGCTCCAGAAGAAGCTGACGGGAAAAAACCTGTCCAGCTACAAGGTGAATTACCCCGCCGACCTTTCGCTCACCTCGGCCGCGCAGGGCAACGCGGACGTGGTGAACCACGTCACCGGACAGGCCGCGGCCTGTCCGAATCAGCGTTTCATCCTCGTCGGCTATTCGCAGGGCGCGAATGTCGTGGACAACTCGATCGGCATCAGCAGCGACGGCGCGGTGGTCGGCAGCCCCATCGTGGCCACCATCCCCGCCGCGCTCGCGCCGAGGGTCGCCGCCGTGCTGCTGTTCGGCAACCCGATCCGCGCCCTCGGCAAGAGCGTCACCGGCACCTACCAGAGCCGCACCATCGACTTCTGCGCCAAGGGCGACCCGATCTGCGAGAACGGCGGCGGTGACGTGCTCGCGCACCTCGGCTACGGCGCCGACGCCGACGCGGCGGCCGCGTTCGCCGCGGGCAAGGTCTGATCCGCGTCCGCGGGCACACCAGGGGCCCGGGAGGAGATCCTCCCGGGCCCCTTCGCCGTACGGAACAGCTACTTCGGTGTCCGCGCGAACCGTGCGAGGTTGGTGGAGACCGGCTCGGGCCGCCCGTCGTTCTGCGCCGGCGCCGCGGTCAGCACGTCGAGGTGCTGGTAGCCGTCGGCGACCACGGGGTGCAGGCCGGCCGGGATGCGGCCCGCCAGCAGTCCGTCGCCCGCGAGCACCGTGAGCGTCGGGTTGGCCTCGAGGCCCTCCGGGTGTGCGACGAGCCGCTTCACCTGCGGGGAGGTGGCGAGTTCGAGATCGGTGACGAGCTTGGTCGGGAAGTACTGCTCGGTGAAGTCCAGCGGCTGCTCGGCCAGGCTGCGGGCCAGCTCCCGGATGTCGGTGACCTCCTTGCCGGCGTCGGTGAAGGGCGTGCCGTCGGCCGACCGGTACCCGGGGTCGTCCGGGTCGCCGACACGGTCGTGATTCCGCCATGTGTACAGCGGTCCGTGGGGCTGGTCCGGGATGGCCTTGTACTCGACCCCGAACAGCGCGGGCTGCCGCGAACCGCCGTTGGCGACGGGGAAGTTCTTGTCGGCGATCGGCCCGCCGTCGAAGAGGCCCACGCTGCTCTGGAGGAACGCCAGGGGCACGGAGTTGTCGTCCATCAGCGCCCCGAGCACGGCGTCGTTGGTGAGCCGGAAGTCCTTCACCGCGGGTGAGCCGGTGAGGAAGGTGGCGGCGTCCTTGGAGAACAGGAAGCGGTTGGTCGCCTCGATGTTGACGTTCGCGGGCAGGTAGGCCGGCAGGTCGGCCTCGCCGTCGGGGTCCTGTACGGCACCCACGCCGGCGATGGCCAGCAGGGTCATGGTCTCGGGGTTGAGCAGGACCGGCGCGGACAGCGCGCGCGGGAACACCCCGCTGTCCAGGCCGGCCTGTACGACGCCGTGACCGAGGCCGATGTCAGGCAGATTCGTGTCGTCGGGGATGCTGCCGCTGAGGTCGGCGAGGGAGGTGGAGACGGTGGTGTCGAGGGCGAAGTAGCCGGCGCACTGGTTGTATCCGGCGTCGGCCGTGGTGGCGTCGTCGCCGTCGAAGTCGGCGGCCGCGAAGTACCCGGTGATCACACCGCCGAGGGAGTGCCCGCCGCACAGCACCTTCCGCTTGCGCGGGCCCTGGTCCGGCAACTCGGCGGTGAGCAGGTCGTACTGGTCGCGGACGGTCTGCTCGATGCCGAGCTTCGCCATCCAGCCCATCTGGTCGTTGCCCGCGAACCCGGCGAAGGTGCGGCCGTCGACCTGCTTGCCCCGGTAGTAGTAGTCGACGGCCGTGTGCTGGTCGCCGGAGGCGATGCCGGTGTGGTCCTCCAGGCAGTTGGAGCGCCGGTCCAGGGCCCAGAACTCGATGTGCTCGCCCTGCTCGGCGGCGCGCGCCACGGTGTCCCGGGCGACGCTGTCGAACGCCCCCGCGCCCTCCAGGATGCCCGGCTGGGCGACCAGGATCCGGTCGGCGTCGGCCGACGCCGCCGGTCCGTCCAAGGAGCGGTAGCGCAGGTACGACAGCCAGTCGCACGCCGCCGGCCGGGCCCCGAAGGAGGCCGGCAACGGCACCTGCACCCGCACCACCGACTCGGTCACCCCGGTCACCGGGCTCGTCGACGCCACCGGCGTCTCGGTCCGCGCACTCGCCGCCCGCGCGCCGGGGGCCACCGCGGTGAGCGCCCCGGTGGTCAGCAGCACCGCCAGCGCGGCGCGGGGCAGCGCCTTCACGGTTCTTCCTCTGCTGCGACTCGTCCTGCTGCGACTCGTATCCATAGCCGGACGGTAGGACCGCGCGGGCGGCGCGCTCGGCCGATGCTCACAAGAACGCAGCAGTCGAGAGCGCCTTTGTCACGGCGGCAGCAGCGTCGGCGCCGGCGAAGGCTGAGTCCGGCCGTGGGACCTCCGCCAACCACCTGGTCAGCTGGTCCCGGACGGCCGTCGCGACGGATTCGCGCACTTCGGCATTGCCCAGAGCCGGTCGGGTGTGAGATCGGTGTCGGTCTTCTTGAGCAGTCGCCGCTCTCGTGCGAAGGCGTTGACCGCTGCCGCCACTCCCTCTCGGAAGCCCACCACGTGCGACCCCCCGTCGGGGGTGGGCGAGCTGTTCGCGAAGCTCTGGATGCCGCCCGTGAAGGTGCGGCTCCACTTCAGGGCGACCTCGACGGACCCGGCGATCCGCGGATCCTCCTGCTCGAAGCCGAAGACGCCCGTCATATCGGATGTCCCGGTCCGCGCCGCGATGAAGGCGACGAAGTCCTTGGCACCGCCCGGGAAGAGGAACCGTTCCGATCGTGGCCCGCCCGGCGGGCCGGCAGCCTTGAGGCCTCCGATTCAGATGTGTCCGCCGAGTTGGTCGACCTCGTTCCGCCGTGCGGGGTCACTGGCTACTCTGCCGATGTGGCCGATGAGAAGGACAGCGGGAACGGCCCGGTCCGGGGCCGTCCGTGGGACCTGGTGGTGTCGACCGTCCTGCTGGAACTCGTCGGCCTCGCTTTCTCCGGGATCACGACCCTGTTGGCGTGGCCGTTCGGGTGGCTGCCCGACCCCGGTCTCGCCGCCTTCGTGACGACCATGCTCGCGTTCGGTCCCGCGGTCGAGTGGTACCGGGCGGGGCCGCCGCGTCGCCTCGCCGTTGTCGCCGCCCTGCTGGCGCTGGCCATGACGACAGTGGTGCTGGCCGCCGCGACGAACTGGGCCCTTCCGTCGCCGGCCGGCCCGGACGCCGGGATCCTCGTCGGCTACCTCCTCGCGGTACCCGTAGCCGTGGCTGTGCTGGCTTGGTTCCTCGACCGGGCGAACGACGCCTGACGCGGCGCTGGTCGGTCGTGTCAGAGGGCGCTGGCACGATGCTCCGCATGGATCTCGTACACCCGCTCGACGGCCTGGATGCCCGCCCCTGGTCCTCCCTCTCCCACGCGTACGGCAGCGCGGAAGACGTTCCCGAGTTGCTGCGTGCTCTGATGGCCGCTGACGCGGATGCGGCGGACGAGGCGTTGTCGGAACTCTACGGGAGCGTTCTGCACCAGGGGACCGTGTATGCCGCCAGCGCGGAGGCGGTGCCGTTCCTGGCCGGGATCGCGGCAGCCGGCCACCGTACGGCGGACGTCCTGGCACTGCTCGGCGGCATGGCCGAGAGCGAGGACGAGTACGGCGTGGCACCGGGCGCGGTCCGACAGGCCGTGGCGGACCAGCTCCCGTCGCTCCTGCCCCTGCTGGCCTCCCCGGAGCCGGAGGTCCGCCGGACCGCGGCCTGGACGGTGTCCCACACCCGCGCGACCGGGATCGCGCTCCCAGCCCTGCGCACGCGCTGGGACCAGGAACCCGAACCCGCCGCACGCGCCGAGGTCCTGGCAGGCATCGCCCGGCTCGATCCCCAGGACGGCGCGGCGTTGGCCGCCGCCACCCTGGAACCGTCCCATCCGGCCGAGGTGCGCATGGCCGCCGTCTTCGCCTGCCTCGACGCGGATGTTCCATGGACCGAGGCCATGCACACGACGATGCTGTCCCTGCTGCCCGCCGACCCGCTGCGCTCCGATCTCGACCTCGAACGCGGCGAGCCGCTGGCCTACGTTGTCGAGGCCCTCCTCGGCCGAGGCCGACGCATGGCACGCAAGATGGCGTTCGCACTGGTCGACGCGGCCCTGCACGACGAACGGGCCGAGGTGCGGGCCGAAGGCCTCTGGGCTGCTGATCGCGCCTGCATGCTCTCCCGCAGCGCCCCGCGGCGACTGGTGTGGAACCTGCGAGCGGCGGCCGTCGACGAGGAGGCGGTGGTCGCCATGTCGTCCCTCCTTGGCCGGCTGGGCAGTGTCGCCGCACCGGCCGCGGACGCGCTCGCCCCGCTTGCCGGACGGAACCTGGACCAGGACGACGACCATGCGGACCGGGCCCTGGCCGCGCTCGTGCTCGTCGCGCCGGCACAGGCGGCACCGCTCCTGGCCGCCGGCATCGAGCGGCGCCCGCGGGCCCTCGACGCGGCCGCCGGGTTCCGGCGCCCGAAGGACTCCGCCTTCCCGTTCGACGGCGAACTGCTCGACGCGGTCCGGGACCGCCTCGCCCGGCCCGAGGATGTGAGCGGCAACGAGCCGTGGCAGCTGACGCACCTGCTCGCGGGGTGGGGCGCCGAGGCGGCGCCGGCGTTGCCCGAGCTGTGCGCGGCGCTCCCGCGCTTCCCCGGCCAGGCCGCCCGGGCCATCACCTCTGTCGCCGCCGACTGCGCCCCGGCGGACCGCGCCCGGGCCGTCATCTCGTTGCGGGCGCGAGCCGAGCAGGGCGTCCTCCCCGCGGCGAAGGCCCTGTACGACCTCGTCGGCGAGACCGCGCCCCTTCTGCGCTGCCTCGAACAGGAACTCCGGCGTGGTGCCGGTGAGTTCAGGGAGGCCGTCAGGACGGCCGGTGCGCTCGGTACCCGGGGAGCGGTGCTGGCACCGGCCCTGCGTGCGGCGCTCAGCCCCGACAACGACACCACGCCCGCTCTGGACAAGGACACTGAACTCGCCGAGGCTCTGTGGCGCGTCACGGGGGAAGCGGACGAGGCGGTCGCCGTTCTGGACTCGGTCTTCACCCGCGCCGGACAAAACCCTTGGTCCCGGTGGTCGGTGGCGCGGGCCGCCCGGACGACGGCCCTCCTCGGCCCCGCGGCACAGCCGCTCACCGCCCGCCTGGAAGCCGCACTCGACGATCCGGCGCAGGCGCCGGCCGCGGTGCTGGCCCTCACAGCCGTGGCGGAACCCGGCTCACTGGACCGCACCGCCCTCGCCGCGGCCGCCTTGCGGTCCGCCGAAGTGGACGCCGATCCGGCGGGTGCCTGCGACGCGCTGGAAGCCCTCGGACCCGACGCGTTGACCGGCGACCACCTCCGCCGGCTCGCCGTCCTCGCCGACGGCGACGCCCGGATCGTCCGCTCCGGAGTCGAGGACCACGTCATCGGCCAGGACAACGCCTTGCGAGAGCGGGCCGGGGCGCTCCTCGCCCCCTCCACGGACACCGCGGCTCGCTGACCTGTCGGCTGTCGCGCCCGTGACCTGCGGGACCGCCATTGATCAGGGTGGCGGAGACGGCTGCCCATTCAATTCCCGGGCCGCTGAACTCGGTGGTGCACGGCGGCGGTCGCACCGCCTCTGGGGCCGCCCTCCCGGACGTACGGCGTCCGGGAGGGCGCACCAGGGCGGCGCGGCCGCCCACCATCCGCAATCAACCGATTTCAGGAGACGCGCTCATGAGCGAGAGCGAGCAGACCCCGCCGTACCCGGCCGCTGGTGCCGGGGTGTTCGACGTCGACCCGGACCAGGCCGGCGTCAGCCAGGACCCGAACCACGAAGTGACCTCCGACGTCGACGCCCTCGACGAAGACTGGGAGCTGTGACATGGGAACCGCCAACGGCATGATCGCCGCCGCACGCAAGCTGCTGGGCACCACCGAGCACCCGCCCGGCTCGAACCACAACATCGTCACCACCTGGTACGGCTTCTCCGGCGCGTGGTGCGACATGTCCATCAGCTACGAGGCCGCCCACTCCGACAACCTCAAGGCCGTGATGGGCAAGTTCGCCCTCACCACCGCCCACGCCCGTGCCTTCCAGAGCCACGGGCGCTGGCACTACGGGATCGGCGGCATCCGGGCCGGCGACGTCGTCTTCTTCGACTGGTCCGGCGGCCGGTCCATCGGTGGCATCGACCACGTCGGCCTGGTGGAGGCAGTGCACTCGGGCGGCACCATCACCACCCTGGAGGGCAACACCTCCGACGCGTTCCGCCGCCGTCTGCGCAACTCCGCCTGCGTGGTGGGCTACGGCCGGCCGGCCTACGAGGGCGCCGCCCCGATGCCCTCCCACGACGGCATCCTGCGCAAGGGTTCCACCGGCAAGGCGGTCAAGACCCTCCAGAAGAACCTCAACACCGTGCAGAAGGCCGGTCTGACCGTCGACGGTCAGTTCGGCGACGCCACCGACAAGGCGGTGCGGGTCTTCCAGGCGAAGCACAAGCTGACCGTCGACGGCGAGTACGGGCCGCACACCGCCGCGGTGATGAAGGCCGCCCTCGCCGGGAAGCCGGGCGTCATCAAGCCCAGGGCGCTCGTCGCCGCGGCCGCGCCGCTCGTCGTGGACGGCCAGTTCGGGCCGGCCACCTGCGCGGCCCTCCAGCGGGTCCTCAACGGCAAGGCCGCCGCCGGACTCGACGTCGACGGCGCGTTCGGCCCGCTGACGGTCAAGGCCCTCCAGAGCTACGTCGGTGCCACGGCCGACGGGGTCACCGGACCCGACACGGCGACCGCCCTCAACAAGCACCTCGGGCTGCCGCCGCACGACACCTGGGACGACACCACCACGTCCCAGCTCCAGAAGGCCCTCAACGCCGGCGCCTTCTGACCGCGGGCGGGCCGGGTGCCCCCGTACCACGAGGGCACCCGGCCCGTCAGTACAGCATCTTCAGCGCGCCGGGCAGGACCTTCGCCGTGACGGGCAGGACCGCCTCGACCTCTCCGTCGGCGCCGTAGGGCACCTCGCGGTCGGCTTCGATGCGGATCTCGCGGCCGCGCAGGATGTGTACCTCGGGCCGTTCGACGTGGGCGCCGGAGGCCAGTTCGTTCATCAGGGTGAAGAACAGCCGGCGTGGCGCCTCACGGATCATCACGACCTCCAGCAGGCCGTCGTCCACGCGGGCGGCGGGGGCGATCATGCGTCCGGAGCCGTAGTAGGGGGAGTTGGCGGCGACGACGGTGTAACCGCGGTGTGCGTGGGGCCGGCCGTCGACGGTGACCCGGTAGTTCACCGGGCGCCAGGTGGTCACGGCCCGCAGGCCGCCCGCGTAGTAGGAGGCGGCGCCGCGCAGCAGGCGGGCGTGGTTGGCGTGGCGGTTGGCCAGGGCGTCGACCCCCGCGTACACGCTGCCCAGCACGGCGGTGCCGGCGTGGACGGCCGACCGTACCTCGATGGTGTCCACCGCGCGTGGCTCCCTTTCGAGCAGGAGCCGGGCGAGGGCGTCGGGGTCGGCGGGCAGGCCCAGCGCTCTGGCGAAGTCGTTGCCCCGCCCGGCCGGGACCAGGCCGAGCACGGAGTCGGTGCCGCTCAGGGCGCCGCCGATGCCGCCGGCGATGCCGTCGCCGCCGACCGCCAGGACCACCCGTCCCCGCTCCCCCGCGCGGCGGGCGATGTCCTGGGCGTGCGCCAGGCTGCGGCTGTACTCCGTCTCCAGTTCCGCCCCGGCCTCCCGGAGCACGCGGGCCACCCGGAGCAGGGCGGCCGCCGCGCCCGCTGAGCCCGCGGTGGGGTTGACGACGGCGGTGAACTGTCGCATGGGGTACGCCTCCGGGGCGGGTCGTGCGGTGGGCGGGTGGGGCGGGGCCGGTGGGGTGGCCCGCGGGTCAGTCCGTGGGCAGCAGGACGCCGGGGTTGAGGATGCGGCCGGGGTCCAGGCGCTGTTTGACGGCCCGGAGGGCGTCGACGCCCAGCGGGCCGGCCTCGCGGACGTACCAGTCCCGGTGGTCGGTGCCCACGCCGTGGTGGTGGCTGATCGTGCCGCCCGCGGCGAGGATCGCCTCGCCCGCCGCCCGTTTGGCGGGGGCCCAGTGGGCGACCGGGTCGTCGCCCTGGGCGGAGACGACGGTGAAGTACAGCGAGGCGCCGTTCTCGTAGACGTGCGAGATGTGGCACATGACCAGGGGCGGGGTGCCGGCGTCGGTGAGCGCGGTGGTCAGTGCGGTGCGGACGGCCGCGTACAGCTCGGGGACGCGCGACCAGAAGGCGGCGGTCTCCAGCGTTTCCGCGAAGGCTCCCGCGTCGAGCAGGGAGTCCCGCAGGTACGGCGCCGAGTAGCGGCCGTGCGCCCAGCGCGTGCCGGGCTCCGTACCGGCGTACGTGCCACCGCACTCGCGCAGGACGGCGGCGGCCCGCTCCCGGCGGTGGGCGGTGTCCTCCTCGGTGCCCTCGTACCCGACGACGGCCAGACAGCCGGCGTTCGGCGGTGCCCCCTCGGCGCCGATCGCGTCGGGCTGGGCGAGGCCGATCAGGGTCTCGGTCTCGTCGGACAGGCGCAGCACCGTGGGGCGCGGGCCGTCCTGGGCGAGCCGCCGGAGCGCGGTGGAGCCCTCCTCGAAGGAGGCGAAGCGCCAGCCCTCGTACCGGCGGACGGCCGGCACGGGGCGGACGCGGACGGTGACGGAGGTGATGACGCCGAACGCGCCCTCGGAGCCGAGTACCAGCTGACGAAGGTCGGGTCCGGCGGCGGAGCGGGGAGCACGGCCGGTCTCGAGGGTGCCTTCGGGGGTGGCCAGGGTGAGGGCGAGCACCATCTCGTCGAAGCGCCCGTATCCGGCGGAGGCCTGTCCGCTGGAGCGGGCGGCGGCGAACCCGCCGATGGTGGCCCACTCGTAGGACTGCGGGAAGTGCCCCAGCGTGAAGCCGTGTTCGGCCAGGAGCGCCTCGGCCTGTGGTGCGCGCAGGCCGGGCTGCAGGGTGGCGGTGCGGGAGACGGGGTCGACGGCGAGCAGCCGGTTCATGCGGCGCAGGTCCAGGGCGACGAACGGTTCCCGCCGTGCGGGGGCGAGGCCGCTGACGACGGAGGTGCCGCCACCGAACGGGACGGCGGCGAGGCCGTGTTCGGCACACGCGCGCAGGGCGGCGAGCACGTCGTCGTGGGTCGCCGGGAGAACGACGGCCGCGGGTACGTCGCTCACGTCCCCGGCGCGGATCCGCAGCAGGTCGGGGGTGGACTTGCCCCGGGTGTGCCGGATGCGGGTTCCCGCGTCCGTACGGACGTGCTCGTCGCCGCCCACTGCTTCGGCCAGCGCCCGCAGAGCGGCGGGGTCGAGCGGTGTGGCGGGTACGGCGATGTCCTCCAGCCGCAGCGGTTCGGCCGGGCGTGGCTTGACGCCCAGCAGATCGCGCAGCAGCCCGGTCACCGTCTCGGGCAGCGGTGCCGCCTCGGCCGGGTCGCCCCAGCCACTCCACAGCATGTCCATGACGGTTCGTCCTCATCGCTCGCTTCCGGGGCGTTACACTGTGACACATGACGCCTATTCGTCACAACGCCCAGGACGACGCCCACGACGACGACCAGGCCGGCGACCCGGTGCTCGACGCGGTGCGCGACTGCGTACTGGCCGTCGGTGTCCGTCGCACGACCCTGACCGACGTGGCACGCCGGGCGGGTGTCTCGCGCATGACCCTGTACCGGCGCTGGCCCGATGTCCGCTCCCTCGTCGGGGACCTGATGACGCGCGAGTGGGTCGGCGTGGCCACACGGTCCATGCCGGAACGCGCTCCGGACCGGACCGCGCGCGAACTGGTCGTCGACGGGCTGGTGGACGGAGTGGCGGCCTTCCGCGCCCACCCGCTCTTCCGCAAGATCATCGACGTCGATCCGGAACTTCTCCTGCCGTACGTGCTGGACCGCCGCGGCGCCAGCCAGGACGCCCTGCTGGAGCTGCTGACCGGCGCCCTGCACGACGGGCACGCCGACGGTTCGGTGCGGGCCTGCCACCCGCAACGGCAGGCTCGCGCCCTGCTGTTGGTCGTCCAGTCCTTCACCCTGTCGCTGCGGACCATGACCGACGAGGACGACCCGGACCTGACCTCCGCCGCCTTCCTCGCGGAACTGCGGACCATCCTGGAGAGGACCCTCACGCCATGAGCCCCACCAGCAGCTCGTCCCTGTCCGCCGGGCGCCGGCGGCGTGAGCTGGCCGGGACCGTCGGCGGCCCGGCGGTGGACGTCCTGGTGGTCGGCCTCGGTGCCACCGGCGCCGGAGCCGCCCTGGACGCCGCGGCCCGCGGGCTGTCGGTCGTCGCCGTCGACGCCCACGACCTCGCTTTCGGCACCTCGCGCTGGAGCTCGAAGCTCATCCACGGCGGCCTGCGCTACCTGGCGTCCGCACAGCTCGACGTGGCCCACGAGAGCGCGGTGGAACGAGGCGTGCTGATGCAGCGCACCGCGCCGCACCTGGTCCGGGCCCAGCCGTTCGTCCTGCCGCTCACCCCCCTGGTCTCGCGCGGCCAGGCCGCCCTCGCCCAGGCCGGATTCCGGGCCGGCGACACCCTGCGCCTGATGGCCCGCACGGCCCGCGCCACCCTGCCCGCGCCCCGCCGGCTGTCCGCGGTGGAGACCCGTCACCTGGCCCCGGCGCTGCGCACCGACGGCCTGCGCGGCGGCCTGCTGTCCTGGGACGGCCGGCTCACCGACGACGCCCGCCTGGTGACCGCGCTCGCCCGCACCGCGGCCGCCCACGGCGCCCGCGTCCTGACCCGGGTCAGGGCACTGGAACTGACCGGGTCGGGTGCCCGCGTCCGTGACGAACTCACCGGCGAGGAGGGCGAGATCAGGGCCCGCGCGGTGATCAACGCCTCCGGCGTGTGGGCGGGCGGCCTGGTCGACGGCATCCGGATCCGGCCCTCCCGGGGCACCCACCTGGTGCTGCGCGCCGAGCGGCTCGGCCCGCTGCCGGCGGGACTGCACATCCCGATCCCCGGCGAGACCAACCGCTTCGTGCTCGTCCTGCCGCAGGGCGACGGCCGGGTGTACGTCGGACTCACCGACGAACCCGTCGAGGGTCCCGTCCCCGACGTCCCTCAGGTGCCGGAGACCGACATCGGCTTCCTGCTCGACGTACTCGGCTCCGTCCTGGACGCCCCGGTCCACCGCGACGACGTCGTGGGCGCCTTCGCCGGGCTGCGCCCCCTGCTGGACACCGCGCCTCAGCGGCCGGGCGGGGCGGCCAGGACCGCCGACATCTCCCGGCGGCACGCGGTGCTGACCTCCTCGGAGGGCGTCGTCACGGTGGTCGGCGGCAAGCTCACCACGTACCGGCGCATGGCCGAGGACGCCGTCGACGCCGCCGTCTCGGCGCGCCGGCTGCCGGCCGGCCCCTCCACCACCTCCGCCCTCCCCCTCGTCGGTGCCGCGGCGCCGTCGCGGCTGAGCGCGCTGCCCGCGCCCCGGCGCCTGGTCCGGCTCTACGGCACCGAGGCCGTGGCGGTGCACGCCCTGGCCATCGCGGACCGCCGGCTGGGCGAACCCGTCGTACCCGGTCACCCCGTCACCGGCGCCGAACTGCTGTGGGCCGCACGCCACGAGGGCGCGCTCGACACGGCGGACCTGCTCGACCGGCGCACCCGTATCGGCCTCGTCCCCGAGGACCGTGCCGCGGCGCTGGAGACCGCCCGTCGGATTCTGGACGACGCCCGGGCACACCTGAGTGACACGGCCGATCGGGGGTAACCCGCGATGTCATGAACGCGTTGAGGAAATGGTTGAGGATACGTCAGCCCCTTTCCGCCGCCCCGGCCGAAGGGAGGTGACCCGTGCTCTTCCTGGTCGCCGCCCTGCTCCTGCTGGGCATCGTCGTGGGGGCCGCCGCGTACCTCCCCTGGCCCGTGACGGTCGTCCTGGGCACGCTGATCGCCGTCTGGCTGCTGGTCTTCGCGGCGCGGGAACGGCGCCGGCGCGGAACCAGGGGGGTGTAGGCGATGCGGCTGACCGCACCTCCCTCGCGCCGGACGGGCCGCCGGGACACCGAGGGCATGGCCGTGGCCTCCTTCGTGCTCGGGCTCGTCGGTCTGCTCGTCCTCAACCTCGTCCTCGGCCCGATCGCGATCGTGCTGGCCGTGATCGCGCTGCGCCGCGACACCCCGCGCCGGTTCCGGGCCCTGCTCGGTCTCGGCCTGGGCATCGCGGACCTCGTGGTCCTCGCCGTGCTGACGGCCGTGCACGGCACGGCGTCCTGGGGCTTCTGGGGTGGCTAGGCGCCCCGGCCGTGCCGGCCGCCTCCGTGCCGGCCGTCTTCGGGCCGGCTTCCCTCGCCCGGCGGCTTGCTCCGCGGCTCGTCGGGTAGGGCGATGGGATGAGGTGACACCCGAGACGGCGCGGAGCTGAGGGAAAGTGATGTCGTGACCCATCCCGGCGGGCCCGGCGAGGAGCGGGCGAGGGGACCGGGCGACGGCCCGGAGGCCATCGCCCTGGAGCTCTTTGATGCCGTGGAGAGCCTGACGACCCTGTGGTCGCTCGCCGCTCAGGAGGCGGCCCTGCGCTTGTCCCTGCACCAGTTGCGCGCGCTGCGGGCCCTCGAGGCGGCGCCGGGCGTGAACCTGACCGCTCTGGCGCAGCGCCTGGACATAGGCATGCCGACCGCCAGCCGGCTGTGCGACCGGCTGGAGGCGGCCGGACTGCTGGAGCGCGCCCTGCATCCGAGCAAGCGGCGGGAGGTCCGGCTGAGCCTCACCAGCCACGGGCGGCACGTACTGGACGATGTCGCGGCCCGCCGCGAACAGGCCTTGGCGGCGGCCCTCGCGGCGATGCGGCCGGCCGAACGCACCGCGCTGCGGCGCGGCTTGAAGGCCTTTCTCGCCAGCCGGGACACCGCCCGGCCCGGGCCGGGCGGGCCCTAGTGCCGCATCAAGCAACGTTTGCCCTGTCCACGATCTCGCGTAGGCGTTCGTCGGCAGCGTGCTTGTTCCGCCAGATGATGTAGCGGCGGATCATGCTGCCCTGCTCCTTGTGGCTGGCATGATCGGTGCCGTCGAGAGCGAAGTAGCGCAGGGCTGTGAACTGGGCTTCGATGCGGTTGAGCCAGGAGCTGTTGGTCGGCGTGTAGGCGAACTCGACGTTGTTGGCGGCTGCCCAGTCGCCGACCCGGGTGTCCTTCTTTGTGGTCAGGTGCGGGGAGAAGTTGTCGAGCACGATCGCGATGCGGCTCTCGGGCGGGTAGAG